>JADGCQ010000088.1 GCA_015228925.1 Magnetococcales bacterium | reverse complement strand
GTCAAAACCCTGGGGGCAATCCCCCAGACCCCTTTTTTCTTTTAATCATTTTATGGTCTCGGTCAGACCGCCACTTTCCTCGGAAAAAAGAATAGCGTCCAATACGCTCCTAAGAAGTACCCAGAGGGGAACCGCAAAAAAAACACCGGAAAGTCCCCAGATAGAGCCAAAAAACAAAACCGCCAGCATAATGGTGGTGGGATGAACCTTGACGGTCTCTCCCAAAATCATCGGGGCCAGAATGTTGCCGTCCACAACCTGAAGAACGGCATAGATGATCAAAGGGTTGATGGCGTCCCAGGTGAGTCCCCATTGAAAAATACCCAAAATCACCACCGGCAGGGCAACCACCGCCAAACCTAAAATGGGAATCAAAACCGAGAGTCCCGTGAGAAGTCCCACCAGGAAGGCATATTTGAAATCGATGAACAAAAACGCAGCGTAACTGGTGGATCCCAGCAGCAATAATTCCCAAAATTTTCCACGAATATAACCACCCACAGCGGTATCCACATCCGCCAGGACTCGGTTGATTAGGTCACGATCCTTGGGCATGTAACGGACAAAGGAATCGATGAGAATTTTTTTATCTTTCATGAAGAAAAAAACTAAAAATGGAACCAGGACGAGATAAACCATCACCGAGATGACGCCGGGCAAACTTTGCAGCAGGAAAGTGACCGAATCACCCGCCATCTGTTGGGAGCGTTCCACCAGCCCCAAGAGGATGTTTTCGGCAAAGGCCGAATCACCCCATCCTGAAACCGATTCGCTCATCCGTTTCATCAATTCTTTCAGGGTTTGGGTGATGTGAGGAATATCTTGGGAAATTCGGATCAGTTCTCGCACCAAATTGGGCAGGAGTGAAAACAGCAAAAGATTGAGGACAAGAAAAAAAAGACTAAAAATGATGACCACCGCAACCATGCGCGGTAACCGGAGCCGGATCAAGGATCCAATCATCCCCTCCAGCAGATAGGCCAAGATCAGTGCCGTAAGATAGGGGGCGAGGGATTTACCGAAAAAGGCAATACCCCCCCCCGCCAGAACTATGGCCAGAATGAGGCCGGTAATCTGAGGATTCCCCAAACGCCGGGTGATTGTGGAGAGAAGCCTGGACATGAATAAATGGTTTTCGTTTGACCTTGAAGTGGATGGTTGAAACGGTTGTCAGGGGAGAATCAATACCGGAGTATGGATGGCAACCCGGTGAAACAGATCAATGATATCATGGTTTGCCATCCGTATGCAGCCTGCGGAAGCGGGTTGTCCCAGCCGGTGCGCATGGGGTGTGCCGTGGATATAGATATAACGTTCACGGCTGTCGATACCCGGTCCCCTGTTGATCCCTTCCTCCAATCCCTCCAACCACAGGATGCGTGTGGTAATGCAGTCCAAACCCGGTGGTGCGGCATCGGTGATGATGTCGCCGGTGGGTTCGCGGCTTTTAAACACTTGGCCCAGGGGGGCATCCGCGCCGATGCAGGCGCAGATACGGTGAAGACCCGTCGGCGTCAGGCCACTGTCGGCCAGATTTCCAAACCCCTTGATGCTGGTAGAGACAGGCCAACCATCTGGAGGGAAACCATCACCCAATCCATAGAGCCTTTGTTCGGTCCCCAGGACAACCAGAGCAGGGCCGACTTGCGGATCCCACCCAAAGGCGTGGAGGTGGGCAGTGGCTTGTTTCAGTTGTGGGGACACGTCACGCCGACCTTTTTTGGAGTGAGAATTCCTCTGGCTGACCGGACAAGGAGGTTTGAGAGTATGAGGAGCGCCGAAGCACTCCTCGTCAAGAAGGGTTTGGCGCAAGGATCAATCGTCGCTGCCAAAGATACCCAGAAGTTGTAACAGGGAGGTGAAAAGGTTGACCACATTGAGGTACATGCTCAGTGCCGCCACCGAGGGAGAAACGGCCCAGGGTTCCATTTTCAGGCGTTGGGTTTCAAACAGGATGAAACCGGAAAAAATCAACGCCCCTACGGCGGAGATGGCAAAGCTGATGGCGGTGGAGTGAATGAACAGGTTGACTAAGCCGCCGACGACGACGATGATGAGACCGGCAAACAGCATACCACCCATCATGGAGAAATCTTTTTTAGCGGTCATGGCATAAAATGTCAGGCCGAAGAAGATGGCTGCGGTGAGAAAGGCGGCTTGTCCGACGATATGGGACATGCCGGCACCGACGTAAACGGCGATGACCGGTCCCAGGCTGAGGCCGGATATGCCGGTAAACAGGAAGAGTGTGGCGGTATTTTGTACCTTCATGGCCAAAAACAAGGCTCCGAACATCATCACCATGAGGATGATGGGATGTTCATGGGCGAACGGGAGGGTCATCCCCACAGCACCGGCGGCAACGGAGACGACGAGGCTTCCGGCCAGCAGGGCATAAACCTGCTTGAGGTAATTGATGGCACTGCCTTCGATGGTCAAGCCGCTTTGCCTGGCGTCTGCGGCGGTCGGGTAACCTTGGGGCGTCGGGAATCGGCGGTTTTCGTTCACGAGGAAAACTCCTTGAGATAAGGGTTTATTTTAATCTTTGTTGATGTGTCTCGACCAAGGACCGAGGGAATTGGCAGAGAACCGGGCGGCTTAAGGCAACTTCCTGGAAGCACACTTTATCCCGGACGGTGCGCCCTTGGTGAAAAACACATCTGACCAGTCTTCCCGTGTATCATATTCTATGAAATAATTCAACTAAAAATCAATCGTCTTTTGGTTAAAAAGTGTGCTGGTTTGACGTGAATTCGACCAATGGTGATTCCGCTCGTATGTGCCGTATCCCTCGCATCAGTGGCCAAATGTGGTTATTCTATCTTCGCATTGTTCATGGGGGAAGCGGGTGAAAAAGTTGGATACGCAATCAATGTCTGGAGAGATGTTGCCTTCACTGAGTCAGCGCGGAGATACAGGAGCCATCGTTGAGTATGATTACGGTCCCGCATTCGCAGGCTATTGCGGCGAAGATCATAACACGGATCCACTGATGCTGCTGGGTGACGCCAAGATCGTACTCAGGTCGTTTCCAGATTGCTCCATTGACTTTGCCATGACCTCCCCTCCCTATTGGGGCAAGCGTCAATACGACAATGGCGGCATCGGACTTGAATCGAGCTATCGGGATTATGTACAGCACCTGGGAGAAATTTTTGCCGAGGTCAAACGTGTTCTGAAACCCGAAGGATCGTTTTGGCTGAATCTGGGAGATACCTATAGCGGCAAAGGGCTTGTGGGTATTCCGTGGCGGGTCGTATTTGAACTGACTGACAATCAGCGATGGGTGCTGCGAAACAACGTTGTTTGGAACAAGCTCAAGGGTGGAATGGACAACAGTAAAGACAGACTGGCCAATGTCCATGAAAATCTTTTCCATTTTGTCAAACAGCCGAAGGGCTATTACTACGATGCCGATGCAATCCGCTCAAAGGCGCGTGAGGCTAAGGTTGTTCATGGTACTGTCATTTCTGCAACCGGCGTTTCTGGTGTTCGATACAAGCGGCAAATTGAACTCTCGACGGCTTTGACATCCTCCGAAAAGAAGTCTGCATTCACGGCGTTGGAACACGTTCTTGCCGACGTTGCCGAGGGTAGGCTCTCTGATTTCCGTATGGTCATTCGTGGTCAGCAGCGGACGACCCATTCCGATATGATCAAAGTCTCTGGAAGGGCCAAGGAATTGATGGATAAAGGTTTTTACTTTTTGAAGTATCACCCCAATGGCAGTAAGCCCGGTGACGTTTGGGACATTATCCCTGAGGATACGCAAGGTCGCGATGTGCATTTTGCCGCTTATCCCATCGATCTTTGCCGCCGTCCATTGCTGGCCACATGCCCACCAGGTGGACTTGCCCTTGATCCCTTCGCTGGGACGGGTACCACTCTTGTTGCTGCGCGACTGCTGGGACGGAAGTCTATCGGGATTGACATCTCCCGGCGGTACCTCGAACTTTCACAAGAAAGGCTCTGGTTTGCCGCATGAGCAAAATTGCTGAGCTTTTTGGATATGCAGCGGGAAACAGCACTCTCAATTGGTCCGATGTGGTCTCTGCGCAGCAGTGTCCGTACCTGAACAAACGTTGTTATAAGATCAGAAAGAGCGAACCTGGCATTTCCATCGGTTCTTGCACCGTTCTGTATGGCAAGCCTCCGATCCCGATAATTATCTGTCCGACACGCTTAATCGAACGTCGCCAAATCTTCACCGATTGCCTTCACCTGCTGACTCAGCACGAACCGGGTAACGAACTTCATATGGTATCTGAAGTCTCGATTCCAGGGGGAAGTGTGGATTATTTCCTCGTTTCCGTCATGGGAGGGAAGGTAGTGGACTTCGTTGGTATTGAGATCCAAACATTGGACACAACCGGAACCGTGTGGCCGGAGCGGCAGCGTCTTATCCGGGAACTCGGGCTCCTTCGTGCAGATGATGTCGAAAACTCGAATAAAGGTTTTGGTATCAACTGGAAGATGACAGCAAAAACTATTTTAATACAATTGCATCACAAAGTTAAGACTTTTGAACATGTAAACAAGAAAATTGTCCTTGTTGTCCAGGACAGCCTTTTCGCATACATGAGCAAGGAGTTTCAATTCGCTCATTTGAAAAGTCCTGCCAGGATTGGAGATTCTATACATCTACATGCCTATCGCATAACTCGGCAAGAGGGAGGAGACTTTCGACTGAATATGGCTGACCGTTTCGGCACTGATGCCGAAGGTATTGCCATGTGCCTTGGTCTGCAAGCCGAAGCTAGGGTTGAATTGGAACAGATGATCTCTTCCCTACAAGCCAAGATTTCTGCGGCGACTGTGTTTACTCCTGTATAATGCATCGGCATTTTATATTTCAATGATAACAAATCTTGAACAGAATGGTTCTCTGCGGCATAGTGGGCCGTGGGTCTCATTCTATCAAACAAGTCCTGTTTTTTGGCCATTGGAAGGTTATGAATCCGTTATCATCCCCTCTTCATGCAATCCACGATGCCATGGCCGAAGCCTGCCGTCGCGTTGGGCGGTGCCCCGATTCCGTGCAACTGTTGGCAGTTTCCAAAACGCAATCGGCTGCGATCGTGGATCAGGCGGCCATGGCGGGTCACAAGGTGTTTGGTGAAAATCGTGTGCAGGAGGCGCGGGATAAAATTGCGTTGGTCAAGGAAAAAGGGTTGGTGTGGCACCTGATCGGCCCGTTGCAACGGAACAAAGTGAAGGTGGCGGTCGGTCTGTTTCAGATGATCCAAAGCGTTGATTCTTTGGAATTGGCCCAGGAAATCCATCGGCGAATGCCCCCTGGCAAGGCCATGCCGATATTGATTCAGGTGAATGTGGGCGGTGAAGTCCAAAAATCGGGCCTGGCTCCGGGGGATCTTGAAAATATCTTGATCGCCATGGCACGACTGCCGGGGATTTCAATCCAGGGTTTGATGACGGTTCCCCCATTTTTTGAGGATCCTCAGGCAACCAGACCCTATTTTCGGGCATTGGCTGCGTTGTCACGGTCTATGAGGGCCTTGTCCATTCCCGGAGTCTCCATGGATACGCTGTCCATGGGGATGAGTCATGACTTTGAAGTCGCTATCGAGGAGGGGGCTACCATGGTCCGTGTTGGAAGTTCGTTGTTTGGGGTACGCAACGGCTGAAATGATCTCGGTTAGGATGAATGTGAGAAAGATGAGAATAAATATTAAATTTAAAAATAAAATTATCATTTCTTTGGTGGTTCCCGTGTTGTTTTTGGTTGGGATCAATCTGTGGGCATTCATGGCAAGCCACAAGGTGTCATCAGCGACCGAGGTGATTCGGGGAGAGGGGATTGAATTGGCCTTTCTGGCGGCCAAAATGGAAAGAGATATCATCAACGTCCAACAGTTTTTAACCGATGTCTCGGCAACCCGCGGCAAGAATGGCTTGGACGATGGTTGGCAGGAAGCGGAAAATCATGCCGTTGCATTCCAAGAGGCGATCGAAGCGTTTCGCCGACGTATTTCCAAGACGGCTGATCCGGGTCTCCATGAAACTTTGGATACCTTGAGCCATCGTTTTGTCACCTATTATGCCCAGGGGCGGAGCATGGCCAAGGCCTACGTCGATGGGGGGCCTGAAAAAGGTAATCTGGCCATGCCCGATTTTGATCGGGAGTCTTCCGCATTACAGGAGGTCTTGTCGCCGTTTGTGGAAGGGCGTTTGGCATTGGTAACCCAACTGTTGAATGATGTCGATGATCGTTTTATCGGCTTTCGCAATGGGATCACCCTGGCCTTGGTGTTGGCGAGCATCCTGGTTGCCCTATTGGGGTGGTTGTTGGTGCGTGCCTTGGTCCGTTCGTTGGGGCGGATAGAACCGGTGGTCGAAGCCATTGCCGATGGCGATATGACGGCGCGTGTGGTGATGGATGGGATTAAAGATGAGTTCAGTGCCATCGGGGAGAAAATCAATACGTTGGCCGAAACGATGCTGCGGTTGATGTCTCAGATTTCGCTGCATTCGGGTAGTCTGACGGCGTGTGCTTCGGAGTTGGTCCAGATCAGACATGTGATCAGCGACGATTCCCGTCGTTCCCAGGAGGTTGTGGGGACGGTTTCGACACAAAATGATGCCTTGACCCGGGAAATCTCTACGGTCAAGGAGGCCATTGGTGTGGCGGCGGCAAGCATTCAGAACATTTCTGTTGCAACCCATCAGGTTTCGGAAAATGTTACCAGCATCGCCACCGGGGTTGAGCAGACCAGTGTGAATATTTCCACCATGGCGGCGGCGGCAGAGGAAATTACCGCCAATATCAGTGGCGTCAACAATAATTTGGAAAGTGTGGATGGTGCGGTTCGGGATGTGAGTGTTTCCGTGGCCGAGGTCACCGAAAGTCTGAATGATATTCGTATGCGGTGTCAAAGGGCCAGTGATGAATCCCAGGCGGCCTTCAATCATGCCAAAAGTACCCAGGAGGTGATGGATCAACTGTCGCAATCGGCACGGGAGATCAGCCATGTCGTGGAGGTGATTACCGATATTGCCGAACAGACCAATATGCTGGCACTCAATGCGTCCATCGAAGCGGCGGGAGCGGGTGATGCCGGAAAAGGTTTTGCCGTGGTTGCCAACGAGGTCAAGGAGTTGGCGCGCCAGACTGCGGATGCCACCAAGATGATTCATAGCCAAAACAAGACCATTCAAAATCATACCCGTTTGGTTTCCAAGGCCAATATGGGGATTGTCGCGTCCATGGAACGGATCAACCGGACCAATATGGAAATCAATCTTTCTGTGGATGAACAGACCAACGTGGTTCATGCCATATCGGCGGCCATGCAACAGGTGGCCGAGGCTGCCGCCGAGGTGACACGCAACGCGCAGGAACTCAATGTGGCGGCCCAGGATGTGGCGCGGGCTGCGTCGGAGGCGGCCATTGGCACCGCCGAGGTGGCCAATGCTGCCCAAGGGGTGGCCGCTGCGGCGCAAGAGACGGCATCGGATAGCAACCTGGCCATGGAGCAGGCTCTCGCCATGCAGGCGTCGATGGATCACACCGAAAAAGTGTCGCATGAAGTCAATGAAAGTGTCCATCAGGCGCGATTGACCGCCAACTCGATGAAGTTGTCGTCGGATCAGTTTGACCGGTTTGCGCGGGTGTTGCAGGATATGACCAATGCCTTGTATGCCTCCCAGATCAAGATTGATTTGGGTGAGACGTTGTTCAATGTCAAGTCGGTCAAAGGGGAATATTTGGGCATCTTGGCGCGTATCGAGGGCATTATTGCCGGTCGTGTTTCTGAGGATCAAAGGGTTTTGCCACCCGCTGGCGAGACTGTTCTTGGGCGGTGGTTGCAAAAAATCATGGGTTCTGAATTGGCGCACAAATCGGTGATCAAGAGCCTGATTGCCCTGCATCGGGAGTGGCACGAGACGGGAGAACTCATTGTCGGGATGAAACGGGAGGATGCGTTGGTGGGTATTTCCGGTCTTCTGGAAAAGCAGAATGAAATCTTTAAAATCATTGATTTCCTCTATCTCCATAAGGATGGAGAACAGGTGGCGGAGGAACCTTTTTTCCCGTGGACTGGACGATTGGCCATGGGGTTGAATGTATTGGATGCTGACCATGAAAAGTTGGTCGGTATGGCGAACCGGCTCCATGTTGCTATGACCAGGGGGGAAGGTCGTCAGGAGGTGTTGGACCTGATCGCCAAACTGGGTGACTATGTTCAGTTTCATTTTTCCCGCGAGGAGCAGTTGTTGCAGCAATACAGCTATCCTGACCTAGTAGCCCACCGTAATGCCCACCGTGACCTTACGGCGCAACTGACGGAGATTGGTGGGCAACTGGAGCGGGGTGATTTTTCGGCAATCATGGATTTGCTTTCTTTGACAAAGGTGTGGTTAACCAAGCATATCATGGAGGTTGATCATGCGTATGCAGCATTTCTCAAGGAAAAAGGTGTTGTATAAATTCCCATGGGATGGGTGTTCTTCCGACTATTTTCTTGAGTCTATGCCAAATATTTGTTGACTTAAGATGCAAGAGTGGTATTAAACTGGCGGTGTTGGGGGATAATTCTGTTTTGTAGAGTATCGTCGATCCGCAAGGACAATAACATGAATCTAAAATTTACCGCCGAGATTGTTCAGGCTTATGTGGCCAACAATGAAATTGCTTCATCGGAAATTCCCAATTTGATCCAGTCTGTTTATAGAACATTGGCGATCCTTTCCGAGGAGTCTGGTTTCCGTTTGGAACATCATGACTTGGATCAAGGGGACGATGTTGCCAAGGTTGGGAGGGGTGTTCCGGTGGATGAGGAGATGCGGCCTTTTGTCGATCCTGCCGATGCCGTGACGGAAAATGCGGTGGTTTGTTTGATTTGCGGTAAGGAATTAAAGGCGTTGAAGGGTCATCTGTCGCGGACGCATGGCATGGATGTGAACGCTTACCGTCGTCGTTTCAATCTGGACGCCGATTTTCCGATGGTGGCACCCGCCTATTCGGAGAAGCGTCGGCAATTGGCCAGAGAGGTCCGTTTGGGAGAGCGCATACGGGCTTGACGCATCTTAAACCGGGAGGAGTTGGATCATGGATGGTCGGTTTATGGAAGATGATTGGGATATCGATCTCCTGGGGAAAACGGCGACCCATCTTCCCACGGGTTTGACCATCCGGTTTGCTGCCGCTCTCGACGGCAGTGGGGCCATGACCGCCGATTTGGTCAATCCAGAGCGTCTGGAGGGGGTTGGAGATGAAATCCTCCGCGAATTGCCATATCGCGCTTGGCAGGTCTATGCCGAGTGTTCAGAGCGTGCTTTGGCTGTGGAAAATTATTAAAAGAAAAAAGGGGTCTGGGGGATTGCCCCCAGGGTTTTGACTTTAAACAAAAAGATTTCCATGTTTAAGCTTTTGACTTTGCTCTTGAATTTAAACAGGGTCAAAAGCGAAGAATGAAGCTTTTTATTTAAGTTCAAAAACAAAGTCAAAACCCTGGGGGCAATCCCCCAGACCCCTTTTTTCTTTTAATAATTTTATTGAATGTCAACAGGTGCTACATCGTCAATTTTCCCGGTCCCGGCTCACCGGGGTCAATCAGCGACAGGATGGAACCTTTGCCATAGAGGCGTAGCTGATAATAGACCACCCCCGTGATCACCCGTTTGACATAATTGCGGGTTTCGGTGAAGGGGATGTTCTCGATGAAGGCGAGGGTCGGTTCGATGGACCGGCGTTGACGCCAATCTTTTCCACGCCCTGGACCGGCGTTGTAACTGGCCAATGCCAGCACCAGATCACCGTCAAACAGGTTTAACATACGCTTCATATAGGATTGGCCCAAAGCTAGGTTATAGGTTGGGTTCCGTAATCGATTGGGATTGGAAGGGGGGAGTTTTTCCCTTTTGGCGACTTCTGCGGCGGTCGCTGGCATGAGTTGCAACAATCCCACAGCATGGGCATTGGATTCGGCGTGGGGGAGAAATGTGCTTTCCTGACGGGCAATGCCCCACACCAATGCGGGATCCAATGACCAACCTTGATCCGGTTGCCAATGGGGCGTGGGATACAGGGCACTCCAATAGTGGGGTCTCCCGTCGCCTTTTATGGTCTGAGATAACTTGAGGGCATAATCATAGGCACCCGTATGTGTGGCCAAGCACAGGCGTTCCTCAGGGCTGAGATGGTAACGCTGGCTGAGATCATCAATTTCAGGGCCGTTATAATGGGCGCGTTCGACTTTGCGTAATTGCAGCATTCTGTGCAGATCTTGCTGCATACGGGGATCGGTGGTGGAATGGCAAAGGATATCGGGTTCGCGGAGTGCTGGCAAATGACCATCCCTGGCTTCCAGGGCGATCAGACCATAAAAACTGTCTGGGGACTGGGCCGCTTGGTTGATCCACATCTGTTTGGTTTCGCGTGATTTTGACAGTTCCGCCGCCCACCACGCCCCTTGGGAACGGCGGTGATCGGATTTGGCTTCTCGTCCCAACAGTGTAAAGAGTTCCAAGGCCCGTTCGTGATTTTTTAACCGATAGGCACTCCATGCGGCCAGCCATGCGGAGTCTTCCAGTTGGGCACCTTTCTCCTGGACGTTTTGATACAACAGGGTCATCACATCGTTGAATCGGTTGTCATCATAAAGAACACGCGCCAAACGGTAGCGGAGGAGACAGCGATCATCGGTACTCAAATATCGGCCTTCCCGACCCATCAGCATTTTGGACAGACTGGACCAGGATTTTGTTTTTCTAAGCCACTCAAAACGGGCGTGCCATAGTTCCGGGCTATTGGCATCCTGTTGACTTAAACGTGCATGATATTTGGTGAAAAGTTTTTTATCGCCGCGTGTTGCGGCATCCAAGGCCAAAAAATAATCGCTACGATGGATGGGAAAAGTTTTAAGGAAATTTTTAAGGGGTTCTGAATGGCCTTGGCTGATAAGATTGCGTGCCCGTTCTTCGCGGTCTGTGGCGATAAGTTTCCTTTCAAAAATGGCCGTTTTTTCGATCAAATCTTGGGGAAAAGAGACCCCTTCCAGATATAAATTGCGCCACAGGGGTTCTGCCTCGGCCATCCGATTGTTTGCCAGGAGTTGTTGCAGATAATAAACCCGTCCCGCTTTGGTCACGGGAGGATGGCGGTCATACCAAGCCAGAACCTCATTTTCTCCGGCGGCATGGGCGATACGAACCTCCACCATTCTTTCAATACGCCCCCTTTGGGCATGGTCGGGCCAGCGTTGGAGGAAATTCATTAGGCGGGGGAGGGTTGCCTTGTAACTGGGATGAAGCAACAGTTCCAACTCCAGATAAGAGGTCAAGCCATCATCGTGTGGCCAAGTGGAACGATCCAGTACCGCATCGATGGAACCGCCCCCCTGTAATAAGGCAAAATATTGGCGGAAGCGCGTCAGTTCCCGGTCGGACAATGTGTTTGCCCAACCGGTATTGAGTAGAAAAGGGCAAAATAACGCGACGAGCAGGCTTGCCCAAAGGATGGGATGAGGCAAGATTCGCCAGAATGTTGTTCTGTAATGACCGATAGGCATGAAGGGACCACTGGGTGAAAAGGGTTAAAAGAAACCTTCGACAAACTGCTCAGGGTCAAACGGGCGGAGATCTTCCATGGCTTCGCCGACACCGATAAAACGGATCGGCAGGTTGAAGGCTTGTGTCAAACCGACGACGACACCCCCCTTGGCCGTTCCATCCAATTTGGTGATGATCAGCCCGGTCACCCCCAGATCATCATGGAACCGTTTCACCTGACTATGAGCATTTTGTCCGGTGGTGGCATCGAGTACCAGCCAAACTTCATGGGTTGTCCGGGAACCTTGACGGCCAAGCACTCTGTTGATTTTCTTCAATTCTTCCATCAAGTTAACTTTGGTGTGCAAACGCCCTGCCGTATCGGCGATCAGAAGATCGAACCCCCTTGACATGGCGGCATTGTGGGCATCGTAGATGACCGAAGCACTATCGGATCCTTGTTGTTGGGCGATGACCGGGCAGTCGCACCGTTGCCCCCACAAGCGTAATTGTTCCACGGCGGCGGCGCGAAAGGTATCTCCGGCGGCCAGCATCACCGATTGACCCTGGCCGCGATAATAATGGGCAAGTTTGCCAATGGTGGTCGTTTTGCCGACACCATTGACCCCGACGACCAGGATAACCCCCGGTTTTTCTGGCCATGGTTGGGGATCGACCTGGGATGATTGCAGCCGTTCCAGGACGACCTGACGCAGGAGTTGGCGTAACATTTCGGGTTGTTTGATCATCTCCCGATGATGGCGTTGTCGGACCTCTTCGATAATCGCGACGCTGGTTTCAAGTCCGAAGTCGGAGGTGATCAATAACCCCTCCAAATCCTCGAACAGTTCCTCATCGATGCGACGCCCTTTGATCAGGTCGTCCAACCCTTTGGAAAAACGTTCACGAGTTTTTGTGAGACCCTGTTTTAACCGTTCAAGCAATGACATCCCACCTGTCTCCTCCATGTGTTTTTTGGTGAACCTGTTGCGTTGGTATCTGGGGGGTCAACGGGCCGGCTTTTGCGTATGGATGGCCCGTTCCAGTTCGCTCCAAAAAGTTTCATCGCCCCGGTATCCCTGAAACCGTGCAATTTCCTTTCCATCCTGGGTATAAACCAGGAACGTGGGGACGAAGAGGATTTCCCAGACTTTATCCTCAAAGTCCGATGGGGGGGCATCTTTGTCGATTTCGGTGAGTGGAAATCGTTTACCCACCGATGTTTTATGATAAAATTTTCCCACCGTTTCCCGAAATTCACGGCAGTAGGGACAAGCTTGCGTGGAGACCATGATCAGACGGCCCGATACAAGTTCCTTGGCGGATGCGGTGCGGCAACAGAGCAGAACACAGAGGAACAACAAAAGTCTTTTCATGGTGGTGACATGGGCAAGGGCTGACAGGAAAACTTTAGAACCGGGTATCTCATGCGACAGTTGACCACTTTTAGCTGACCCCTTTGCACGCACTGTACCATGACTGTACCGAAACTTTCAATAATCATTCCCGTTCTTGATGATGCCAAGGTTCTTAGCCGACTGTTGGATCAGTTGGGGGGGCAAACGTTTCGGGATTGGGAGGTTTGGGTGGCGGATGGTGGTTCTGAGGATGATTCGGTCGCGGTGGCGCACCAGGGACGGGTGGAGGTTGTGGTTTCTCCACCGGGTCGCGGTGTGCAGATGAATGCGGCGGCGTCTCGGGCGTGTGGTGCGCAGTTGTTGTTTTTGCACGCGGATTCTTCCCTGCCTTATCCCCGATTGTTGGAGGATGCCTACGGGTTTATGGTACAGCATCTTGCCCGCCAACCGCACACGGCGGGTCATTTTGGGTTGCGATTTATGGACAGTTCCCCAGAAAACCGGTGGATATGGCGTTTTTGGGAGGCCAAGAGCCGAACCAATCGCCCGGAATGTATCCATGGTGATCAAGGATTGTGGATTTCCAAAGAATTTTTTGAAGAGGTGGGTGGTTTTGACACCACATTTCCTTTTTTGGAAGAACGCCGCGTCGCCCAGGCGGTTGCCCAACGGGGACAATGGATGGTGTTACCCGGTTGGTTGGGGACTTCGGCGCGGCGGTTTGGCCGGGAAGGGGTGGCACGCCGCACCATTCTCAACGCAGTGATCATGGCATGTCATGCGTTGGATCATCAGGATTTTTTGCGTCATGCCCCGGCACTTTATCGCCAACAGAGGTGTACCGATATTTTGCCGATGGCGGATTTTTTTCACCTGCTTAAGGAACTTGATCGGGCAACACCGGTTGCCAAGCGTCGTGAACGTTGGTTGCACGCCGGTCGTTTGTTGCGGCACTCTGTGTGGCAGATATTCTTATTGCTGGATGTATGGACAAGACGGGATGTCAGGCATCATGGATTTTCCTTCTTGCGTTTTTATGACCGCCGGTTGGATTCTCTGCTGCCGCGCGTGTTTCCCGATTGGGTGGCGCGGGTTTGTGCTTGGTCGATCGTTCAGGGCTTAAGTCTTTATTTTCGCTGGAGTCGATGGTGGCGGTGACCCCTTCCCAAGATTTGTTGACCCACTATGTTCAATGGCACCGGCGTCGCCTGGCGGAGGCACTGCGGCGTTTTCGTTGTGAGCATTCGGGTCGGGATGCGATGGTGTTGGCGTTTTTGTTTGCCCGCCATTGGTTGGTGCGGGAGGTCCATCCCAGGTATCGAACCCAGGTAGCGGCGGTGATGGAGTCATCGGGTTACCCGGTATTGATGGATTGGGCTTTCGACGTGAGCGATGCCGATTGGATCGACCAGATTGGGCATCAATTGGCTGCCATGGATCTGCTGACCGATGGAGAGCGGACTGCCAGGGATATGGGCGCGGTATGGCGGGGATTGGGGTTGTTTGCGACGACCACCAGGGATGCGGTGCGCCATGGGGGCAGGGTGGAAAAAAAGGTGATGGAGGAACTTGGCGGGCCGCAGGATCGCAGGCGGATGGCGTTGGTGGATGCGCTGGAAGAGAGGGATGCCCCTGTTCTTTCTTGGGATAAGATGGCGTTTATTCCTCGGATGGCTTGTCCGCAATCCTGCCGCCATTGTATGTTTATCTGGCGTCCACCTTTGAAAAACCTCCCCGATTATAAGCCGTTGTTTGCAACCATCAACCGCCAGACCACCAATCTGCTGTTTACCGGCGGCGATGTGACGAAAGATTTGGATCTTTTTTATGATGCCATCGCCACCATGGATCGGGTGGAAACGTTTGCCATTCTTTTGAACGGTCAACTGGCTCGGTCCCAGGGGGAAGCGGATGCCTTGTTTGTCCGGTTGCACCATGCCCTGGGGCAGAGACCTTCTTCGTTTGCCGGGGCCAGGGTGGTTGTTCAAATCAGTTGTGACGAGTATCACCAGGAAATCTTGGCCAATCGTCACGGAGCGTTGGCCGAACGGATTCCGGTTGCCCATTGTGCCCGGTTGATCATTGCCGGGGCGGGTAGCAGCCAATGTCAGGTTGCGTTGGTTCATAAACAAAACAGCCTTAATTTTTCCACCCAACTTTTTCAAAAAGGGGTCATGGGCCGTTTGCTGGCGGAATTAAAGTCGCGGAATTGGAACGTCGATGGGATCCAATGGCACACTTCGCCGCGTCCCAAGGAGCATCCTTCCCAGCCTGGCAGTCGCCATGGGGTTATTTGTGAGGCGATGATTGCCTTGGTGGGTCCGGGTTCTTCTGCGACGATGGTGCATTTTGTGAGTTCTTGCATCGAGCCGCAAGGGCGTGCCGAGACCTTGGATCGTTCCGAGTATGTCCACGAAAAATTGGTGTTGCAGGAGTGGTTGGCGGGTTATCCCTCGCGCATGGATCCTTTTGATCGAGATCCCATGGTGTGGCGCAATGGTCACGTCACCGTGTTTGGTGCGATTCACCTGTGGATGGGTAATTATTTTGAGGAGGGGATGCGGGTTTTTTCCCGATTGCAAAAAGATCCTTTGCTTCGGGCATTACAGAATTTTGATTTGGCTTTGATCGGGGCCTATCGGGCTTATGATCCCGAACGCCATCGTCAGATTATGCAAACGGCGGTGAGTCCCCACGGTGTCTTACACGCGATCACCCGGGAAGCGGAGGCGCGTTTGTTTTTGACGCAATGGCTGTTGGAACATGGTGCAGGTTGTTCATAAATTATTAAAAGAAAAAAGGGGTCTGGGGGATTGCCCCCAGGGTTTTGATTT
>JADGCQ010000087.1 GCA_015228925.1 Magnetococcales bacterium | reverse complement strand
AGCAAAAGCAAAATCAAAAGCAAAGTCAAAACCCTGGGGGCAATCCCCCAGACCCATTTTTTCTTTTAATAATTTTTTCCAGGAAATATCAACACGCCCAATCATACAACAAAGAAAATAGTCTTTCCCAGTGCCCTGAACTCACATACCTTTCAGACCCGACATCAACTCCAAAGCGCGTACCACCGCACCAATATCATCGCGTCCCCACCCATGCGCCATGGCACTGTTAAAGCTTTCCCGCACCGCACTGGTTGCCGGAAGGACCGTTCCATGGCGACCCGCCTCATCAAGAATCAGATTAAGATCCTTGAAAACCAAATCCAAAGGAAAATGAGGGGAAAAATCACGCGCCAAAATGCTCTCCCCCTTCATCTTAAGCAAAGGTGCCGCCAAAACACCCGACTGAATAACCTGCATCACCGCCTCCCCCTTAAGGCCAATTTTTTCGGCAAACACAAGAGTCTCCGATAAACCATGAACCATGCTGGCCAACATAAGATTGATGGCCAACTTCATTCGGGTTCCATCCCCCACAGCCCCACAGTGCAAAATAATTTTACTCATGGTTTCCATCACAGGTCGGCACCGTTCCAAGACCTCATGATCACCACCTGCCAAAAATACCAATTGTCCCGTCTGCGCGGGAATTTTAGAGCCGGAAACCGGTGCATCGAGAAACATCCCTCCCGCTTCGGTCACAGCCCGCGCCACTTCCAAAGTGGTATCCACGGCGACGGTACTAGCGTTGATGATCACACAACCCGAAAGATCCTTCTGAACCAGAGGATGAATCACCTCCTGCAACGCCTCAGGACCGGTCACCATGATGATGAGAACGTGCGAATCCACTAACAAATCGGCAGGATTTTGGGTAACAGGAATCCCCTCCGCAGCAAAAGGGCGACTTTTTTCAAGGCTGCGATTGCAAACGCGAATGGTAAACCCACCCTTCCGGGCATTCCAGGCCATGGCTTGCCCCATAATCCCCAAACCGATAAAACCGATGGTGTCCATAAACCAGATCCCCGAAACACTATGAAATGATTGAACAAAACAAACGATAACTAAGATTATAAGAAATTATTAAATAAATTGAATGTTTCATCTAAATATCTGTTTATATTCGAAAATAAAAATAGGGAGACCGATACTGAAATCCATACTGATGGAAAAGATTTTAATGTAAACTGAAAACATATTGGGAAAAAGGATAACATGGGACTGTCAACTATGGAAACCAATGAAACAGAAGAATCTGTCCAGCAGTTGCTTGAAGCACAGCTCATGGAACTGCTCGATGATCCCGAAGTCAAAAATCTTTCCGTCCCTTGTGTCAATCTTTCCGAAGAATTGGGAAAAGCGGCAGATATTAAAAAACAAGCCATGCGCATGGTGGCCAACGCCTTGGAAGATGCCAGACTGGGGCGGCACCTGACCATCAGACCCATTCATGAAATCGCTCAAAGAATGATGTCCTCCCTGCTCAATAACGATGACGCATTGTTGAATTTTAGCTTGATCAAACGGCGGAGTGACTATCTTTTCCAACATTCCGTCAATGTTGGCATTTTCATGATGGCCATGGCACGATCACTGGGATATGAAGAAAATGTTGTCGTCGGTGCCGGGGTGGGGGGGATGATGCACGATGTGGGCATGGTGCGAATCCCCGAAAATGTTTACAACAAAACCTCAAAATTGTCCGATTATGAACTCCGCCAAGTTCAAAAACACGTCGAATTGGGCTATCGATTGTTGGTTCGCACCCCCGGAATACCCGAAGTTGCCCTGGTCATCGCAGGAACACACCATTCCCGTCAGGATGGTTCCGGTTATTCCTTGAATACCCATCAAGAGGCATTTTCCCAATTTCAGCCGTTATCCGCCATCGTCGATATCTACGACGCCATGACCTCTCCCCGACCCTACCGCCGCGCCTGGGCAGCAACAAGTGCCTTGAAAAAAATCCATGACATGTCCAAAAAACGGCAACTGGATCCCACCCTGGTACATACGTTTATCCACCACATTGGCATCTATCCTCTGGGTTCATTGGTACGACTCGAAAACCAGCTTGTGGGCGTGGTTATCCAAACCAATCGCTCCAGTCTGCTTCACCCCATCGTGCGTTTGCTCATCGATGGTCGGGATGGCAAAAAAATCGAACCACGCGATATTGATTTGCTGGAATGGAAAGATAAAGCACAAGGGTATGTGATTGTCACCAGTGAACACCCCGAAGACTGGGGCATCGATCCGATTTCGTTCCTACCACACAGTGCGCTCTACTCCTAATGGGGTTGCTGCGGCAAAGGGAGAAAGATGGTAATGGTCGTCCCTTCCGTTTGTGAACTCGACATGGTGATGGAACCTTTCAACGTTTCCGCGATCAGTTTGGCTGAAAATGTCCCCAGGCCAGTACCATATTTTTTTCCGTAGGTGATAAATTTTTGAAAAAAAGTGTCTTTGATCTGCGACGGAACAGGTTGAGAATTGTTGATCTGAACGCACGCACGGGACGATGTTGATGACAATGCCACCGTAATATCCATACCCGTCTGCGAAGCTTCGACGGCGTTCTTAATCAGGTTGGCCATCATGGAATAGGCCAACAATTCCTCGCCAAGAAATAAAAAGCGATCTTTTTTTTCCACAGGACGCCCATCGAGGGTAACATTCACAACAATTTTTATTTTTTCAATTGGTTGCGCAAGCTCTCTGAGAATATTGTTGATGACGGGGATCAGATCGATTGTTTCCGCATTCAGTTTATAGGTTCCCTGTTCCATCTGGAAGAGGTAGAGGGATAGATTGATCATGTGCAGGGAACGATAACCACTGTCGAGTATAATCCCCAGACATTTACGCAAATCATCGTCCAAATCCTGCCGTTCAAGAAGCATGTCAGCAAAACTGATGATGCCGGTCAAAGGGGTTTTCAGATCGTGCCGCGAAATATGTTCCACCGCAGCCCGCAAGCGATCCGCCGCCAATAATTCCTCGTTTTGTTTGGCAATTTGACGGGCATCTTCTTCGGCCTTGGACGTTGCCTCTTTTAATTGACGTTCCTGATCGAAGCGGATGATGGCACTGGTGAGGGTGCTGGAAATGGCACGCAGGAAGGTAAATTCCTGTTCGCTGAAACGATGATTGGGCAACGGATAAAGGTTCAACACCCCCCAAACTTGTTCTTCCGTACTGAGTGGAATGCAACAATGCCGATGGTCACCCATGTTTTTTTGTGAGATGACGTGCTGATCATCCAAGCCATCGGTCACAATCATTTGTCGCAAAAGGGCTGCCTGACCACAATGACACTGACCCAGGCGGATGGTGTGACACTGTGCCAAATGTTCTGGAGTCAAGTTGACGTGGGCTGCCAGTTTCAGATGTTGATCTTGTTCATGCCACAAAAAAATGGCCCCCATATTTCGGATAGGTAACCAGGGGGTCGCTGTCAAAACGTAGATCACTTCGTCGAGATATTCCGCCAAAGTCAGCGGTTCCAAGGACAGTTGCAGCAACCGGATGATGATCACGTTGGCCTGTTGCACCGTGATCGTGCTGTCTGGGATACCACCGCCGTGGTCTGATGAAGAGGTGCTGGGAGTTACCATAACCTATTTGACACCTTTCTGAGTCATTGCCGTGGAATATTGTACCGACCTTTTACCTCTTCTACCCATGAATGTCAGATAAATCAAAGGCATGAGAAATAGCGTCAGCAGGGTTGAAAAGGAGAGTCCCCAAACGATGGCCGTGGCGACCGATCCCCATAGGAGTGAAGATCCTCCCATCCCGACGGCCAGGGAAAAAAGCCCGGCTATCGTGGTGAAAGAGGTGACCAGAATGGGGACAAGACGCCGACGGGCGGCGAAAAACATGGCGTGTAGGGGCGTCATCCCTTGTTTGCGGCGATCATTGGCGGCTGAAATTAAAACAATGGAGGCGTTGACGGCAATCCCAACCAAAGCGACAACCCCATAGAGACTGTAAAGACTCAAGGGGTGTCCCGCAAAAAATAATCCAAGGACGACTCCGGTAAAGGCCATGGGGACGGTCAGGAGAATCATGAAGGGCTGAAAATAGCTGCCAAACTGGGTACCCAAAATCATATACATCATCCCAATGCCAAACAAAAACAAGACCGCAATGGCATCCAACGCTTCGGTGATATCGTCCAAGATTCCCGAAAAATCAAGATCAATCCCCGGAAAATCCTGATGAATCTTTTCCCATTCCTTCTTTAATTGGGCATTGGCTTCCACCGTATCCATTTGCTTTTTGTCCAGGTCCGCCTCCACCGTAATGGAACGGCGGAAATTATAATGGCGAATGGCCTCCGGTCCTCGCTGCGATTGATGATGGACAAGATCCCGCAATCGAATCGCTTGGCCATCATGGACGGTTAGCAGGGTATCAAGTACCTGATCGATTTCGGCACCACGCCCATAGTCCGGCAAAACTCTGACTTCTGTTTTTTCACCCTGATGCTGAAAATATGCGGCAATTTCCCCGTTGCCAAGCAACTGGACCAGTCTGGGAAGATTGGCCGGGGAAAATCCAGCCCGGTGCATCGCCGCATCATCGGCTGTCAGCGACAGTTCAATGCTCCCTTCCACATAATCGTCCGTGATATCACTGGCAGCCGGGATGGTTTTTAAAATCCCCTTGACCGCTTGCGCCGCACGTTGAATCTGTTCCAAATCATCGCCACGCACTTTCACACTGACAGGGCGTGTGATCGGCGGCCCTCCTGACATGGTGAAAAACGAGACACTTTCCGGCCCCCCAATTTTTTCGGTCACCGGGCGCATCGCGTCGATAATGGCGGGAATTTCTCTGCGCTTGCTGCGCTCTGGGGTCAAACTGACCATGATTTGCCCAAAACGGTCACCAAAAAAAGGTTTGGTATCGGTCATCATCTGTCCAGCATAGGCCACCATAGTCTCAATCTCGTCGGGATTGACAACCTTGCGTGCTTCCAACTCAATGGCACGCACAGTTTCCATCGTCTGCGCCAAAGGGGTTCCCGTGGGCATTTTAATGTTGATGTAAAACAATGGCATGGGATCGGCAGCAAAAAAATCGGTCCTGACCATGCCGGACGCGACGATCCCCACAGCCACAAACATGGGCAAAATCGCAAAGATAAAAGACAGTTTTGGATATCGGAGAACTTTGATCAAGGCGCGTGCATACATCTTTTTCAGCCCCACCAACATCCGTTTCCGCCACTTTTGCATACGCCCCGTGGTATTGATCTTAAGCCCCATGGCGACGATATGGGCGGGCAACATCCAAAAAGCCTCCACCAAACTGATGAACAAGGCGAAGGTCACCACCAGGGGAATCACCCGCATAAACTTCCCCAAAATTCCCGGCAGCAACATGAGCGGTAAAAAGGCCGCCACCGTCGTCAGGACTGAGGTGGTCACTGGAACAGCAATCTCCTTGAGGGCGGCGATGCTGGCCTCAAGGGCAGAGTACCCCTTCTCCACATAGCCATGGATCGATTCCACCACCACCACAGCATCATCCACCAACATACCCAGGGCGATGACGACTCCCAAGAGGACCATGACGTTCAAGGAATGGCCCAAACTGTACAACAGGGCAAAAAGACCCGCCAACGCAAAAGGGATACCCAAACTCAACAGGATAGAAATACGCCAACCGAGAAACAGCCAGACGGTGATCAGGACCAGAAATAATCCCAGTATGGCGTTGCTTTCCATGACACCCAGGGCTTGGCGAACCGTGTGGGTTTGATCGTCGGCCAACAGGGGGGTGACCCCGGTTTTGTCTGATAATGTTCGTTGTTGCGCCAGATAGTCCCGAATTTTATCGGTCAAATCCAAAGAATTGATGCCGGGACGTTTGGTCACCGTCAGAAGAATCGAAGGTTGACCATGAAACCGTACCACCTCCTTGGCTTTATGGCGGTCGCGCACCACATCGGCCACCTGCCCCAGGGATATCTCTCCCCCGGCTACCGGAATCGTCATGGCTGCAATCTTTTCTGGGTCGGCGGTCGCCCCTTCCATCCGAAACAACCAGTTGCCCCAGCCATGAACCATGGCACCCCCAGAGACATCCTTGAGCCGTCCCCCCGCAAGGTCGGCCAACTGGGTCGGAAGCAGTCCAAATTGTTGGAGTTTTTCAGGATGAAACCGAATCTGGATTTCGGGATCACGTAACCCTAAGGCAAAAACGGTGTCCACCCCCGTGATCCGTTCCAAATCACGTTTGATACGACGCCCATGTTGTCGCAAATTTTCATCATCCGCCTGACCTTGAACCGCAACCATCACCGTTGGCCAACCGTTGGCACTGGTAATTTCAAGAATCACCGGATCGATCACATCTTCTGGTAATTCAGGGAGTTTATTGGCAATTTCACGGCGAAGATCATTCACACGCCGATCAAAGGTCGGATCATCCATATCCTCAAAGCGGACCAAAATATCGGCGGAACCCTCTTGACTGCTCGATATGGCAAAACGGACATCGGGGATTTTCTGGATGGCATCCTCCAAAGGATCGGTCACCATTTTTTCAACGTCTGTCGCCGACCCCCCCGGCAAAATGGTGACAATGCTGATCCAATTAAAATTCATGTCTGGATCCTGTTGCCGGGGCATGAGTCCATAAGCGAGAAACCCGGTAACGATGACCAGAGCAAACGTTAAATTGGCAAAGACATGATTCGATAGGATCAAGCGTATCATGGCGTAGAACCATCGACGGCGGATATCGTGAAAGAATCTCCCTCCTTGAGGGATTGGCGTCCATTCACAATGAGTGCTTGGGATTGATCGGCAAACGGCCAGGGGGTCCGATTTCCCTCGATGGCTTGCGGAAGGGGTAGAAAAACCGCTTTGTTATCGCGGGCGGTGAAAACACCCAGAACCCCCTCTCGTTTGACCAAAATCCAGGCGGGAAGGTGGGGACGGGCATCCTGCCATTGCAGGCGACCAGCCGATCCGGGAACCGGCGGGGCGTTGGTGAAGAGCAATCGGACCTCACGGGTGCCGGTGGTGGTGGATTCCAGCGGGATGACTGTTTTTAATGTGACATCATGCCATTGATCCTGATGTTGAAAACGCCATTTGCGGGCCGATTGCATCCGTGCCACCGCCTCTCCCGCCACCTGGGCCGATAATTCAACATGGACCGTATCGACCAAGCGCAGCACTGGGGTTCCCGGTGTCACCCAGGCACCCCATTGTCCCATCCTTTCCACCACAATGCCCGCAAAGGGGGCCGATACGTCCGTTTTGGCCAAACGGATACGGACCTCTTCCAACCGTTTTTGTTGTTGCTGAACCCTGGCTTTGAGTACCCTGACATCGGTTTGGGCGTTATCGAGACGCTCACGGCTGGCTTGATGATTCGATTGCAGGGTGACAACCCGATTGAGCTGCTGTTGCGCCAAATGGAGTTGTCCTTCCAATATCTCTAACCCCGCCTCTTCCTGACCGCTCTGAAGTCGATGGGACCAATCATCGATGGTGACAAGGTGCTGGTCCTTCACGACCCGTTCCCCGACATCCACCCATAATCGGCTGATGATCCCGGAAACCTCTGCCGACAATAGGGCATCGTTTACGCTCTCGACCCGCGCTTGTGCCTCTTCCCAAGGATGAGAGAGCAGCGTTGCCACGGAGGTTACTGAAACTTTGACGTTCTCTGATGCCAAAGCATTGGCGGATCCGATGACAAAGCCCACCAGTGCGATCAAGAGGATCCAAACCATCCGATACCTGACACAGTTTTCATGACCGGGCTGCATCATGTCATTCGAGCCTCCTAAACGGTGTAAATAACGTTCATTACATATTTTTCTTGTCAGGATCAATCACCTGTCCCCAAAAATAACATCGGGCAGTGATATCCTGGCATGTCCATTGAAAGGGGAAAGGGCAGTAGGGTTTCATGGCATCGAATTGGATGAATTTGACTCACAAAGAACCCCTTGGGTTATCGACAAAGGAAACAGGCTGCTTGCTTGCCGCGAGTGCCGTTTTTCAAATGAAGAGGTGATCGGACCGAGGCGCGTCGCCATATCGAGAAACGAAGCCGGGTATGTAAAAAAACCGAATGCTGCATCGATCAACAGTATTACCAAGTGGAGTGATGAATGGATAATATGATGTTTCTGGCGGTTGGGTTGGTACTTTATTTCGCAATTTTGACATGGCTGTTATTTCGGGCTGCCAGACCCGATAGTTGACTGGAAACAAAAGACCCGCCAAATCACAGGCCACGGATAAGGCAGGGGGAATTTCCCCCCTGCCTGGCGCACACGGCATCTCAAAGATACCTTTCCGCATCGCCACCGTGATCATCGTCGTTCAATCTTCCTGCTGACCCGGACTCAACACCTCCCGTTTTCCAGCAGTATTGGACGGGGTGACCAAACCATCCATTTCCATCCGTTCAACGATTCGGGCCGCACGATTATAACCAATCTTAAAGTGACGTTGCACCATACTGGTAGACACTTTCCTGGCCCTGACGACCAAAGCCACCGCTTGATCATACAGAGGATCATAATCATCGATGGTGTCGGCGTCAGACAGACCACCCCCCAATGCAGAATCGTCATCATCCTGTCCTGCGCTGGCATGTTTCATCACCGCCATATCATATTTGGGCGATCCGCAGGTCGTCTTGAGAAACTTGACCAGTTTGTGGACTTCATTATCGGTCACCAAAGGAGCATGAATCCGCTTCAGGTGCGATGTCCCCGGCGGCAGGTACAAACCATCCCCCATCCCCAGGAGCCGTTCAGCCCCCATGGCATCCAGGATGGTCCGTGAATCAATCTTTGAGGAAACCTGAAAGGCCAGACGGGTGGGAAAATTGGCCTTGATCAACCCGGTGATCACATCCACCGATGGACGCTGGGTCGCAATGATCAAGTGCAAACCCGCCGCACGGGCCATCTGCGCCAAACGGGCGATGGCCGGTTCCACCTCCTTGCCCACCTGAATCATCAAATCGGCCAATTCATCGATCACGATGACAATCAAAGGTTTGGGCTTGAGGGGTATCGGCTCCTCCTGCTCTACCGGTGCCCCGGTTTCAGGATCAAAACCAATCTTGACCCGACGTGTCGGTCGTTCTCCCGTCTCCAAGCATTGCAACATTCTTCGGTTGAAACTGTCCAGACTGCGGACCCCCACTTCCGACATCAGACGGTAACGCTCTTCCATTTCCAATACCGCCCATTTGAGCAGATTGGCCGCCTTATGCACATCGGTGACCACGGGTGCCAATAAATGGGGAATCCCTTCATAGATGGAAAGCTCCAACATTTTAGGATCGACCATGAGGAAACGGACCTGATCGGGTCTGGCACTGAACAGGATGGAACAGATCATGGCGTTCAACGCCACCGATTTTCCCGACCCCGTGGTTCCCGCCACCAACAGATGGGGCATCTTGGCCAGATTGGCGACGACAGGATTGCCGGTGATGTCGGAACCCAAAGCCACCGCCAGTGGATGCGCGGTGCGGATGAACTGTTCGGACTCCAAAACCTCCCTCAGATAAACGGTGCTTCGGGTTTGGTTGGGGACTTCGACACCAATGACGTTCTTCCCAGGAATGTTGCCGACCACACGGACCGACGGAGAGAGGATGGATCGGGCGAGATCGTCGGAAATGGAGATCACCTTGGCGGCCCGCAACCCTGGGGCTGGATCAAATTCAAATGTGGTCACCACCGGACCCGGAAGGACATTGGTGATTTGGCCTTTGATCTTAAAATCGGCCAGCTTCAATTCCAATAAACGGGCCTGCTGTGTCAGATATTCCCGATCAATCACATTGTCCCCAACCGTGGGTTTTTCCAACAGATCCATGGGGGGTAACAGGTCGATGGAATCTTGATCTTCATCGGTGGATTCCGACGACGGGCTGGTGATGGGGACAGACCAGGTTGGACTCTCCTCATCATCGGCAAACGCCTCGGCATCCCGGGTCATGGAAAGATCTTCATCTGGCGCGGGCAGGGAAAAATCCGATTCCTGATCGTCGAACTCTTCGGAATCATCGGTCGCGTTTAAGAGATCATCTGGGGCATCCTCTGGGATATCGTCCGGGATATCATCCGGGGTATCCAAAACAGGTTGCCTGAAGGTGTCCAAACGCGATGCCGAGAACGGGGTCAAATCCGGTTGTGGCAAAACCGAACGATCCAACGCATCGGAAGAAATACCCTCGAAAGGATTGTTTGGCACGGTTCTGTCTTCATCGGGCATTGTCTTGCGTTTCAACGCAAGCGCAGCGGCAATCCAAGATCCCGATTCGGGTGCCGTCGTTTTTTGCACATCAGGGGGCACATCGGATGGTTGCGCCGTGAAATCATCCGTAAACGCCTCCTCGTCCTCTTCAAGCGATACGTCCCTAGAGTCCCGGAATGTTACCGGATCTGCAACACGCAAAGAATCATTTTCGAGTTCATCATGGACCCTAGGATCGGAAAACCGAACCGTTTCCTCATCATCGTCTATGGCGGGTTCATAACGTCCCTGGGTGACGGCAGCAGCGGCGGCATCCTGCCCCATAGGAGCAAGCCAGTCGGGTTGTTCAACCTTCTTTTCGGGACGCTTTAACAGTGAGGAAACCTTGTCCACCGAGCCAAAAACCAACCCGGCGACGGGAGCCAAAAATTTTCTCGGTCCCCGCTGGGGTGCCAAAACCGACTGTTCCGTGGAACGATCGGAGTCATCTAAATGATCCTCGGGAACGGATTCAGGATCCGGTTTTTGGAGAGGGAAGTCTTGTTGTGGAGCATAGTCTTCCGCATTCAAGGCGGGGAATGATTCTTCTTCCCTGAGGGAACGAAATGGAATGGCAGGTTCCTCGGCGGTATTGCGGTCACGAAAACGAAACACCGGGACATCGGCGACCTTCCCATCGAAAACATGGGAGGGAGAATCTTCATGGGTCATCCCATTGCGCCCCCCCGCCGAGGCGATATCCAAACTCTCTTCTCTGCGAAAAACAACCAAACGCGCCAGGGCTTTGATGCCATCTGTCAGCCAGACGGCTGTACCGACCAAAGAAAACCGGGTCAAGATCATGAAAGAGATCAATGCCAGGATCAAAAGCAGTAGCATGGCCCCCCAGCGACCCAGGGTTTGATTGAGTGCCTTGGCCACCACCATTCCGGTCAAACCGCCAGGGCCTGCCGGCATGTGGGAGACCATATCTCCCTGGAACATGACCGATAAAATGGTTGTCACCGCAGCCAGCATGGGAAGTGTCCCGATTTGTTCCCAATGGAGACCCGATGGTGTTCGACGCATGAGGAAATAGGCAGTCAAGCCCATAAAAATGGGAATCCACGCCGAAGAATAACCAAACAATTGGAGCAGAAAATCGGCCAGATAGGCCCCGGCCACGCCACCCAGATTGCTGATGTGGTCCATCCCGGTGTTGTTGAACGATGGATCTTGGCTGTTATAAGAAAAAAGCGACAGGGTCAGATAAGCGGTGACACCCGCCAACAACAGCGCAATCCCCTCGCGCAAAACGGCCAGACGGCGTTCTCTGTTCTTTTGATCTATTTCCTTAGATTTATTTTTTTTTCGTGGCATGACGAATCCTACATTTCCATGACCAAAGGAATCACCGCTGGTCTACGGCCCAGCTTTTTCTTAAAAAACCGACGCACCGCCCGTTGAGCCAAATCCTTGGGGCCTACCTCTTCATCCTCGGTGAAGTCCATCCCCTTGGGTCCAAGATGGAGTGCCTCCTCGACCGCCTCTTTGACCTGCTCCAAAAGATCCCGATGATCTTCCTCGTAGATAACCCCTCGGGTCAGAAGTTCAGGGCGTTGAAGAATGGCCCCAGATATTTTGTCCACGACCAGCACCACAACCACCAATCCATCCTCCGACAGGTGTTTTCGATCTCTCAAGACGATATCGCCCACATCACCCACCCCTTTGCCATCGACAAAAACACGCCCGGAAGGGACTGGGTCGCCCAGGGTAATGGAATCGGCTGTGATGATGACACGAGTACCGTTTTCGGCCACCACGGAATTTTCCAAAGCAACACCCATATGACTGGCCAAGTGACGATGACTTTGCAGATGCCGGATTTCACCATGGATGGGGATAAAAAATTTGGGACGGGTCAACGCCAACATCAGCTTAAGATCTTCCTGAGGGGCGTGGCCAGAGACATGAATTTGGGGCAGATTCGACTCATGGATCACCTCGGCACCAGCACGAAACATGCGGTTGACCAGGCTCCAGATGGTTTGTTCATTGCCGGGGATAAACCGTGAGGAGAGGACAACCATATCGCCGGGTTGAATTTTGATTTCCCGATGGTCCCCTGCGGCGATGCGTGACAGGGAGGAGTTGGGTTCACCCTGGCTCCCCGACGAGATGACGGCAATCTCTTTGCGCGGAAGATGGGGAAAAGAGCGCATGTCGAGCAAAACGCCATCGGGTATGCGCAAAAAACCGAGGGATTTGGCGACTTCAATATTATTCTGCATGGAGCGACCGCTGATGATGACCTTGCGGTTTTCCCGTTGTGCTGCGTCGATAATTTGTTGGATGCGTTGAATATTGGAAGCGAAAGTGGCGACAATGATCAATTCCTGTGCCCTGGCAAATACCTTGGCGAGGGCACCGGCGACCACGCTTTCCGAGGTGGTCGATCCTTGACGATTGATATTGGTCGAGTCCGATAACAAGGCCAGTACACCGTTTTCGCCATAACGTGCCAAGGAATAAAGATCGGTGGGTCGATTGTCTACCGGGGTATGGTCAATTTTAAAATCGCCCGTATGGATGATGGTCCCCAAAGGGATTTTGATGGCCAAAGCAGCCGAATCGACGATGGAATGGGAAACCTGGATAAAACAGACGTTGAAAGGACCGACCTGGAACGGTTGCCGATTGCCGACCTCGATCATTGTCGCCTTTTCCAACAGGCCGTGTTCGCGAAATTTATTTTTGAGAATGCCCAGCGTCATGGCACTGCCGTAGATCGGCCCTTCCACGTTTGGCCAAATATAGGGCATGGCCCCCAGGTGATCTTCATGGCCGTGGGTCAAGACGAATCCCACGACACGATCACGGTTTTCGTTCAAAAACGTGGCATCTGGAATGATGACATCGACCCCTGGGGTGTCACTACCGGGGAATGTGAGACCACAATCCACGACCAGCAATTTCTCGTCATACCCATACACCATCAGGTTCATGCCGATTTCGCCAAGTCCCCCCAGTGGGATAACCTCCAATGATCCGTTGGTACCCATCCGTCACTCTTCCTCCTGGGTTTCAGCCATGGCCTTCCCCTTTTCCAGGTATCGCCCGAACAAGATGGAAATTTCGTACAAGATTAAAATGGGAATGGCGAGCATGATCTGCGAAATCGGGTCGGGGGGGGTCAATACACCACCCACGACAAAAGCGACGATGACAAAATATTTCCGTTTGGCTACCAGCGATGCCGTACTGACGGCCCCCATCTTGATCAGCAACAAAATCACCACCGGTAGTTCAAAGACCAATCCAAAGCCAAAAATCATCGTCATGGCCAGGCTCAGGTATTCTTTCAGGGAGGGGAGTGCCTCGATGGATGGAGTCGTGAAACTCAGAAAGAACTTGAACGCCAAAGGAAATACGAATTCATAGGACAGGGCACCCCCAGTGAAGAACAACACCGGGGTTAAAACCAGGAACGGAAAGAAAAACTTTTTTTCGTGCTGATAAAGTCCTGGGGCGACAAACAGCCACACCTGTGACAGGATCACCGGCATCGCCAGGAACAGTCCCGCATAAAATGAAACTTTCATATACGTAAAAAAGGCTTCATGCAGCCCGGTATAGATCATTTTGGCATCAGGACCGAGGATCTCCCGCAAGGGTGCGACCAAAAAGGCAAATACTTGGTCGGCATAGGCATAACAAATGAGAAACCCGACCAAGATCGACAGCACCGCGTTGGCTATGCGCCGCCGCAGTTCGATCAAGTGGTCTAGTAGAGGCGTCTTGTCGTCAAATTCTTGCGTCATGGCAGGGGAGAGGAACCGGGCTTGTTGTCATGGGAATGGGGGGGTGATTTGGGCTGATGACCGACATCATCACGAACGACACCCTCTGTTTGCGGTGCAACCGGACTGTCAGAATGGTAGGGTGGTTTTGAGGAATGCCGCTGTTCAAATTCCTCAAGATTGATGCTATTACGGACATCGGCCACGACACGGCGTACCTGACGTAACGTCTTGGCAAGTGTTCTGGCCACCTCTGGAAGGTTTTCCGGCCCGATCACGAGCAAGGCGACGATGATGATCACAAAAATTTCTATCCATCCCAAGCCCAGCATGGTTTAACTCCATCGCAAATAACAACCGTGTCAGGTATTTTCTTTCCTGGGGGTGGAATCATTATCTAAAGTTTTTGTTTGTGTGATACTATCGACCACTTCATCCTTCTCGACCATGGCATCTTTAAAGCTTTTAACCCCTTTTCCCAAATCTTTCATAACCTTAGGCAATTTTCCGGCACCAAAAACAACAAGGACGATTACCAGAATAATGATCAATTCCGAAGTGCCCAATCCGAACATGTTCGTCAATCTCCTTGCACATTGGCACTACCTGTTGGCAGCATGGCACCGGTCGATCCAAACCCGGCAAGTTTGTAAACCGCACAAGATTACAATAATGCCGTTAAGGACGCAAACCCGGTGCGAATAAAAATGGAATTATAGGAACATTTTTGCTGTGTGAAGGGGTTCATTGCCGCCTACAACAGCTTTTTCTCTTGAGAGTGCGTATGCCCGAACTGCCTGAAGTAGAGACCATTCGTCAAGGTTTATCCCACCGCCTGATACAACGCACTGTGACGGGGATTATCATACGGCGCACCGATTTACGTTGGCCGATCCCGGGAAAAGAGCTGATTGCATTGCTTCCTGGCCATGTGATCATCGCGGTTGGCCGACGCGCCAAGTATTTGCTGCTTGAAACTTTGGCGGGAACGGTGATCTTCCATTTGGGGATGAGTGGGGTCTTGCGTGTCGTTCCCGCCGATTCCGAAGTACAGCAGCATGATCATGTGGATTTTCAACTGGATGATGGGCATTGTCTCCGTTTGACCGACCCCAGACGTTTTGGGGCGATTTTATGGGGTGGTTTGCGTCCCTTGGATCATCCGGCATTGGCTGAGCTTGGACCCGAACCTTTGGAAGAGGGCTTTGATGGTTTTGCACTCCATGCCGTGATCCGTGGACGGCGCAGACCCATCAAAACATTGTTGATGGATGGTCGTGTGGTCTCCGGCATTGGAAACATCTATGCGGTGGAATCGTTATTCATGGCCCGCATCCATCCTGCTTGTCCTGGGGAAAGGTTGACGGTCCAGGAGTGCCACCGTTTGGTTGCCGCCATCAAGGATCGTTTGACCACGGCCATTACCCAGGGTGGTACAACCTTACGTGATTTTCGCAACAGTGACGGTAAGCCGGGATATTTTCAACAATCTTTGCAGGTGTATGGCAGGGATGGCCACCCCTGCCGGGTCTGTTCCCACACCATTGCCTCTTTGCGCCTGGGTGGTCGTTCCAGCCCTTTTTGTCCAACATGTCAGACGGGACCATGACATGACATTCCGAGTAATCGTTCAGCCCCCCTGAAAAACTATTAAAAGAAAAAAGGGGTCTGGGGGATTGCCCCCAGGGTTTTGACTTTGATTT
>JADGCQ010000086.1 GCA_015228925.1 Magnetococcales bacterium | reverse complement strand
AGTCAAAACCCTGGGGGCAATCCCCCAGACCCCTTTTTTCTTTTAATAATTTTTATGGTTTTTGATAGTCAATCTTCACTTCCGTCGTAATGCCACCGCGCACGTTAAAGAGGGCGCAAACAGTCATCGACCTCGGTTGTAGTGCCGCGACCAAATCATCAAGCACCCGGTTGGTCACCGCCTCATGAAACACCCCCTCATTACGAAAACTCCATAAATAAATTTTGAGTGATTTTAACTCAACACACCATTGATCAGGTACGTAAGATATTGTAAAAACAGCAAAATCTGGCTGCCCGGTCATGGGACATAAACAGGTGAACTCTGGACAGGTCATGGTAATCTGATAGTCGCGTTCCGGCTTAGGATTGGCAAAGATTTCAAGCATCGTCTCTTTCCTGAATTATTTTAATTGATTCGTGATCACACCAACCTTAACTTTTCTTTTTTGCAAATCCGTCGCCATGGTCTGGGCATCTTTTCTGTCGGCAAAAGGACCGACATAGATATGATGCACCAAAGCCCCATCCACCCTAACCTGTTGTTGCAGAAAGGGGACATTCAACGCTTTGAGCCGTTTGGTCGTTTGCTCGGCATTGCCACCATCGGACAACCCTTCCACCTCCACATAATACCCCTGCCCCTTATGGGTCGCATCTCCAGATTGCCATGGGGCCGTCTCCTCGAAGGACGAAGCACTGCCCGTGTCCAGAGGAAGCCCCCCCTCAGGTAACGACGAAGACTCAAGTGTCGGCGCAGCATCGGACGGACTCTGTGGTTTTACCCCATCATCTTCTTTGGGGTTTTCCGATTGTGTCGGGCTGGAAAACATGGTTTGAAAAAATTGACCCGCACGATCCAACAGACCCGGTTTTTTCTCCACAGAATCCTCTTGCGTCCCGGGACTTTCCTTGATCTGAGACGGTTTTATCCCCACCTCCTGCGCCACCTTGGTCTCCTCCAAAACTTCCGCTTCCAACATGGGGGGGGGTGCAGTATCGTTTTTTTCAGAGGAAGCCGAGGGAGCAAGGGTCGTCTGCGGGGAAATGGCTTCACCACCAGAGGGTGCCATCGGAGCAGGGGGTGCCATCGGAGGAGGCGCAGTAGGCACTTGTTTTGCTTCATGTGCCTGTACGACAGGGTTGTTGGCCGGTTCCTGGTCCAATTTTTGAGCGGGTTCCGCATAATGAACAGGAACCCGTTGCAAGTGACCCATACAACCCGTCATAAACAAGCAACATCCCAACGATGCGATCAAGATTTTTGGATGGAACACGCTGTCAAAAACTGGATACCGCCGTACCGTCATCATGGTTCTCCCTTGCATTTTCCCGGAAAAGTGCCACACTTTCTTTAATGTGATTCGGGGTGCCAACGCAAGTCTAAAAACACCACCGACGCCCCATGAAACCATCAACTCATGATCCCATTGATCGATAACCCTATGGAGAAGAGAATGAAGATCACCCCAGCACGACGGCTCATTCCGATTTTCGCCCTGTTGCTTTCTGGATGCGCAACACTCTCCCCTCCCGAAGCCGTGACCAACGCAGCCTTGATAGACCCCGCAAAACGTTATGAACCCGTTGAAGCGGTGGAACTTCTCGATACCCCACCCAAAAAGGCTTTCGTCAAGATAGCGCGACTGGAAACCTTGGGGAATGAATCGGTGATGTCGGAGGTATTTCTTGTCGAGAACATGCGCGCCACAGCGCGTGATCTCGGCGCACAGGCCATCATCGTCCCTTATGGCCGCGTGCGCAAGTTTTCCCCGGATGGGATGCATTGGGTCATCCAGGGCGACGCCATCCGCTATCAATAAGCCAACACGAACATTGCGAAAATCCGGGGGGAATCATCCCCCCCGGCCCGAGCCATATTGACATTCGATAATTTATTGACACCCCCTGAGAAATTATTGAAAGAAAAAAGGGGTCTGGGGGATTGCCCCCAGGGTTTTGGTTTTGAATTTAAAAAAAAAGGTTTCCATGCCTAAGCTTTTGACCTTTCTTTTAAATTTAAACAAAAATATTTCTATTTTCAGGCTTTTGATTGAAAGTCAAAAACAATAAATTGAAGCTTTTGATTGAAAGTCAAAACCCTGGGGAAAGAATTCCCCAGACCCCTTCTTTCTTTTCAATAGTTTTTTAGGGGGGCTGAATGGTTACTCTCCCGGCAGATTCCGCCGCATCCAGCATTCTTCCATAAAATTCTAATTGTCTTTTTTGAATCACAGTCACCAACCAATTTTTCCCACGCACCTTTTGGGCTTTTTCAAAATAAATGCGCGCATCCTCAAGCAAACCAGCACTGATAAGCCATTTAACCTGCTGCAAATACGTATCTAGCCTCAGATCATAGTTCTGGGAAAGATCATAATGTTCCATGCTCGCATTCAAATTCCCCATCATCGCATAAACCCGCCCGGCCAAAAGATGCAAATTATTTTGAGAAATCGATCCGCCATAGGATGGATTTTGCAAATATCCCAGGAGTATCTTGAGCATCGTCCCCGCCTCCAACACCTTGCATTGGCCCTTCTCATAGACCATGACGGTAAACTCCAAAATACCAACAATCGTCGCCTTATTCCCCCCCTGTTTGCGCGTCACCTCCTGGATAAATGCATCATCCACAACAATACCACTCTCAGGATGATCACATAATATCTTTAACTTGACCAACTGCGCCGTGGGATCTTCTGGATTCAACCCCTGATATTTGTCAAACAATTCCAACGTTACGTCCACAAGATCCGCAGAATACAGCAATTTTCCCATCTGTAGCAACGAACGCGCAGAGTTGGGACGTTCATGACCCCAAACCATGGCTTGTCGAAAAGGGTCGCCCCAAAGCTCACTTTCTGCACGGCTGACAAAAACCATTTGCCCCACAATCACCATACCGAGGATACCCGTTAACACTTTTCCACGGATGCTTCTGGTCCGATGATAGATACTCAGAATCGACCATGCCAACATGAACGCAATGCCAAACAACGGGAGATAATTGCGATGCTCAAAATAAAGTTCCAGCGGAAAAATGGTCGATTCCATCAAATGACCCGCAAAAAACCATAAAATCCCAAAAGAAATCCATCCCATGCGGTGCCGCAACAAGAGCGCGGCCAATACCAAGGATGATAAAAATATCAATGACCCCAGGGTCGATAAAGGCTGCGTCAGACTATGGGAAATCACATAGTCATCATGAAACAAAGAAAAACCACCAATCCTGGGCGAAATAATTTGTTTAAGATATTCGGTAACAATGCGGAGTTCGGTGAGCAGTCTCTCGGTCATCGAAAAATTACGGGAAACATAATAACTCAGCAACTCGTTCCACTGTACAATAATATAGATGACCATCAGCACCCAAGGTCCATGCAGAATCAGGGTGCGCCAATGTTTCAATCTTTCCGGCCAGGAAAGGTTGGATAAAAGCGTCGTCTCCATGACCAGCAAAAAAATGGGGAGAAGCGCCCCATTTTCCTTGGACAAAACCGCCAGCAATCCCCCCACCATCAAACCCATGCCACACAAAAACAAACCCCGATTTTGCCACACCAGGGAATCCCGGTCCGCAGCCATCCATTCCCGTCCCTTCAGATAGACCAGCATTCCAGCCAATACAAACAAGGCCGAAAGCAATGTCATCCTTTGGATCACATAAAAAACAGTGGACACTTGAATCGGGTGAAGCAACCAAACCATCGGTGCCAATACCGCCACGCCATAGGTTCGATATTCTGGCCATGCGGCCAAACGCCCCGTCTTCATGATCAATCGATGCAAAAGCAAGCCATTGATCACATGAAGGGCAAGATTCACCACTTTATAATGGGAAGGTAATCCAGGCCAAAAAGCATGTTGCAAAGCAAAAGAGAGCAAAGACAAAGGACGCCCACCCGGGCCACTGCGTCCACCCACAACAAAACCCGCCCAATCGAGCCAACCATCCCCTACCTTGAGGGAAAACAAGCTGTCCAGATTGGCGTTATCATCCAACAAAAACGCCCCAAAAAGGGCGGGCCACATCAGCCCAACAGAGGCCAAAACAACCAATGAAAACAAAAAAAATGGGCGAACACGCCACAGGCTACGCCCAAAAATAAAGAAGAGCCTAGCAAAGGCTAGGCTCTTTCTCCAAAACATGGCGATGATATTAACGGCATTCCTTCGGAATGTATTTATCCGCAATCGCGGTAGAACAAGCCCACCGGATCGTACCACCAGCATCCGTACCCACAAAACCGAAGGTGGAACCCGTCGTGATGGCACCGCCACCAACGGCAGAGAGCATCACCGTAATTCTTGTGCCAGCCACCGTAAGTGCCCGGACATACTCACTGGTGTAAAGACGCGAACCCGACAACCCCGCCAAAGAGTTCGAAGCAGGCCAGCTACCATTGGATTGGTAGTACTCCGCAGCATGTGACTTGGCCATGGCGGCCAACGACAGGGGGCCTGCCATCTTTGCCCGGACGGTATAATCCATATAGGATGGAATCGCCACGGCGGCCAGGATGCCGATGATCGCAATGACGATCATCAACTCGATTAGGGTAAAACCTTTTTGATCTGGGTTATATTTCATGTTCCTCTCCCGCATTAAGATGATGAATCGTTCACTGTAAACCGCAAAAACCGGCGGCACTCTGGCACTCCAAAACACACGCATGGCTTTTCTTTACCCACTATTCCACTGCAAATACCACACCAAATTCTCCAAGCCGCAGACACCATTCTTGAAGAACAAAGAGTTAAAATGTAAAGCGTGATTTACACCTGTCGGAAAAATTTTACACGCACATCATGTTTGTTTTCTTGCGAGCAACACATACCCCCCGTCACACGCAGTCACACCTTCGACCAAATGTCCCAGATTGGCGAGAGACGACGAAACGTTTTCCAACGTCTCCCTCCCCGTCAGACGTACCCTGAGAAGGGCACCTCGCGGCAGGGATTCCATCCTGAGCTTGACACGAACGAAGGTCATGGGACAACGCTCGCCCGTGATATCGATAAGCTCCGCGTCCCCCTCCCCTGACTGTTGACTCCCCCCATCTCGGACGCCGGAAGCGACGCAAAAAGCACCGCGACACTGCGTACAAGACGAATCGCCCACGAGCCGAACCCGGTCATAATGGACTCTTTTGGCATCAATGTGCAACAAAAAATTTTCATCCTGGCAGCCAAACCCAAGAAGTCCCGACAAAATCTCATCGGCCAATACTGCGGCAGTCAGACCAGGAACCAATGAATTCAGGGGAGAATCAGACCACTGCGCATCGAAGCCCATATCATGCCGTCCACCTGGACAAGGGGATGGCTGATCGGGTAAACGCCTGAACGAAAGGATCCAACCACCCCCCGGAGACGCCCGACCAGAAAGAAATCTTTTCCCCCCTGCCAGGCAAAAATGTCCCAACAAGCTACGCACGGCGGGAGAACCGGAAGCGTCCACAACCACATCCCAGGAGGCTGCCCACTGCGCCAACGATTCAGACGCATCCAGAGATGGATCGATATCGAGCCGAATATGCCGGTTGCCAGAGAAAACCCGGTCTTGGAGATGATCATACCACCCCTGTTGATCCTGCCCCCCACCCGCCACACCCAAACGTCCTATTCCCGAACGCGCCAGCGTGTCCAAAAGTGCCGCCGCCATGGGGGTTGATCCCAAGACCCCGACACCTGCGTCCCACAACCGTCCCTGCCCTTGACCACCGACTTCGGGCAACAAAATCTGCCGTGAATAACGCTCCGCCCATGCAACCTGAGTCATCCGGGATCCTGAAATTGTGGCAGTGAAAGATAACGATCAGCAAAGTCGGGGAGCAATGCCAAAATCCGCTTGCCCTTGAATTTTTTATCTTCGCCAATTTCCAAAGCCGCCGCCAACGCCGCCCCCGAAGAGATACCACAGGCAATCCCCTCCAACCGGGCACACAACCGCGCCGTTTGAATGGCCCGCAAATCCCCGACCCGAATGACCCGATCCACCAAGCCTCGATCCAGTATCGGCGGAATAAATCCGGCCCCAATCCCCTGAATGCTATGCGGACCGGGCATCCCCCCCGAAAGAACCGGGGAATTCTCCGGCTCCACGGCGACCGTCATGAATCCGGGAATCTTTTCACGCAACACCCGGGCCACACCCGTCAACGAACCTCCCGTGCCAACCCCCGCAACCAAAACATCCAGTTGGCACTCGGTATCCTCAACAATCTCCATAGCGGTCGAGAGGGCGTGGGCCTCCGGGTTGACCGTGTTTTCAAATTGATTGGGCATGACGGCGTTGGGTTCCTTGGCCAAAATGCGATTGGCCTCGTCGATAGCCCCCTTCATCCCCTCATGCGCCGGCGTCAAAACAACCTGGGCACCCAACAGTTCGAATAATTTGCGCCGCTCCAAAGACATGGATTCTGGCATGGTCAAAATCAGATTATAGCCCCGCGCAGCGCAGACAAACGCAAGCGAAATACCCGTGTTCCCAGACGTGGGTTCAACAATAAGCGTCCGGGCATTGATCTTCCCTTCCCGCTCCAAAGCCTCAATCATCGCCAACCCAATCCGATCCTTCAAAGAACCCATGGGATTGAACGCCTCAATCTTGACCAGCAGTTCGATATCCAACCCAACGGCCAAACGTTGCACACGCACGATGGGGGTCCGACCAATGGTTTCGGTAATGCTGTTATAAATTTTTGCCATGTCTCATGACACCCTTAGCCTTTAATGATCCAGATGAATGCCACATCCGCGACAATCCTGTTGTCGTGGAAAAGCAGCATGACGCCGGATGCCGGTGGCCAGATCGATGGTCACCATCCGGTCGGTCGTCAACCCGTCGGCATCATGCATCCATTTCACCACCTCCATGGCCATCAACCACCCCACCTCCCGCACCAACGACCCCAAAACCCCCGCCTCCTGGCAGGTCGGTACAACCCCATCTGGAGGGGCATCAAAAAGGCAGCGCAAACAAGCAGAACGATGGGGCAATATCGTCATCAACTGCCCCCTAAGACCCGTCGCAGCACCATGAACCAAAGGGCGACCCGTGCGCAATGCCGCATCATTGGCCAAAAAACGGGTGGTAAAATTATCCGACCCATCCACCGTAATCGCGTGTTCCAACATCAAAGGGACCAATCGTTCCAAGGTCGTCACCCTCTCGGTCCATGTTTCCACCACCATCCCCGGATGTTCCCGGCGCAACCGTTCCGCCGCCACCGCCACCTTGGAAGATCCAACATCCGCTTCCTGGTAAAGCGGTTGCCGATGAAGATTGGAAAGGGCCACCGTGTCGGCATCCACCAGCGTCAGGCGATCCATACCCGCCATACCCAGTGCCATGGCCACCACCGAACCCAATCCACCCACACCCAGGATCAGGACAGCACGATCCGACATGACCCATCCAACCGCTTCGGATTCATAAAAGTAGCCATCATATGGAGTAGGTAATACGGCTGTATACCTCACTGGGTACGCCGTTACGAAAGGCACGGGTCGTCAATTCCTCGATCGTCACCCTGTCCATCATTTCCAAAATCTGGCCCTGAAATTCCGACCACAAGGGGCGGATGACTTGGCGACCAATCGGCCCCGTTGCCAAATCGTCCGGCAACCCCGAGTCTCCCGCCGGCCTGACATCCATGACCACGCGGGCGATATCGCCGACACTGATCTTGGCCCGTTCCCGCGCCAGCAGATAACCGCCCCTTGGCCCTCGGATCCCCTTGAGAATGCCCGCCTTCACCAAGCGTTGCATGACCTGTTCAAGATAGCGTTGCGGAACCCCCTGGCGGTTGGTGACTTCGCGTATTTGAACCGGCTCCCCCCCCGAGTTGTAGGCGATATCGACAACCGCCTCAATCGCGTACAGCAATTTTTTAGAAAATTTAAGCACTTTCTTTTCCTTAACGATGATACTGCGAACACTTATGATCGCTGGAACACCCCCAGCCCCCCGACAACCCCGCATTCCCCCAAAGACTTTTAAAATCGGGCCGCAACGGCCTCCACCAACCGCGCACCCACCGCATCCTTGGACATCAAAGGCCAAGTTTCCTCCAAGCCGTCACGATCCAACAGCGTCACGCGGTTGGTATCGACCATAAATCCGGCCCCCTCCTCCATCAGATCATTCACAACCAACAAATCGCACGGTTTACGTGCCAACTTTTCCCGTCCCCGTTCAACAGCCCGGCCCGTTTCGGCGGCAAATCCCACCAAAATCGGTCTTTGATGATTTTCCATCGCCCCATGGCGTCGGCCTAGCTCCAGAAGAATATCGGGATTGGCCTCCAGTTCGATGTTCATGGGGGTCATGGAACTTGTTTTCTTGATTTTCTCCGAAGACCGCACGACTGGACGAAAATCGGCAACCGCCGCCGTCAAGATGATCGCGTCTAACGATCGAGAGGGCTGACAAGTCTCCCAACAATCCATGACCGCCGCAAACATGTCACAGGCACTGGTGACCGGAACCATTTTCGCCCCCCAAAGCGGTGGCAGATGGACCGGACCATGGACCAGAGTAACCTGGGCACCGGCACGCAAAGCGGCCTGAGCGATGGCCCACCCCATCTTACCGCTGGAATGGTTGGATAAATAACGGACCGGATCCAATTCTTCCCGAGTCGGGCCGGCAGTCAAAAGAAAATGCTTTCCCGCCAATGTTTTATCTTCCAAACAACGCCGCGCCGCCTCCAGGATGGTATCGACGCCCGCCAAACGTCCCATCCCCTCCTCACCACAGGCCAACGCCCCCGCCTCAGGACCACAAAACACCAACCCATCCCCCTTGAGCCTTTCCACATTACGCTGGGTGGCCGGGTGTTCCCACATGGCCACGTTCATGGCCGGTGCAACCAGGAGAGGCCCCCGACGGGCCAAAATCATCGCGGTCGCCAAATCATTGGCCAAACCATGGGCCATCTTGGCCATCAAGTCAGCCGTCGCCGGTGCAACGATCACCAAATCGGCCTCACGCGCCAAGCGAATATGGTCCATCCCCCCTTCCTCCCCTGGGTGGAAGAGATCACCATAAAAAGGGTGCCCAGAGATGGCATGAAATGTCAACGGGGTCACAAAACGGGTCGCAGCCTCGGTACCAATCACGGTGACCTCCGCCCCTTGGGCCTTAAGTCCACGGATTAAGTCAAGGACACGGTAGGCGGCAATGCCACCCCCGACGACGAGGCTAATTTTCTTTTTGTGCCAGAATTGCAAAGTACACCCCAGACTCGAAAGTTTTGTGTCGATATTATCCACCAATTAAGGTGTAAGTCAATCATTTCTTAACGTGACCCAATCATGGGAAGCATAAAAATTATTTTTTAAGGCATGAACCTTGCTTGGACCCGCATGGTTCGATCAACAGGCAGGTTAAGATAGCAGGGGAGTCGCACCAACATGCAACGGATCCAAAAATCATGGTTTCTCCGCCCTAAAAAAAACGCCACCCCATGGACAAGTTGGCCATCCTGTTCCCTGAGCCTGTGCCTGGGGATGCTGCTGCTCACCCCCTCCTGGGCCGAAACCCCTCATTTCACCAAACGCACTCTCCCCGCCATACCCCATGACAACCCGGTGAAACTCCCCCTGTTGCCCAGCCCCAACCCACCCCCGCCAGCAGAGCCAATCTTCCCGGAGGGGACCATTCCCATTTCCCGGATGGGGCTGTTCGAGGCCATGGCCGTCGGCGTGCAAACCGGAATCAAAGACAGAACCGATCAAATACTCCATGCCCTGGTTTCCGCAACCCCCACCGACCAGACCCCCGCCCCCCTGCGCTCCTGGCTCCAAGAGGCCGGCCTGAACGGCTCTCCTGACGAAGAGACCGCAGGTTATACACGCGGCGAATTCGATCCGGTTTCGGTCTGGAATCTGGTCGCCCTGGCCATGGAAAAAGAGACCGCCCCCACCGAACCGGGGGGTGGAGAACCGGCACCCTCCCTGCTACGCATGGCCGCCTTATCCCTCGCGCTCGATATCCGTGATGCCTATTGGCGGTCGGCCACGGCAGACTTGCTTTTGACCGAATTCGACAACCTCCTCCAAGAGACCAATACCCGGTTGGTGGCGGACGGCGGCCCCCATCCATCCCAGACACCCGCCACCCCACAACGTGTCCAAAATCAAAAAATTTTATTGGAAACAACGGAAAAACTTTGGAAATCTCGTAACAGACTTGCCGCCGCCAAGGAACGCCTAGCCCGTCTGACCCGCACCACCGATGGTCCGGCGTCCATCCGTGTCCTGGCAGCCGCCACCGAATTGCAAGATCCCGGCATTCTCACGTTACCCATGGCCTTTCTGGAAGACCATGCCTTGGCACAATGGGGCGAACGGATGAATCTCCCCAAAGATCAACGGCTCGACGCCCGGCGGGCAGGGCAAGCACTCATAGCCGCCTTTCCAGGGTTCGCCTTCCCCGGTCTGGGGTATGAAACCGAAAAGATCCATCCGGCAGGGGCACCATCCTGGATTGAGGCGGGCACCATGGTGACGGGACAACTGTTACAGGGACGCACCCCGCAATCGCCCCCTGCGACCACCGATGCCAAAGTTTTAAACCTAGTCCATGGTGCCGCAACCCTGCTCCGGTTGCATCTGGCCTGGCTTGATTGCCGGAGTACCGAACAATCATTGACCCAAATCCGTGCGCGCAACCAGTCCGATCACCCCCCCACCCTGACCAATCCCTACAAACACCTGGATCCACCCATCGCCGGCATTCTTCATAAAACCGAGGGGTTGATGATCCGTATGCATCAAGGCTTCGCCTTTGCCAAGGCTCAGGTTGCCCTTTCACGCCTGTTGATTTCCCTGGGGTATGACCCGATACCGCCCATGCCAGGATTGGAAAGCCTGACCCCATCCACCCTGACTGCCAATATTGCCCTCCGTCATGAAAGTGCCACGGCGACATTGCTCGCGGCTCTGAATGCCGATATGGAACCCAATATGAAAGATCAGCTTAAAGCGATTTCGGATTTTACCCCGTCAACCGATAAGGAGGGAATGTGGCAACGGATGCGTGATTTCTCCCAGAAAAAGGGACCGCCACCATCCCGATCCGCAACACCCAAAGAGACTGCCAGACCACGGCTTCCGGGGCAACAAGATGCTTCGGAACCGGCGGAAGGTGAGATGGTACCCATCTCAGGAGATTGATTCTGGCGTAACTGGTGTTGACGATCAAGCCACCCTGGTGCTTTTTTTGTTCAACCTAGTCTTCCGAAGATTCTTCAAATCCATGAGAGCTATCTTGTCCGCATTCCCCGTATCAGGCCACGCCGGCAGGCGATGGCTGTTTATTGTTTTCGCCTCCCTGGTCAGCGCGATCCCCCATCCGGTTGCGGCGGCCTGCCTCCAAGGGGATTGTCAAAACGGTTCAGGAACCTATCAATGGCCTTCGGGAGACCGTTATCACGGTCAGTTTAAAAACGGACAACTCCACGGACGTGGCCAATATTTCCAAAAAGACGGGTCCACCTATACCGGTGAATACGTCTCCGGCAAACGCCAGGGGTTCGGCACGTTGGCCTGGGCTTCGGGAAAAAAATATTCGGGGGGATGGCATCGTGGTTTGCAGCATGGCCCCGGACAAAAAACTTGGCCCGATGGCCGCAGCCAAATTGGAATATTTCAAAAAGGCCGTTTTGTCGCCAGCAAACAAAACCCAAAAAATAAGACGGCGGACACCACCACGTCCAAACCAAGTCATACCGTTCCCAAAACAGCACCCACCGCAGTAGCCAAAGAGACGCCTGCCATACCGACGACGCACACCACCACCCCCGCCCCCGTCGCCATTGCGCCACCCGCAGCGACGCCAACGGCACCCGCCGATTCAGGGGTCGTCAAAGGGAGCCGCCATCGTCCCAAGCGTCCTGACGACAAGAAAAATATCATACCGACAGCCAATCCCGCTCCCGAAAAAGCCACGCATCCCATCAAGCCTCCACAATCCAAGAAAAAGGGGGAGTTACCCCAACCATCCCCCACGAATGCGGTGCTATCGGAAAAAGGGCGGCCAGATCCAAGCCTTTCCCAACCCCAGCCATCCCCGAAGGGGGAAACCCCAACGCCCAGCATGGTAGAAAAGGTTACGGCGGCCCCCATAGCCCTTGCCCCAGTGATCGCGCCGGTCGCACCACCACCCAAACCGCTCGTCACACCCGAACCAGTTGTGCGGGCCGTTCCCCCGCCAAAGCCCGCCATCAAAACCAAACCGGTGGAAGTCGCCAAGCCATCCGTAACGCTGCCTGAACCCATCCTTGCAGCCAAGGCGGAACCAACGCCTGTGGATAAACGCGAAGAACATGCCATGGCGATCCCTGCCCCCGTGGCCAAACCGGAGCCGGTCGCCGCAGCCAAGCCCGAAGTGCGTACCATGGCGGTCCCTACCCCCGTCGTGGCCAAACCGGAGCCGGTCGCCGCAGCCAAACCCGAAATGAGTGCCATGGCGGTCCCTACCCCCGTGGCCAGACCGGAGACGGTCCCCGCAACCACACCCGAAGTGCGTACCATGGCGGTCCCTGCCCCCGTCGTGGCCAAACCGGAGACGGTCCCCACAACCAAACCCGAAATGAGTGCCATGGCGGCACCTGCCCCCGTGGCCAAACCGGAGACGGTCTCCGCAATCAAGCCCGAAGTGCATACCATGGCGGTCCCTGCTCCGAAGCCAACCGTAACCCTTGCGCCCCCATCGGCCCAGACCCCCCCTGCCACGGAAACCGTTTTGGTGGAAACTGTGCAACCCGGGTTCCCAAATCCAAAGCCCAAAAGCAAGACCATCGTAGCCGCCGCCGTGGAAGAGGCCCCCCCTCCTCGCACTTTAGATGGAACCGTCCCCAGTCCCAAAAAGCGGGAAACCGCCGCATCCATCGCCTTGGCCCACTTGGCGCAATTGGATGCCATCAAACCAAAACCACGCCATAAAATCGTGGACACGGTAGCACTCAAGGCTTCCAAGAATGTAACCGTCGATTCCGCTGCCCAACAACCCGATGGGGAAAGTCCAGAACAACTGGTCAATGTTTTTCAGGATTTATCCGAATCCCAACCAGAGGGGAGCAAAGATGTCGAACTGGAGTTCAACCAGCTTTTGGAAGAAGGGCGCATGCGGAATGAGAAGGAGCAGTTCAATCGGGCGATCTACTCGTTCACCTGCGCCCTGGCGATCAAACCGGGCAACCCCGAAGCCCATCATGGCCGTGGCATGGCACTCCTGACATTGGGAATGCCCGAACGGGCCATTCGAGACTTCGACGCCGCCCTGGAGAGCGATCCCACATGGTATGAAGGGTTATTGGCCCGAGGGATCACCCTGCGGGAACTCAAGGAATATAAAACCTCCTTGCGCGATCTGAACCTAGCACTGGTCAACCTGGAGGCGGGGCCGGAGCCTTACCTGGAACGGGCACTGACATTCAAAGAAATGGGGCATTATGATGAAGCCCTGGAAGATTTAAACCAAGCCCTGGCCAAAGAACCCAAGTTGGAACGGGCCTACTATGTCAAGGGGTTGGTCCTAGCCAAAAGCGGCAAACCAGCCGAGGCTGTGGAAAGTTTCAACAACGCCATTGCCCAAAATCCCGACCAGGCGCAGTATTATTTTGAACGTGCCAACGCCGTCAGTGCCTCAGGACAGATCAGTGAGGCCATCGGAGATTACGACAAGGCCATCGCCCTGATGGGACATGATGCCGAATATTATTTTGCCCGTGGTTACGCCCACCAAAGCCTGAACAATGTCGCCCTGATGTGTCAGGATTTAAAAAGTGCCTGCGATATGGGCGATGTGGCAGGATGTGACGATGCCCAAAAAAAATGCCCATGATGTTTACTTGGAAAGCGACCCGGCCCCATGAGTCGAACCTTAAAGCGTCGTTTGAAGAAAAAACCGAGCGTGGTCCAAACCCACGCGAAGGTTCATGACAGGGCCAACCATCCCCTACCCGATTTTGTTCTGGCCCATTATAATCTTGGCAACGTGTTCAAGCAGCAGGGGGATGCGGAACAGGCCATCGCCAGTTTTCAAAAAGCCATCGCCCACGCTCCCCAGTTTGCCGAAGCCCGTCTCAACTTAGGCAGCGTGTACCATACCCAGGGACGGATGGAGCAAGCCCAGGCATGTTATCTTGAAGCCCTGAGACTCCGCCCCAACTACCCAGAAGCCTTGATCAATCTTGGCCTGATCCTGCAAATCCAGAGACACCATCTGGAGGCCATCGCCTATTATCAACAAGCCCTCGCCCTCCGCCCCGACGATCCCGAAGCCCTATCCCGATGGGGTGTCACCTTACAGGATATGGGTCGGCTGCCCGAGGCCATGGAAAAATATCAGCAAGCATTAGCACTCCGCCCCGACTACCCGGAGGCCCTTTCACACCTGGGCGGTGCCTTGCTCAGTCTGGACCGCCTGCCGGAGGCCATGGAATACCTGGAAAAAAGCCTGACACTGCGCCCCCACTTTCCCGAAGCGTTGACCAATCTGGGTAGCGCATTGCACAAGCAGGGGCGACTGGTAGAAGCACTCGCACCGTTGCAAAAGGCAAAAGCGATAGATCCCCATTTCTATGAGGCCCATTTTGTCGAAGGTTTGACGCACTTGTTGCTTGGAGACTACCACACCGGCTGGCCACTTTATGAGTATCGTTGGCAAACTCGGGGATTTATACCCCATGGACATTCACAACCCCTGTGGGATGGATCACCCTTGGTAGGTCGAACCCTGCTGCTGCACTGTGAACAGGGGATCGGAGACAATTTGCAATTTGTCCGTTACCTCCCGGCGGTCCAGGAGAAGGGGGGGAAGATGATTCTCCTTTGTCCACCGACGTTGCGCCGACTTTTTTCCCGGATCGATGGCGTCGATACCCTCATCACCCCGGCAGATCCCATCCCCCCCTGTGATTATCAGGCCCCGTTCATGAGTCTGGCGGGTTTGTTTGATACCACGCTTGCCACCATTCCCGCACCGGCCCCCTGGTTCAAAGCCACCCCGTCCGAGATGGCCCCCTTTCGGGAGATATTGGCATCACGCCCCGGTTTTAAGGTTGGGGTGGTATGGCGCGGCAATCCCCGCTATAAGAATGATCACATCCGCTCCGTGACCGCCACCCTGCTAGCCCCATTATGCACGGTCCCGGGTTGTGTGTTCGTCGGTCTGCAAAAAGATGTGACGGCAGCGGAACGTTCACTCTTGGATGCACAGGGTCAATTCATGGATTTGAGTGAGAAACTACACGATTTTGCCGACACCGCCGCCGCCCTCTCCTGCCTTGATCTGGTCATCAGCGTCGATACCGCAGTCTTGCATTTGGCGGGGACATTGGCACGGCCCACATGGGGATTATTACCTTTCGTTCCCGATTGGCGTTGGTTGCATCGTGGATCCACCGCCCCCTGGTACCCCTCGGTACGGCTGTTCCGGCAATCCCATCCCGGTTCCTGGCCGGAAGTGATCGATGCGGTCCGTACCCAGTTGACCTTCTGGCCGCAAGAGAGACTGAATCCGATAAATTCCAATGGACTTGAAGAGTAAAATCCTGGACAATCTGACTGTGGAAAAAATGGGTGCCGACTTGAGGCCGATAGCCATGATGGAAGATCAAACAGAAAAAAACAGATCACAGTACGATACCACCCTCAAGGATTTGTTTGAACATCCGCCGCAACGTTTGTTGCAGATTCTGATCGGACGTGAAGCTGTGGAACTGCTCACAGTGGAATTCGCTTCCACCCAAAAACGTCTTCCCGATCTGTTATTCTTGCTGAAGGATGATTCGATCTTTCATCTGGAGTTACAGAGCAGTTCTGAGGGGATGGACTGGCGCATGTTGATGTATTACTCGCTGATACGACAGCGGTATCCG
>JADGCQ010000085.1 GCA_015228925.1 Magnetococcales bacterium | reverse complement strand
GTCAAAACCCTGGGGGCAATCCCCCAGACCCCTTTTTTCTTTTAATAATTTTTATTCACAATCAATGAAAAGCCTGAACACTCGCCCCCGTCCACGCCAATAAATCCCCCGGCAGAATACCCCAAAAGAAAATCATAAACAAACTCAACGAAACCACAATAAAACCACCCCCCGAAAGAGTTACCTTGAACTCCCCCTCCGGTTGATCAAAATACATCACCTTCACCACACGAATATAATAAAACGCCCCAACAGCAGAAAACAAAACACCCACAACCGCCAACGGAATAAAACCACCCTTGACAGCCGCCATGAAAATGGAAAACTTACCAATAAAACCCGCTAACGGCGGAATACCCGCCATGGAAAACATAAACATGGCCATCACAAAAGCCATCACAGGTTGCTTGCGGGCAAGCCCCTGATAATCGCTAATATTCTCCCCCAACCCCTGGCGATCAAACGCAATAATCAACCCAAAAACCCCCACGGTCATAAACAAATAGATGGTGATATAAACCAATACCCCCTGCGCCCCCGCTTGGCTATTAGCAACCAAGCCAATCAACATATACCCCACATGACCAATGGATGAATAAGCCAACAACCGCTTAATATTCGTCTGAACCAAACCGCCAAACGCACCAACCGCCATGGAAAGGACCGCAAACAACTGCAAAATGGGAACCCATTGAACATGGTACGTCGGAAAAACATCAAAAAGAATCCGAAACAACGCCGCAATGGCCGCTACCTTAGGAACCACCGACATAAAAGCAGTCACCGGCGTCGGTGCCCCCTGATAAACATCCGGTGCCCACATATGAAACGGAACGGCGGCAATCTTAAACCCCATTCCAGCCAAAATCATCACAACACCCAAAGCCAAAAGCTGGCTCCCATGTCCCTCCGGTTTTCCAAGGAAAGAGGCTACCTCCGCAAATCCAGTCCCCCCCGTAACCCCATAAACCATGGATATACCATACAACAGCAACCCCGAAGCCACAGAACCCAACACAAAATATTTCAATCCCGCTTCACTCGAACACCGATCATCCCGCCGCCATGCCGCCAAGACATACAACGATAACGACATCAACTCCAACCCCAAATATAAAATGAGAAACCCACCGCTGGACGCCATAATCATACCACCCAGCATGGCAAACATCGTCACCACATGATACTCGCCACCATCCATCCCATGTCCGCGAATATAATCCGCCGACATGAGAACAGGCAACACCATCCCCAAACACATCACAACCTTCACATATCTGGAAAAGTCATCGGTGATAAATTGACCGCCAAAAGTCGTCGCCGTGCCACTGCCCACCTGGATCACAAGGACAACCGCAACGATGGTCATCATCGTCAACCAGTGGATGACCCCCGCCCCCCCCTTATGCGTCCAAGCACTCAGCAGCAACAAGGCCATCGCCATGATCGCAACCAAAATCTCCGGCATCATGAGGACTAAATGGATATCCAATTGTTCCACAGCCATGTCGTTTTAACACTCCACCGTCCGATATTCTTTCTTGAAAAATGTGATATTCCCTACCTTGCCAAAACCCCCACCTTGACGACGCTGGCCTGATCCAAAAGATGCTGCACCGACGCATGAAACATGTCCAGAAAAGGGGTAGGATAAAAACCAATCCAAAATACCAAAACAATCAATGGGACAAACAACGCCAACTCACGACCGTTCATATCCAAGAGTGCCGCCACCTCCGGGTTGCGTATCTCACCAAACACCACCCGCTTATACATCCACAACATGTAAGAAGCACCCAACACCACCCCGGTCGAGGCCAAAACCGCCACCGGCTTCGACGCAAGAAATGCCCCCAAAAGGATCAAAAACTCCCCCACAAATCCATTGGTCCCCGGCAACCCCACCGAAGCCATGGAAAACAGCATAAAAATGACCGCATAAATCGGCATACGCTGCGCCAATCCCCCAAATCGGACAATCTCACGAGTATGCATCCGATCATAGATCACACCCACCAAAAGGAACAATCCCCCCGCAACAATCCCATGGTTGATCATTTGCAAAATTCCACCCTCGACCCCCTGCTGATTCAGAGTGAAAAGGCCGATGGTGACAAAGCCCATGTGCGAAACCGACGAATAGGCGATCAACTTCTTAAGATCACGCTGCACCAGAGCAACCAAGGCGGTATAAATAATCGCCACCAAAGAGAGTCCAAAAATCAACGGCGTGAAAAACCGCGTCGCATCGGGAAGCATGGGGATGGAAAATCGAAGAAACCCATACGCCCCCATCTTCAGAAGAATACCCGCCAGGATGACCGAACCCGCCGTCGGTGCCTCAACATGGGCGTCCGGCAGCCAAGTATGGACCGGCCACATGGGAACCTTGACCGAAAACGATGCAAAAAGACCCAAAAACACCCAGATCTGAAATTGAAGCGTGAACGGATACGCCATCAGTTCCGGGATGGAAAACGTCCCCGCCTTCACCCCCATGGCCAACACCGCAACCAACATCAACACCGAACCCACCAGCGTATAGAGAAAAAACTTGAACGCCGCATAGATCCGATTCGGACCACCCCAGACGCCGATGATTAAAAACATCGGAATCAACATGGCCTCCCACAAAATATAGAAAAGAATAAAATCCAATGCGCAAAAAACACCCACGACAAAAGATTCCAACGCCAAAAAGGCAATCATGTACTCTTTAACGTGCTTTTGTACCGATTCCCAAGAGGCCAGGATACAAATGGGGGTTAACAGGGTCGTCAACAAAACAAACGGAAGGCTGATACCATCCACCCCCATCCGATAGGAAATTCCATAGGCGGTAAGCCAAGGAACCTCCTCCAAAAACTGGTAGGTGGCAAGCGCGTTATCAAACCCATACAGCAACTTGAGGCTCAACAAAAACGTAACCAGGGATACCAACAGCGCGGCGATCCTGGCCAATGAAGGATTATCGCGCACCCCAATGACAATTATCAGGGCACCGACCAATGGAAAAAATGTGACCAAGCTCAGCATGGGCAAACGTCCCGCCGGGTTAGGTATAAACAGTGACCAATACCAATACGCCGACAATCATCGCAAAAGCGTAGTGATAAATATAACCGGACTGGACCCAACGCAGCCCTCCGGCAATCCTTGTACACATCTTTGCAGCACCATTCACACCAAAGCCGTCAATGATGGTCTCATCCCCCGTATGCCACAACCCTTCACCGATTTTCTTGGCCATAGTGACGAACATCCAATCATAGAGACGATCAAAATACCAGGCATTCACCAAAAATCGATGCGTCCCCCGAAACGTCTCCGCCACAATCCCAGGAAGGGTCGGCAAACGGACATACATCAACCAAGCCAGATACACCCCCACCACAAACGCACCAAAGGGGAGCCATTTGACCCAGAAAGGGACATGGTGCGCATGGGCTAAGGCATCATGCCCCTGGCCCAGGACAATCGCCCCCTTGAACCACCCCTCCCCAACCAACGGCACCCCAATCATCCCCGCAAATACCGCCCCCACCGCCAACACCAACAATGGACCCCGCATGGACCAAGGGGCCTCATGGGCATGGCTATAGGCATGATGATCCGCCGGTTTGCCATGAAACGTCATGAACACCAGCCTGAACGAATAAAACGTCGTCATGACCGCAGCCAACATCCCCATGATCCAAGCAAACGTCCCCAACCCCGTATGGGCAGCATAGGCCGACTCCAAAATCGCATCCTTGGAATAAAAACCCGCTAAAAACGGAAATCCCGTCAACGCCAACGTCCCCAGCATCATCACGCCATAGGTGATGGGAATCTTTTTGGCAAGCCCACCCATGCGCCGCATATCCTGCTCATGATGCATGGCGTGAATCACCGCCCCCGCCGATAAAAACAACAACGCCTTGAAAAAAGCATGGGTCATCAGATGAAACATCGAAGCCGCATAGGCCGAAACACCCGCAGAAAAAAACATGTAACCCAATTGCGAACAGGTGGAGTAGGCAATAACCTTCTTGATATCGTTCTGTACCAGTCCAACACTGGCGGCAAACACCGCCGTCACCGCCCCAACGACCGTCACCACCCCCAGTGCCGTCTCCGACAACTCAAACAACGGTGAGGCCCGACACACCATAAAAACCCCGGCGGTCACCATCGTCGCGGCATGAATCAGGGCCGACACCGGCGTTGGCCCTTCCATGGCGTCTGGAAGCCAAGTATGCAACAAAAACTGCGCCGACTTACCCATGGCCCCAACAAAAAGTAACAAACAAATCAAGGTAATGGTATCGACATCCCCAAAAAACAAAAAGTCCACCGTCGGCTTGAACTCCCCAGCCCCCGCCATCTGAAACACCCGGTCATAGTCCAAAGTGCCAAAAACCATGAAAATGGCAAAAATACCCAAAGCAAAACCAAAATCTCCCACCCGGTTGACCAAAAAGGCCTTGATGGCGGCGTTGCACGCCGATTCCTTTTTATACCAAAAGCCAATCAGCAGATAGGAGGCCAATCCCACCCCTTCCCAGCCAAAAAATAACTGCAAAAAATTGTCCGAAGTCACCAATGCCAACATCGCAAACGTAAACAAAGACAAATAACTGAAAAAGCGCGGTTCGTCGGGATCATCCGCCATGTAACCGATGGAATAAATATGGATCAGCGTCGATATGCCCGAAACCACAATGAGCATGATCGCCGTGATCCGGTCGATGAGGATACCAAAGTGTACATTAAAATTCCCCGCGACAATCCATGAAAAAATCTCCTCACGAATCACCGGACCATCCCCCACCGCAACCACCGAAAACACACGGATAGAGAGCCACGCCGATATCAGCATACCGGTGATGGTGGCCGCGATCGCCAAACCCGAACCGATACGCCGACCCAAAAGGCCAGCAACCAGTGCGCCCGTCAGGGGGGCCAGTAGGATCAACAGATTTGCGCTCATGATTCCATCATCCAATCGCCGGAAAACCCGACGGCCGTCGTTATCCTTTCATGGAGTCGATCTCTTCCACATCGATGGTCGCTCGATTGCGGAAGAAAGCTACCAAAATAGCCAAGCCTATCGCCGCCTCGGCTGCCGCCACGGTCATCACAAAAAAGGTGATGATCTGACCATCAACATTACCCATAAATCTTGAAAAAGCCACAAAATTAATATTAACCGCCAAAAGAATCAACTCAATGCTCATCATAATGATGATCACATTACGCCGATTGAGAAAAATCCCAAAAATCCCAATGGTAAATAAAATAGCTCCGAGAACCAGATAGTGATTGAGACTCATGACCGTTACGCCCCCTCACCAGAGGCAACCTTGCGCAACTCCACGGCATCCTCCTTGGTTCTGGCCAGTTGGGTGGAAATATCCTGTCGATGAACCCGCTTGCGCTCCCTGTGGGTCAATGCCACCGCCCCAATCAAGGCCACCAGCAGTATCAACGATGCCACCTCGAACGGATACAGAAAACGGGTATACAGTGCCTGACCAATCGCCAGCGTATTGTCCGTGTTATCCAGCCCCAAATGCAAACCCTCCCCAGGGTGATGCGCCATCATCAACCCCAACTCCGCCAGCATCACCGCGCCCACGACAAACCCCATGGGCAGGTAACGGACACTCTCACGTCGCAACATGGAAAAATCGACATCCAACATCATCACAACAAACAAAAATAAAATCGCCACCGCCCCCATGTACACCATCACCAAGATGGCCGCCAAAAATTCCGCCCCCATCAGCACAAACAACCCCGCCGTGGAGAAAAAAGCCAGCACCAAAAATAAAACCGAATGGACCGGATTACGCGCCCCCACAACCCCCAGGGCCGACAATACCGTCACCGTAGCAAACAGGTAAAAAATGACATCCGCGACCATCATGGTTCTTCCCCGCTACCGGTACCTGGCATCGGCGGCGATGCGAGCATTCAACTCATTGCTCCAACGCTCACCATTCGCCAAAAGCCGCTCCTTGTTAAAATACAGATCGGAACGGACCGATCCAAAAAATTCAAAGTTTGGCCCCAACACAATGGCATCCACCGGACATGCCTCCTGGCAAAATCCACAAAAAATGCATTTGGTCTCATCGATATCATACACCCGGGTCAACCGCTTTTCCGCTGTAGACCGGGGATCAATCTCAATATCAATCGCCTGGGCCGGACAAACCGCCTCACACAACTTGCAAGCAACACAACGTTCTTCACCCTGTTCGTCGCGACGCAAGGCATGTTCACCGCGAAACCTGGGCGAAATCGGCGTCCGTTCTTCGGGATATTGCACGGTGATAGTGGGCTTGAAAAAATGCTTCAAGGTCACCGCCATCCCCTGGGCCAGTTCCTTCAACGCAAAACTCTGTAGCAGACTTTTCAGATCCAGCCCCACAGTCACTCTCCTCCAATGCCCCGCGTCAACTGCAACACCAGCCCGGTCAGGAAAATCCAAAACAGGGATACCGGCAAAAATACCTTCCAACCCAGCCGCATCAATTGATCATAGCGGTAACGGGGAAACGTGGCCCGTATCCACAAAAACACAAACATTAAAAATCCCGCCTTCAACCCCAACCAGATGATCCCCGGAATAAAATCCAAAATCGACAGCGGCGGCAACCACCCACCCAAAAAGACCAATGCCCCCAAAAAAGAGACCAAAACAATGTTCGCGTACTCACCCATGAAAAACAACCCCGAACTCATGGCCGAATACTCGGTGAAAAAACCCGCCACCAACTCCGGTTCCGCCTCCGGCAGGTCAAACGGCGAACGGTTGGTCTCCGCCACCACCGAAATAAAATAAATAAAAAACATCGGTGCCAACGGGATGATGTTCCACCAATCCTTTTGCTGCTCCACCACATCCACAAGGCTCAAGCTTCCCGTAATCAAAATCACCGGAATCAAGGTAAACCCCATGGAAACCTCATACGAAACCATCTGCGCTACCGAACGCATACTCCCCAAAAACGCATACCGCGAATTGGACGCCCAGCCGGAAATGATGATGCCGTAAGCCCCCAACGATGAAATCGCCAAAATATAAAGGATCCCCACATTGACATCCGCCAAAATCAACTCCGGCGAAAACGGTACCACCGCCCAGGATAACAACGCCGGAACCAGTGTTAGGAGAGGAGCCAGAAGAAACAAACTTTTATCCGCCTTCTCCGGTAAAATGGTCTCCTTGAAAATCAACTTGACCGCATCGGCCAAAGGTTGCAAGACACCAAAAAATCCCACGCGATTAGGACCAGGACGGACCTGCATGGCACCAATCACTTTACGTTCCGCCAAGGTAATATAGGTCACCATGAAAAGAACGGGGGCCAAAAGCAACACCACCTTGATCACCACCCACACCAGCGACCAAAGAAGCGGCCCAAACAGCCCTTCCCCCAATTCATGCACCATATTCAGGATTTCAGCCATCTCTTTCCCTGGTCACCCCGCAGATGTTTCCCAATCCACACACACCGCAAGCCCCAACCCACCGTCATCTCACAACACCTTCAACGTCACCTGAAGGAAACCATCCTTCTCGCCACCCAGCTCCCTCATGGCCTCCCGCGTCCCCAACAAAACCCCACCCTTCACCCGCTCATCCACCACCGTCCTAACCTCCACACGATGCCCGTTGCATTCGATACACACCCGATCTCCCGCAACGATCTTATGCTTCTTGGCCTCCTTGCCGCTGATCCGCAACACCTCAACACCGTCCAGCTTCGTCATGGTCGATGACCGGCGTGACATCGGCGTATCCCGATAAAAAGAGGGTTCCAAAATCAACACCAAACGATCCGTCTCATTTTCCTCCGCATCGACCTCCGCACCACACTCCAACCCTTCGGTCAACCCAACACCATGGTCGCAAGCCTTGGGAATCTCACCAGAATCGACCACCGCCGGATCATAATGGCGATCCTCCCTGCCCATGGCTTCCCAAAGCTCCTGAAGATTATCATACGGCAACTCCTGGGGAAAACGCTGGCTCAACGCCCTTAAAATGCGCCAATCTTCCTTGGCCATGATCGGTCCATGAACAACCCGACCACTCCGTTGCACCCGCCCCTCACAGTTGGTCAAAGTACTGAACTTTTCCCCATGGACCAATCCAGGCAACACCACATCCACTTTATCCACCGCCGCACTGTGAAACGCCCCCTGAAAGATAATTTTTGTTCCGGCCTGCGCGGCAGCGGCCAAATACTCCACCACCGTATCACTTTCCATATCAAGCCCCATGAGAAACAATACTTTAATCTTCCCAAGGGCACTCTGTTCAAAAATCTCTCGGGCGTTCATCCCCCTCCGCCCAAGTTTTGTATACCCCGGACCGCGTTGGGGTACAACACCCAGATCGTGCGCCCCAGCACCATTGCCCGATATCATCCGATTGTAACCGTTCCAGCCCGGCTCCACCGCCTCGGCCTTGCCCAAAACCGCAAGGACCAACCGACGCAACGTCTCGGCGTTGGGATGGTTCACCGCAAACCGACCCAACAAAAACACCGGCCTTTGTGCCTTTCTCAGCGCATTCGCCCACGCAACCGCCGCCTTGGGGCCACGCCGCGTCGTCATGGCATTCAACACCTTGCGGAGAAAATCGGCCTCCTCCCCCGGCAGAACAATCGCCTCCTCCAGATTCTCCAACTTCGACAGCAAATGCCGTGGACCCAACGACCAAACCGAAGCCCCATTCAAGGAAGCCTTGCGTAACCGCAGATTCAACAAGGGCATCTCAAACCGGGGGCCAGCCCCAATCAAAAATACGGCGTCCGCCCTCTCCATATCTTGAAGCGGCGTATTCAACATCAGATCGGCACGCAGCAACGGTATGGAATCGGGGCTGAAATCCTTACGCAACAAGCGATGGTCAAGGTGGGGCGTCCCCACAACATGGCGCAGAAAATCTTGAAAGGCGTATAACTCCTCCCCACCCTGCCCCCAAGATCCGGCAAGCCCCGCAACCTCTTCCGGGGCAACCCCCTGAATCAACGCCGCAACCCGATCCAAAGCCTGATTCCAGGTCACTTCAACCTGCGGTCCCCCCGATTCAGGAACCATCATGGGAACCTGCAACCGCCCTTCCGTCATCCCTTCAAAGGCAAACCGCCCCTTGTCACACAACCAATCCAGATTGATGCTGGAACACTGGCGTGACATGATCCGATAGATCCGATTCTCCATGGAATCCACCCGAATATGACACCCCACGGCACAATGCTCACAAATACCTTCCGTCTTGCTGAGTTCCCACCCCCGCGCCTGAAAATGAAACGGCTTAAGGTTCAACGCCCCCACCGGACAAAGCTCCGCAAGATTGCCTGCCAATACCGAAGTCAAAGGACCATGCCCTGGACACGGGCCAACCTTCATGTGATCCCCCCGGAAAATCGCCCCCATCTCCTCAACCCCCGCCACCTCCGTGGAAAATCGGATGCAACGGGTACAATGGATACAACGATTCATCTCGGTCTCGATCACCGGACCCAGATCATAGTTGGGAACGGTCCGTTTTTTATCCTGAAAACGGCTGCGGTCGGGACCATACTTCACCGCATAATCTTGCAGCTTGCACTCACCCCCCTGGTCACATACCGGGCAATCCAAAGGATGGTTAATCAGCAAAAACTCCATCACCCCACGCCGCGCCTTGACCACCATCTCCGAGTTGGTCCGTACCACCATGCCATCGTTCACCGGCATGGCGCAGGAGATGACCGGCTTGGGCATCTTCTCCACTTCCACCATACACATCCGGCAGTTGCCCGCAATCGACAAGGACGGATGATAACAAAAGTGAGGGATTTCAATACCCAGCGACCGGGCCGCCTCCATGATGGTGGTCCCTGGCTTAACGGTAATCTCCCTGTCATCGATGATCAGTGTAGGCATCTTCTTGGACTGCTCCTATTCCACCATGCACCGGCCATGTTCTACGTGGTAGACAAATTCCTCCCGGAAAGCACGGATCGCACCCGCCACCGGCATGGCCGCCGCATCCCCCAAGGCGCAAATGGTCTTACCGGAAATATTGCCACACAACTCTTCAAGCAGTTCAATATCACCCGCACGACCGCCCCCCGCTTCGATGCGTGTCACAATCTGCGCCATCCATCCCGTCCCTTCGCGGCACGGGGTACACTGACCACAGGATTCATGGCGATAAAACCGGGAAATCCGCGCCAATGCCCGAACAACACACACCGACTTATCCAGGACGATGACCGCCCCCGATCCCAGCATGGAACCGGCGCGGGCAATGCTATCATAGTCCATTTTGACCGTTTCGCACGCCTCGCGGGTCAAAATGGGTGAGGACGAACCGCCAGGAATCACCCCTTTCAGGTTATCCCAACCACCGCGCACCCCCCCGGCATACTCTTCCAGCAAGGCTCTCAGGGAAATCCCCATTTCCACTTCATGATTCCCAGGGCGATTGACGTGGCCAGAAACGGAAAATATCTTAGTCCCACTCGACTTTTCCACCCCAAGACCGGCATACCAAGCACCACCAGCCTCCATAATGCCAGGGATACTCGCCAAGGTCTCCACATTATTGATCACCGTCGGCCCGCCCCAAAGCCCCACATTGGCCGGAAAAGGCGGTTTCACCCTCGGTTGCCCTTTTTTCCCTTCCAAAGACTCCAACAGGGCCGTCTCCTCACCGCAAACATACGCCCCAGCCCCCAAATGTACCGCCAAATCAAACCGCACCCCTTTGCCCAGGATATTATCCCCCAGATACCCCTTGGCATAAGCCTCTTCGATGGCCTGCTCCACCCGTCGGCTCTCCAGGTTGAACTCGCCGCGAATGTAGATATACCCCCGTTCCGAACCAACCGCAAAAGCGGAGATGATCATCCCTTCGATCAACAAATGAGGATCATACCGGAGGATATCCCGATCCTTGCACGTCCCCGGCTCCCCCTCGTCGGCATTGCAAACCAAATATTTCGGTTTAGGCGAGTTTCTGGGAATAAACGACCATTTGATCCCCGTGGGAAAACCGGCACCACCACGGCCACGAATCCCCGATTTCTTCACCTCTTCGATCACCGCTTCCGGCGTCAAAGCCAAAACCTTGGCCAACGTCTTGTAACCACCCCCTTCCAGATAAACAGGGAGGGTATGGCTATCCGACTTGTGGATATTCTTGAAAACAATCTGGACAGGGGCGGACTGGTTCATGGCAGTTGGCCTATGATGCCGACCACTTTTTCCGGGGTCAGGTGTTCATGGTAATCATCATTGATCTGAAGCATCGGCGCATTGACACATGCCCCCAAACACTCCACCTCCGCCAGGGTAAACCGCCCATCTTCGCTGGTTTGCCCCACAGAAATTTTAAGACACTTTTCCAAAGCCTTCACAATACTATCGGAATCACACAACCAACAAGAAATATTGGTGCAAACCTGAACGTGATACCGACCTACCTGTTTCAGGTTGTACATGGTGTAGAACGAAGCCACCTCATACACCCGAATGGGGGACAAATTCATAAATCCGGCGACATATTCGATGACCTCCGCAGAGAGCCAGCCACCAAACTCCCTCTGCGCCAAATGAAGAATGGGCATCAAGGCCGCTTCCCGATACTCCGGCGGATACCGTTTGAAGATCTTCTCGGTTTTCTCCAAAGCCTCTGGAGAAAATCGGGGCAAGTTTTTTTGAATTTCCGGTTCCATGGTACTAACGGTCGATCTCCCCAAAAACAATATCAATCGTCCCCATCATCGTCGTGACGTCCGCAATCATATGGCCGGGACACATGGTCTTGAGTGCCTGAAGATGGTTAAAACCCGCCGCACGAATCTTAACGCGATAAGGCTTGCTCCCCCCCCGGGAAATAATATAGACCCCCAGTTCCCCCTTGGGGCTTTCCGTCGCCAGATAAACCTCTCCCGGTGCCACGGTAAACCCTTCTGAAACCAACTTAAAATGGTGAATCAAAGATTCCATCCCCCCATGCATGTCCTCGCGTTTGGGGATGGATAATTTAAAGTTGGCCAACTTGACATCACCTTCGGGCATTTTATCCAGGCATTGCTGAATAATGCGCGTGCTTTGACGCAATTCCTCAACCCGGACCAAGTAACGATCATAACAATCCCCGTTCTTGCCCACGGGAATGTCAAAATCACACCGATCATAGGCATCGTAGGGTTCCGCCTTGCGCAAATCATAGGCGATGCCGGATCCCCGGAGCATGGGTCCAACGCACCCCATGTCCAACGCCTGCTCCGCCGTCACAACCCCCACCCCCACCAGCCGCTGTTTCCAGATGCGATTGTTGGTCAAAAGGGTCTCATACTCATCGATCTTTTTGGGAAAGTCGTCGGCAAAAGCCCGAATCTTTTCCGCAAGGCCGTCGGGAAGATCCTTAGCGACACCACCGGGGCGAAAATAGGCCGCATGCATACGCGCACCACAGACCGCCTCATACATGTCCATAATGGCTTCCCGCTCGCGGAAGCAATATATAAACATGGTCATGGCCCCCACATCCAACCCATGGGCACCCACAAAGAGCAGATGGTTCAGAATCCGGGTCAACTCGGCAAAAATAGTCCGAATATACTGGGCGCGTTCCGGTGCCGTGACCCCCAGGAGCTTCTCCACAGCCAACACCCAGGTATGCTCCTGGCTCATCATGGACATATAATCCAGACGATCCCAATAGGGGAGACCCTGAAGATAGGTTTTATGTTCGAGGAGTTTTTCCGTACCGCGATGTAACAACCCAATATGGGGATCGGCCCGTTCCACCACCTCACCATCCAACTCCAGGAGCAAACGCAACACCCCGTGGGCCGCAGGATGCTGCGGTCCAAAGTTGATGGTGTAGTTTTCTATCTCCTTACGTTGTTCCATCTTCCCCGACTCTTTTTTTCAGACCCAAGACCCATCCATCACCCTGTCCACCACGATGCACCAACCCAAATCCAACCCTTATGGCGATTCCCGATAAGGCTCCTTATCTTCCCGTTTCAGACGGATCGGCTCCTTGACCAACATCCCCCGCGCCACGTCATACCGCGATTCCACGAGACCCGTCACCGGAAAATCCTTGCGCAACGGATAGCCATGAAAATCATAATCATTGAGGATGCGCCGCAAATCTGGGTGGCCACTGAAGAGTATGCCAAACATATCATAGGCTTCACGCTCGTACCAGTCGGCGCAACTCCAAACGCCGCTGATGCTGGGAACCAAAACCCCCTCCGGCACCGGCAGCTTGACCCGGATGCGATGATTTTTATGGACAGACAACAGTTGATACACCAGTTCAAACGGAACCTCACGTTCGGGATAATGGACACCCGCCAGATCGATCAAAAGCTTGAAATCCAAAGCAATGTCATCGCGCAGCCGAATCATGGTCTGGACCAAATCCCCCATGGCAAGGTGAATCACCAGGGCATCGGTCAGCCTCTCCATCGTCAACGCCGGGAGCCTGGTACGAACCTCCTGCTCCAATCGATCCAGTTTGTTTGGGGTCATACCGATTCCCCCCACCCCGAATAGAGGGTATTGGTCCGATGAATTTTTTTATGCAGTTGCAGCACGCCGTAAAGGAACGCCTCGGCAGTCGGGGGGCATCCCGGAATATAAATATCCACCGGGATAATCCGATCACACCCACGGACCGTGGAATAACCATAATGATAATAACCGCCACCATTGGCGCACGATCCCATGGAGATGACCCACCGGGGCTCCGCCATTTGGTCATACAGCTTGCGTAAGGCCGGGGCCATCTTGTAGGTGACAGTTCCCGCAACGATGATGACATCCGACTGCCTGGGACTGGCGCGAAAAACGATACCAAAACGGTCCAGGTCATAACGACTGGCACCCGCCTGCATCATCTCCACCGCACAACAGGCCAACCCAAACGTCATCGGCCACATGGATGAAGTCCGTGCCCAGTTGACCAGCTTATCCGCCGAAGCCAGCATAAATCCCCGGTTGGCGACTTCTTCACGAATCTGGGTCACCCCCTGGATCATCTCCACGGCATCACTCCCATTCCAAGGCCCCTTTTTTCCAGACATAGGCATAGCCCACCAAAAGTACCGAAAGAAAGAGCATCATTTCGATAAAACCGATGAGACCTATGGACTCGAAAGCCACCGCCCACGGAAACAAAAAAGCGGCTTCGATGTCAAACACGATAAAGATGATGGCGATCAAATAAAAGCGTACATCAAAACGCATCCGTATCCGCCCAAGGGGGGCAAAACCGCATTCGTATTGATCCAGTTTTTCATGATAAGGACGTTTGGGACCGACCAGATAGGAAAACCCCATGGCACCGCCACCAATCGCCAAAGCGGCACCCAACAGGACGAGAATTGGAAAATAATGTTCGAGCATGTTTCCTTAATCCTTCAAGCAACCGTCCAACGGCACAACTTCCCAACGCCAGTTTTTGGACAAGTACCATCCAAAAGGTGCATGAGTCAACAACCAAATCTACACGGCACGTTTTCTTTTTTAATGAACATGAAAGTGCCTACAAAACAGCCATTTAATACAAATATATTTTGTCTTTAAAGACCTATATCTCCAGCAACAGCATTCAGTCCTCAGGGAGACCCGTGAAACAAATGGTCACCGATGTTCGTCATCATGGGGAAACTCATCGGGTACCCTGGTTTTTTAAATGATACACCCCCGCCTCAATGGCCAAGCGATACCCCAAGGCCCCAAACCCGGACATTTGCCCAATGGCAATATCGGCAATATAAGAATGATGCCGAAAAGGTTCCCGACGATAAATGTTGGAAAGATGGACCTCAATCACCGGTATCCCCACACCCAGCAGGGCATCACGCAATGCAATCGACGTATGGGTCAACGCCGCAGGATTGATGATGATCAAATCCTCCTCGCCGTAGGCGGCACCAATCCGGTCCACCAAAACCCCTTCATGGTTGCTCTGGAAAAAATCAAGTTCCACACCCCACTGTTCCGCCTGAACCCGGCAATCGCGTTCAATATCCGCCAACGTGGCCGCCCCATAGACCGAGGGTTCCCTCCGTCCCAAAAGATTTAAATTCGGCCCATTCAAAATCAATATGCGAAACCGTTCATCAGAAACGCCGGACATCATTCTTCCCCTTCCCGCCCAAAGAATCACCAAACCCAATCAAACGCTCCGCCAAACGATGCCCACCCCACGAAACCGATACCGCAGCCGAAGACCCCTCCTGCATACGTCGTCTCAACCCATCCAATCGTCGCTCAACCCCCCTTGCCGGATCCAACCGCATGACCCGCCCCCGCATCGCCCATTCCAAAAACCGCAACAATGGTTCCAAATCGACATCCTGACCATCCTTCATCCCCACCACAGGACGCGGAGCTAGCCCCCCCTGCCCTCCCTGCCCCATGGCACGCCAAAACGTCTCCAACCGTTCAATCGAACCCTCTTTTTCCCGGATACCTGCATCAGGATCATACGATTCCAACCCTTTCAGGACACCCTCAAAACCCCTGGTCGCCGCCCGGCCCACCTCACCCAAAGCACCACGGATCACCTCGCCAAACCGCTCTCCACCCTGCGCCATGAAGCGTGAAAAAAGATACCACTGCGCCACCTGCCCTGGATCGGTAATCAACAAAGACTCCAAAAATTCCCAAGCCTCCCCAAATTGATTATCCCGGATCAGGGCCATCATTTTATTCATGTTTTCCAGTTCAGTCCCCATGCTCCCTCCAGGCCGGTACCGGGGCAAGACACCCTTGAAACAAAAAGCCCCATTCTTCGTTCATGAATCGGCTTCTGCAATTTAAACAAAGTCAGAAGCAAAGTCAAAAGCGAAGAATGAGGCTATGTAAGTTAAATATTGAAAAAAGAATCAAAACCCTGGGGGCAAATCCCCCAGACCCCTTTTTTCAGGGCAATCGCATTTGAAATTTCTGAGACACCAGGGCGCATTGATATTCCGTAACATGTTGATACAAATATAATATTATTAAAAGAAAAAAGGGGTCTGGGGGATTGCCCCCAGGGTTTTGATTTT
>JADGCQ010000084.1 GCA_015228925.1 Magnetococcales bacterium | reverse complement strand
AATCCCCCAGACCCCTTTTTTCTTTTAATAATATTTTTTATTGATACCAATAAAAAAACGAATATCAATACGCCATGGTGCCAAGAAATTTCAAATGCGATTGCCCTGGAAGGGAGATAATCTGGTTGACATCCACACCACGAATGAACTCTTCAGCATGGGTGGCAATCAAAAACTGCATACCGGTTTCGTAAGATTTTGATTTAAAATAGTCGAGGACTTCACGTTGCAAACTGGCATGTAAATGGGCATCTGGCTCGTCAAGAAGTATCGTCGTCGGTTGATAACCATACAAAAAGGCCAACAATGTCAACGTTTGGTGAAACCCGCTCCCCCCGGCGACAATATCATAGTTTCTTCCATTCTGCCGATATTCCACTTTAATGGTGACATCTTTGCGTGAATCATATTGGGGTTCATGAATCTTCACCGAAAACCATGTTTGGATCTTTGCAGCCAACTCCTTCCAATGCTCCGAAGAAGAGGAACCACTTGCCCTTTCATGGACACTCAATAAAAGATTACGCAGCACACTGCCTGGCTGACCTTTGCCCACCTGTTGCCGAATGGGAGCAATATCCAACCTTTTTTCCATAGGTTCCAAACCGGAAAACGGGGGAATATAAGCAAGCCTTGGCATCCCCCGATTTTCATAATCTCGAAACTGTTGCCATCCTCCCGAAGGGATGGCGTAAATGGTTTGTGGCGAGTGATACCTCAGATCAATACCAAAATGGGCGTCCCCCTCGCCACCATCCGACCATTCCACAAGAATTTGGATCAGAATATAATGCACACGTTTCTTACCATCGACTTCGGGATATTCCCTGTCGGTTTTGTTTTTCCACAACAGGTTAAATTCCGGTAAAGGCAAGGCCGTAAAATTCGGCAGCACCACCTGAACCCCGTGCTTACCGCTTCGGCCCGAATGATGAAAGGTGTCGATGCAAAATTGCCAGATCGCCAACGCTTGAAGAATAGAACTTTTACCGCTGTTATTCCGCCCGACCAAAAGGTCAAATTGCCCAAATTCGTAGGTTTGTTCGCCGATGCCTTTAAAGTTTTTCAGCGTCAGTTTGGTGATACGCATCCGTTTGTCCTCACGCCACCCCGAACTCTACCCATCCCGATCAAAACCGGCATGGTTGGGACAAGCCACCTGAGTCACCGGCAGTTCAGGATGATCCAACCGGAGTGCTGTCAGATGCCCGCCATAAACACAGCCGCTGTCCAACCCCTTGGAATGGGCGTTTAACGTAAGCCCCATGCCGGCCCAATGGCCATAAATCACCTTTTCTCCCCGCTTCCAGAGCCGCGTTTGGAACCAAGGTTGCAGCGGAAACCCTTCGGGAGGTCGTCCATAAGGGTCGGCCAAACCCATTTTTTTGGCCTCTTCGGGCGATACCGGACGCCCATCGAAATCGTCGGTCAGACGGATTCGGGTCAAAACAGCCTGATCATCCCATGCCATCCGCAACCGATTTTGTTGCTCTTCGGAAAAGTCTGATCGCTTCAAAGGGGAATAAAAATCGCGAACACGATGCAACCCGCCCGCCAGCCCATGGATCGCAGCCGCTTTGGACAACGCCTGTTCCATCGACCATAACGGATGCAAACCGGCGTGGACGACAAAAAATCCCGTCTCCCGATCCTCATGCATCAACGGCAACCGGCTGATCCAATCAATCAGCACCTCACGGTCCACAGCTTGATCCAAGGCCGTCAGCCAAGGTTCCCCGTAAGGGATATTGGGGGTCGCTATTTTTCGCAGCACGTTGATTTCATGATTACCCATGACCGCCACCGCCCGCTCCCCCAGGTTACGGACAAACCGCAAACATCCCAGGGAATCAGGCCCACGGTTGACCAAATCGCCCACAAACAGCAACCGATCTTTGATGGGGTCAAAAGCCAGCAGATCCAACAATTTTTGGAGTTCCGACAAACATCCATGGACATCGCCAATGGCGTAGACGGCCACCCCCCTACGCCCCTCCCCAGCGGCAATAGGGGTTTTGTCCCAGATTGGCGTTAAAATAACGCGGATCGTCGGAAATTTCCCGACCTAACCAAGGTGGCTTGGCAAAGGGCTGGTCAACCCTGTCCAACTCAATTTCCGCAATGACAAGCCCCCGATTCTCCCCCGCAAACACATCCACTTCCCATAAAAAACCAGCGTACATAATCCGAAAGCGTTGTTTTTCGATCAAGGGTTTTAAACACAAAGAATTGAGAAGTTCCCAAGCATCCTGTGCGGGGATGGCGTATTCAAACTCTTTTTTGGTACTGTTTTGGGTCAGACCTTTGATGGTCAAGGTTCCACGATCACCTTCAAGGCGAACCCGTACCACCCGTTCCTTGTCGGTCGAAAGGAAACCCTGTTTCAAAGAGGTTGCACTGACCCCCTGCCGCCAGGAATCGTTCTCTACCAAAAAGCGTCGCTCGATTTCAATTGCCATTGCGCTGATCAATTCACACAACTAGGGCCACAAAACTAGGGCAACAGATCCTGGGGCCATGGACCATCTTCCTCAACAACCGCCTCTCCCGCCACCAAAGCGGCAAAAGAGAGCAAAGCCTTGCGGGCACTCCCCAAGGGATAGTGAAACGCATCCCAATGATCGCCATCTCCCGAATCATAAGATACAAGGATGTGTTTAAATTTCCAAGCCTCCCGCAATTCCAAATACGCACTGGCGGTACCATGCTCAATATCTTCAAGATCTTTGAGCGAAAGAATCCGCTTTCGGTTGACCGCCCGTCTGAGAAGCTTACGCCGTTGCATCTCCCGGACCAGGGCACTCAAGTCAACACGACGTTCGGGAGACCTTAAAAAAAGGATCTCCTCCTTGGAGAGGGGCGATAAATAAATCGGCAAATGGGGAAATTGATGCAAAATACCCTCATCCCATAATTTGGCCGGGACAAACGGGTTCCCTTCGTAATAGGGGATGTTCCCCTCTTCAAAAATGCGCCGAATCTGGTTGATTTCCAAAGCCTGAAGGTTCCCCCGAACATCGGCGACCACAAAACCATCCTTAAAACGCATGGATTCCAACTCCATACGCGACCGAAAATAATAATCAACCCCATCATCCTCACCCGGATTGGGATTGCGATCATTAAACAAAATCAAACGCCTGAACCGCGAGGCCATTTCTGGATAAAACCGACGAAACGCGGCAAAAAGCGGTCGCTTGCCGACACAACCCGGCCCGGCCAGAATGATAATTTTGTTCATCTCACACCTCGATCCACATCCAAACCCAAGAAGATGGTTTTGCCGGGCAGGCTAATCGTCTTCCCGCAATTCTTTCATGAAGATCGCCTTGTGGATATCCCCCAAGCTGATGATACCCGCCAACCGATCACCATCCTCCACCACCGGAATACGCCGAATTTTGTGCAACGCCATTTGGGAAGCCGCTTTCATGATGGGATCATTGGGTGATGCGGAAAAAACCCTCATGGTCATCAACGCCGCAACCGTTTTATTCAGGACGGCATGATAGGATTTTTCCATGACTTCAAAATCCCGCGCCCGAATGGGATCCAGCAGAAATTCGGAATAACTGGGAAGCAGAGCGTTAAGAATATCTTTCTCCGAGATGACCCCGATCAGATGATTGCCATCTTCAACCACGGGCAACCCGCTGATTTTTTTGGAACAGATGATTTTTGCCACGGTACGAATGGAATCATCCCTCCGGGCAGTAAGTATATCGCGCACCATAACATCTTTAACAATCATGGATAAACTCCTTCGTAACGATCGCAATAAGAGTGTTGATTCCATGGGAGCCATGATGATCCGACTCCCAACACCAACCTGCCATTCCATTTCCCGTAACTGATGATTAGACCATGTTGCAAGCAAAAAAAACAGTTCAAAAAAGGCGTTCTTGATCATCGGAAGATATTGGTCGCGCCATCACCCAAGCATCTTCCGACCCGTGGGGGCCATGATAATATTTTTTTCGGACCCCCACCGTGACAAATCCAAAATCGGAATACAGTTTGATGGCCGACCGGTTGGAACGCCTCACCTCAAGCAACAGCGACCGACCAACATTTTTTCGGGCATGGTCCATCCATTCCCGCATCAATCTGTGCCCCCATCCCCGCCTCTGGTACCCGACGGCAACCCCCATGAGCAACAGATGCCATTCATCCCATAAAAGCCGTGCAACCAGATACCCCACCACCGTCCCCACCTCATCGGTCAGAACACGGCAAAAAGAACCCAATCGCAGCTCTTCCAAAAACATCGCCTCGGTCCACGGGGTCGGATTGAGATCCCCCTCCAACACCGCCACCGCCTGCCCATCCTCATACCGCATGGAGCGTTCAATCACCCTGAAAGTTCCCTCCTGTTCATTTGCGCCTGGGGCGGTCGCAGATAAAGAGGCTCCAAATCCATCGGATTGGGCCATGATCCAGCCTGCCAAAGTTTTAAACCCATGCTTCCCAAAAACTCCGGGGAAGGTTGGGGCAAAGGCGATGCTTCCATGCGCAACCGTTTTCCAAGGTGAGCTTGCAAGGGATTGCGATAGCCCGCAACCCCGCAACCACAACAAAAAACCGGTTCCTCACCAAGGTGCGCATCCAGCATCGTCAACACATCCGCGACACGTCCCATGGTCGGTGGTTGCACCGGGATAAGATCCCAATTCCGGGTATGATAAAGGGCGAAAAAAATAAAATCGTTGCCCGCCTCCCGCATGGGAAGGATCCAATCCGCCTCTCCCCGGACTTGGTTTGCCACCGACGCCAGGGTTGAAACACCGACGATGGGGAGACCATGAACCCATGCCATCCCTTTGGCCAAACCCAAGGCAAAACGTAAGCCGGTAAAGGATCCCGGTCCCAAAGCTACCGTCAGCAAATCCAGATCGGCGACCGTCAGCCGGTTTTCTTGCAGGAGTGCCGCAACCCGGCCAAACAGCGTCACGCCAAAACCGGCCCCTTCGGCAAAAGTGACCGACGCCCGCACATCATCCCCCTCCAGGAGTGCCACCCCCCCCCGTGGACCCGATCCATCCAACACCAAGGATTTCGTCGTCATTGAAAAAAACGGCGTACCGCCTCCCGTTCACGGGTCAATGGGGATGGCGGAAGCCCCTCAAGAAACCAACGGGCATACCATTTATCGACCATGCGACGGTCGAGAACCGCCATGACCCCCCGATCATCCTTGCGTCGCAGCAATCGCCCCAACCCCTGTTTTAACGAAAGAATCGCCTTTGGAATATACATTTCCTTGAAGGGATTGATCTGCTGCGATTCCAACCAACGACTCTTGGCCGCCACCAGGGGATCCCCAGGAGAGGCGAAAGGGAGTCGATCGATGACCACCATGGACAAGGATTCTCCCGGCACATCGACCCCTTCCCAAAAACTGGACAACCCCAATAATACCGATGAAACTTCCACCGTAAACCGCTTGAGCAATGCGGAATTCGATTGCGTCCCCTGGACCAGGAGGGGAAAACGCAATCGATCACGCAGCCTTTCGTGGACAAACTCCAACATACGCTGCGATGTAAAAAGAACCAATGCCCGACCATGGGAAAAATCCAACAATTGAAAGATTTCTTCGACAACCGCTTCTGGAAAATCTTTATGCGACGGTTCCGGGAACCCCTGAGGGACATACAGGAGGGTCCGATTGGCATGATCAAAGGGGGGTGGCAGGCGATGCACCATCATTTCACCCGGTTCCAATCCCAACTGCCGGGCGAAAAAATGAAATCCTTCATCCCCCTTTCCCGTCGCCAACGTCGCGGAGGTAAAAAGATGGCAATCAGCGGTAGGATACAACAGTTCACGCAATGTCGGACCCGTTTCGATGGGTGATGCCGACAGGGTCAAAAAACGCCCACGGGTCTCAAACCAATGGACGCGCCCAGGATCCTGCAAAACCCGTATGCGCCCGGAGTTTTCCAAAAGTTCTGTCGTCCGCCGCATGCACCCGGTCAATCCCAAAACTTTGGGGATGATCGGCTCCATACAATCCAGCAGGCGATGCAATGCCGCCTCCACCGACAACCAAGCCTGCCCGCGGCTTTGATCCATGGGATCCTGGAAAAGCGCACCACGGGCGTTTTCCTGCGGGAACGCATTGCGCAGTTCCGTCAAAACATTTTCCAAATTTTCAATACCGCCGGTGAATGCCGCATCCACCAACCCCACCGCTTCCATCTGGTCACGACTGTCGCGCACCAATTCCTGGATCTGGCCACTCGTGATTTCCCAACCAAAAAAACGGGTGACGATATCGGGAATCCGATGGGCCTCATCGAAGACGACCACATCCGCCTTGGGGAGAAGTTCACCAAAACCGCCATCTTTGACGGCCAGATCGGCGAAAAACAGATAATGGTTGACGACCACCAGATCGGCATCCATGGCCCTGCGGCGAGCATGGGCCAAAAAACATTCTTTGGCATCGGGACAGGCCCGTCCAGGGCAATAATTGGCATCCGCATGAAACTGCGCCCAAAGATTGGGACCATCGGGGGTATTTTCCAACTCATCCCGGTCGCCGGTACGGGTATTTTCCAACCAGCGATCAACATGGGAGAGCCATCGTTGTTCCCGCAACGACAACCGCACGGAGGCGGTTCCCTTGAACTGCTGATAGCGCAACTGACACAGATAATTGGCCCGCCCCTTCAGGACCGACATGGTGAAGCGACGCGGCAAAACCTGGCGCACCAAGGTCAGATCCTTGCCGACGATCTGGTCCTGCAATGCCTTGGTCGCCGTGGAGACGATGACCCGCTTGCCCCTGTTCAGCAGGGGTAGCAGATAGGCCAGGGTCTTTCCAGTCCCCGTGGCCGCTTCCACCAACAATGGCCGGTTGGCATCCACCGCTTGCAGCACCAGGGTTGCCATCCGCTCCTGCTGCAATCGTGGTTCATAGCCAACGATTTTTTGAGCCAGCAAGCTCTCGGCACCAAACAATTGTTTGACCTGATTTTGCCAATCCACCATGCACCCTCTTCCCAATGGTCATCGATACAGCCCGACTGGATTACCACAAGAACCTGCGTTAGACTGAATATCCGAGACAAACAGAACCGACACACCCGATCCACAACTGAAGATAAATTCCCCGGCCATTGTCGCCCAACCGCTACCAGAAAACAACAGCATGGATGCAACCGCACCGACTTTCACCCTCTGTGACCTGTTCACCTCCATCCAGGGCGAAGGGGGGCAAGTGGGACGACCTTTTATTTTTCTCCGATTTTGGGGCTGTCCCCTCACCTGCCCCTGGTGCGATGAGCCACGCCATCGCAACCCCGAATTTTGCCGCACCTTAAGCCTTTCCGACACCCTGCACGCCCTGGAAATCCAAACCCCAGGGTTGAACAACATTTTGCTCACCGGCGGAGAACCACTGGCACAGCACCATTTACCCACTCTTGTAACCCACCTCAAGGGGCGCGGCAAATGGATCGCCATGGAAACCAGCGGCCTCGGTGGACCCGTCCCCGACGATATCGACTGGATCACCCTCTCACCCAAGACCCCCCTGCCCGATTTTCCCATCCAACGGGCCAGTGAGGTTAAGTTCATCCTCGGCGACGAAGCCCAGCCGCAACAAGAAGCACTCATGGAATGGTGGCTGGCACGTCACCCGAACGTTTGGGTACAACCGCGCTGGCAAGGTTCCTGTTTTCCCACCCAGGCGGCCCACCATTGTCGCACCCGCGTCTTGGCTTCGGGAGGACGCTTGCGGCTGTCATTACAAATGCACAAATGGCTTGGGATTCCATGATTCCCAGGTTACTTTTGATCACCGACCGTCGCCTGACCAACGATCTGGCAGCGGCCATCGCCCAAGCGGTCGCAGGTGGTGTGACCCATATTTTGTTGCGGGAAAAAGATCTCGATGATCGGGAATGGATCCAACTGGCCAACAGCATCCGACAAAGTCTTGCCGGATTGGCCGCACACATCCTCATCTCCGGTCGTCCCCATCTGTTGCAGGCAACCGGTGCCATCGGCGTCCATCTGCCACAAGACGGGATCGACGTTGCCAAAACCCGCGCCATCCTGGGAGAGGGAAAATTAATCGGACGCTCCTGCCATGATGATGCATCGGCCAAGCAGGCTTTTGCGGAAGGGGCCGATTATATCACCCTGTCGCCCCTGTTTTTCACCCACTCCCACCCCAACATTACCCCTCTGGGTCTTGAAAAATTTTCCAAGATTTTGCGATCATTGCACCAACCTGTCCTAGCCCTGGGAGGGATCAACGCCCATACCATCCAACAGGCATTGACCACCGGTGCCCACGGCGTCGCCATGGTGCGCGGCATCCTCGACCAAAATAACCCACAATCCCAAGCAAACAATATTGTCTCACAGATCAACCGCTTCACCCATCGTTAAAAAAATAACATTGGCAACCCCGTGCGATTTTATTATTGATTTGTGAGCGATCTGAGTTAGAATTCCCCGGGTCGGGAAACTGGGTGTTGACATGGTGGTGAACAAACACCCAGACTGTACCGGGAGAGTGGGACGTTCCACCCCCGAAAACCGAGCGAGATAACCGAGTAAAACAACCTAAGATCTGATGGAGTCTGGATGATTGATCTATCCATAAGCGATTCCGGCGATGTCGGCAAGCTGGTGTTGTCCGGCAGCATCGGCATCCAACATGCAGCCCAACTCAAAGAATCCCTTTTGGAAGGGATCAGTGCAGCCAAACAGCTTGTACTCAACGTGAGCGACCTGGAAAGGGCCGATCTTGCGGTCATTCAACTTATTTTTGCCGCCCATCGCAGTCTCGCCGACAAGGGAAAAACCTTGAGCATCGATGGCAAAATTTCCGAGGCATGGCACACCGCCGTCAAGGATTCTGGATACGTGGGTTGCTTGAACACCAACGACAACAATGGATTGTGGACCGGAGAGGGGAAATAAATGGGCAAGAAAATCATGACCGTGGACGACTCTTCCAGCGTCAGACAGATGGTGGGGTTGACTCTCAAAGGGGCTGGCTATGACGTTGTCGAGGCGGTGGATGGGCAGGATGCCTTGACCAAACTCAAAGCCGCTCCGGTGGATATGGTGGTCACCGACCTTAATATGCCAAACATGGACGGCATCACCCTCATCAAAGAACTCAGGGCATTGCCCAATTATAAATTCATCCCCATCGTCATGCTGACCACCGAATCCCAAGCGGGACGCAAACAGGAAGGTAAGTCGGCGGGAGCCACCGGTTGGATCGTCAAGCCATTCAAACCCCCGCAGCTTCTTGATGTCATCAAGAAGGTACTCGGCTAAACCATCCAGGCAGGGGAGACACAGGCATGTCGGTTGAAATCGATACCAGCGCGTTCACGGAAGAGGCCTACGAACTGCTCAGTGAACTGGAGGCATCGCTTCTGGAGCTTGAAGAGTCGCCGGATGATCAGGATCTCATTGGACGGGTCTTTCGTGCCATGCACACCATCAAGGGTTCGGGGGCGATGTTTGGCTTCGACGAGGTGGCCGAGTTTACCCACGAAGTTGAAACCATCTTCGATATGGCGCGCAACAAGACCATCTCCGTATCCAAAACCCTGATCGATCTGACCCTGGCCGCACGCGACCAGATTCGCTCCATGCTGGACGCCGCCGCCGGCGGAGAACCTGCCGACAAAAATAACGCCCAAAAAATCATTCAAGGGCTTCGCGCACTGGCACCGGGGGCGGGAGGGGCACCCAAGGATTCGGGTGGCGGCAGTGCCAAAAAGCCTCCGGCGCAAGCCTCTGTCGATGAACCACACGTCTATCGCGTCCGTATCAAACCCAACCAAGATATTTTCGCCAACGGGACCAATCCACTTTTGTTGTTGGGCGAACTGCGCGACATTGGAGAAGACTGCCAAATTATCGCCCAGTATGAAGGATTGCCGCCACTGGAAAAATTGGACCCGGAACAATGCTATACCTCTTGGGAGGTCTTTCTCACCACCAAGCAAAGTGAGAATGCGATTCGGGATGTGTTTATTTTTGTCGATGACCAGTGTGAACTCAACATTCGCCTCCTGGACCGGGAGGAGGTGTTGGGCAACGATGTCCAAAAACTGGGCAATATTCTGGTCCAGAGGGGCGACATCAAGGAAGAGGTCTTGGAACAAGCCCTCAAGCCTATCGGTGACCGTTTGGTGGAATCGGGGGTCGTCAGTTCCAGCCAGGTCAAGGCGGCCCTGGCCGAACAAAACGCCATCAAGGCCAAAAGAGATAAAAAAGTTCAAGCGGAATCCGCCACATCCGTGCGTGTCCCCTCGGAAAAACTGGATGGTTTGGTAGACTTGGTGGGTGAACTGGTGACGGTCCAGGCCCGTTTGAACCAAACCGCCAGTACCCGACAGGATCACGATTTGCAACTCATCGCCGAAGAGGTGGAACGGCTGACCGGGGAGCTTCGTGACAACACCATGAGCATTCGTATGCTCGCCATTGGGACCACGTTCAACAAGTTCAAACGGTTGGTCCGTGACCTTTCGACCGAGTTGGGCAAACAGATCGAAATGACCACCGAAGGGGCCGATACCGAGCTTGACAAGACCGTCATCGATCAACTCAACGATCCCCTCGTTCATATCATCCGCAACAGTATCGATCATGGGATCGAGACCCCCGATGTTCGCATCGCCCATGGGAAAAATCCTCAGGGGTTGGTTCATCTGTCTGCGATCCATTCGGGGGCCAGTGTGCTGATTCGGGTGGAGGATGATGGCAAGGGGCTGGACCCCAACGCATTGACCCGCAAGGCGATTGAAAAGGGTCACCTCCCACCGGATGCCCAACTGACCGATAAAGAAGCTTTCATGTTGATTTTTGGGGCCGGGTTTTCCATGGCGGAGAAAATCACCAATGTTTCCGGTCGCGGCGTGGGGATGGATGTGGTGCGCAGATCGATTGACGCCCTTCGCGGCAGCATTGAGGTCGCCAGCGAGTTGGGCAAAGGGACGACGATCACTTTAAAACTGCCCCTGACTTTGGCGATTATCGAAGGGTTGTTGGTGAAAGTGGCGGATGAATTGTTTGTTCTCCCGCTGGCGGCGGTCGAAGAATGTGTGGAACTCTCACGCACCGATATTGCCAATGCCCATAACCGCCATGTCATCAATGTTCGTGACGAGATTGTCCCTTACATTCGCATCCGCGACCGTTTTGACATTCCCGGAGAGGCCCCGGAGATTGAACAGATTGTCATTTCCGATGTCGATAGCAAACGGACCGGCTTTGTGGTGGACTCGGTGATTGGACAACATCAGACCGTCATCAAAAGTTTGGGGAAAAATTTTGAGCATTCCGAAGAGTTTTCGGGGGCAACCATTCTGGGCGATGGGACGGTGGCACTGATTTTGGATTTAAGTAAAATGGTGCGCTATGTCGAAGCCGAAGAAGAGGATCTTTCAGAATCCGTTGCGGCCTAAGCCATGCGTTTATCAGGATTTCACACCAAAGCCATCGCGATTATTTTTGTTTTAGCTGCGGGGTTTGTCCCGGTCGCGGTGTGTTTTTGGGTGGGGGTCCAACACATCACCGCTTCTGCCGCAACCCGCCAGGGGGAGCATCTTTCTCATAGTGCGGACGTGAAAAAAAAGTTGTTACAGGATTATCGTGCCAAGCTTCTGGCCGATGCCCAACTGCTTTCCTTTTTTGCCCGACGACACATCCGAGAGACCGCCGCTGCCCCTTCTCTGGCGGAGGCGACGCAGCCTGTGCCGGTTGCCATCGCCCCCAAACCGGCATCTCCTGCCGCGACACCACCCCCTCCCCCATCCTCGTCCCCACCCCAGGGGGATGAACAGGCGGGGACGTTGCGGGATGACATACGGCACCTGACCTCTTCTTTTTTGCAACAACAGTTGGATAATGTCGCGCTCTTGGCTGGTGACGAACGATTAGGCTCCAAATTTGCGGGTATTGACTGGATATTTCGCGAGAGCAAACGCCAAACTGGGGGGAGCAGATGGCAGCGGTATGCCAAAACGTTCGCCCCCAAACTGGACACCTTTCGCAAAGAGAAAAAATATGATGATCTTTATTTGATATCGACCCAAGGAGACATTGTTTACACCTCTGGCCGCGGACCGGAACTGGGTGCCAACATTATGGATCCTGGCCTCAAAGGATCGGGGCTGTTCAATCTTTTTCCCCATGCGTTAAAACAGCCCGCCTTGGAGGATGGATCGCCCTATGGTTATGGGGATAAGCATCCTGCCGTCTTTGCCGGTGCCCCCATACGCAACAATGGCCGGTTGGTTGGCATTATTGCGTTGCGATTGAATGTTCAGGAGCATTTCGCATCACGGATTGAAAAACAAGCCGATTCCACGCTTGGTGCCATCGCGGTCATCGGAGCCGATGGAGGGTTGCGCTTTCATAATCATGCTTGGGCACAGTTACCGGCGTCTTTGCAAACGCTTCAGGCACTGCCGAAAAAAGTCACCGATACCTCCAGAGGGATGCTCATTCCCGAAGGTTCCCAGTACCAGGTTGCCTGGGATCGCTTCAAGGTTGGCCAGTCCGAATGGACACTGCTGGTGATTTTTCCTGTTATCCCGAAACCCGATCCTATCGCACCGGTTGTCGTACCGGAACCACCGGCACCGACAATCCTTCCGGCAGCGACCGCTCACGTCACTCCCCCTCTGGATCGAGCCGCTGCCGACAGGGGCGAGATCGAGAAGATGTTTGGCAAGAACTATCTTGAGATCACGGGTTATTACGACCTTTTTCTCATTCATCCCGATGGTGTGGTGTTTCACACTGCGATGGGCCAGAGTGATTATGGCACCCATTTAATGCATGGCCCCTACGCCGACACCAATTTAGGCATTTTATTTCGACGTGTTTTGGAAACGAAAGAACCGGCGTTATCGGACATTGCCCCCTACCCACCCAGCCGCAACGAACCGGCGGCATTTGTTGCAGCACCTGTGGTGGTCGATGGCAAAGTCGCCATGGTTGTCGCCCTCCAGCACCCTTTGGAGAAGATTTCCAATATGCTCAATCCTGGATCCTTGATGGGATCGGGTGGGGATATTGTGCTGGTCGGTCCTGATTTTCGGATGCGTTCCGACTCCTTTTTAACGCCGCAAACCCATTCGATCACCGCCTCTTTTCGGGGGACGGTATCTGAAAACGGGATGAACACACCTGCCGTGCAGCAGGCCTTGGCGGGACAACGGGGTCTTGTGACAACACCGTTGCCCCATGGCGGAGTGCATGTGACAGCCCACATTCCGGTAACCATGGGCGATATGACCTGGGCTTTGCTTGCCAGCGGGGAGACGCCCCCCCCATTCAGCGATTTTATGCATGCGGGACAAAAATTTTGGGCTTTGGTGGCGGGTTGTATCGCATGGGTTGTCTTGTTCGCTGTGCTGACCACCCGTCTGGGGAGGGATCCTTGGCGGCAATTGGAGATGATGGCCAATCAACTGGCCAAGGGGCATACCGAAGTCCTGCAAGATAAGGATTGGATCCCCTGGAGCAAGCCTATGGAGCCTTTGCGATTGGTCATGGAGCGTTTTTTTCTCCAAGGGGAACGGTTGCATACCCATGCTACAAAATTGATGGACCTGTTCCATCAGTTTGAGTCCCACATAAAAACCCTGCTCCAGACCCAGGGAAAGATCACGGCCATCGAGACCCAGGACAGCCCGGAAGCTTTGTTGGAGGCATTGGTCCGTTGGCAGCAGTTGCCTGCGGCGACACCCGTTCCCTCGACTCTGGCCCAAGAGTGGGGAACCATCATCCAAAAGCTGACGGAGCAGATGAACTTGGTTCGGGAGACGGCCTATCAGATTAATCTTCAATCGATCAATGCCACCAGTCTTGCGGCCCGACCATCGACAAAAAAGATTACGCTCATTGGATCCTTTCAAAAAATCCGAGATCTCTCGGAATCGGTCATACACTTGGCCAATGAAGGCCATGAGATGTCACTATCCTGGAGGGATAAACCACCCCCTCCCACCCAGAAAGTCTCACTGGATGAGATTCTTACCGCACTGTTGGGACGGGTTAGAGAGATGTTGATGTTGCATATTCGATTGTTAGAAAACCACAAAAATATGGAACAACGGGATTGGAACGCCGTGCAAACCTTGGTGGAGGAGATGGTCAGGCAGGGACAAAAATTGCAGCGCATCGCCGATTCATTTCCGCAGCGGGATAAGGATAACTGTTCGGCCCCCCCTTAAAATGATTGAAAGAAAAAAGGGGTCTGGGGGATTGCCCCCAGGGTTTTGCTTTTGACTTTAAACAAAAAAGATTTCCATGCTTAATATTTTTATTTAAAATCAAAAACAAAAGAAAAAATTGAACCTTTTAATTTAAAGTCAAAACCCTGGGGAAAGAATTCCCCAGACCCCTTCTTTTTTTTCAATAGTTTTTTAGGAGGGACCAAACGGTTACGGAGAAATTATGCAACGCAACGTGGAGAACCCATTGACCATGCTCACTCGAATTCTATACATTGCCCTGTTCCTTGTTGCCGGACCTCTGCAACCCTCAGCCTGGGCCGGCGAAACAGCCCCCGGAACAACAAAACCTCAACCCGGAGTTCATCCCATGGTGACACTATCCACAACCCTCGGCGAAATTGTATTGGAACTTGACGAAACCAAAGCCCCGGTGACCGTCAAAAATTTTCTTGAGTATGTGGACAGCGGTTTTTATAATGACACTATTTTTCATCGCGTCATCCCCGGATTTATGATCCAGGGCGGCGGAATGACCGCAACCTTGTCCGAAAAACCGAATCGCAGCCCCATTAAAAATGAAGCGGATAACGGTCTGACCAACAGCCGTGGGACCATTGCCATGGCCCGTACCCAGATCAAGGATAGTGCTACCAGCCAATTTTTCATCAATGTCGCAGAAAATACGTTCCTAAACCATGGCGGTAGGGATTTTGGTTATGCCGTTTTTGGTAAAGTTGTCAAAGGGATGGAGATCGTTGACGCCATCGCCAAGGTCAAGACAGGCAATAAGTCTGGTCATTCCGACGTGCCGGTCGAACCGGTGGTGATCCAATCTGCCTCTCGGACACAACAGTCGGCGGAGACACAATGAAGACTGTTGGAAAAACTTTTCTACGCATCCGAATATTCCACGCCGAGGCGATCAAAAAACGCCATAGCGGTTCCGAATGGGCGGATGTTTTCACCCAGTTTCATACCTTGACCGCCGAGATCGTCGCGCAGTCCGGTGGTTCCATCGTCAGACTCTATCCCGACGGACTCCTTGCGGCGTTTGATACCGTGGAAAATGGTACGCAAGTCGCCATAACGATCCAAGAAACATTCCAAGAAGGACAAAAGTTCCAACATATGCCCCTGGCAATAGGGATCGCCTCCGGTCAGGTTTTGGAACTCCCAATGAACCCACATCATCACGATTATTTTGGGTCGTGCGTGGAAATCGCCGAAGAGTTGGGCCAAAAAGCCCGTGGCTACGCTATCCTCATGAACCACCCCATCTTCCCAACCCATGATGATATCCACGTTCAATCCAAAGCCGGGAGCAAAGAAAATCGACCGCCTCATGAATATTTTGTCGAACAACCGATCTTCCGCCACGCAGGATACAGCAAACCATTATCTTGCTATGCCATTTTCTGGCAAACCGAACCCGCACATTATCTCACCCATAGCCCCGTCGAAGATTTGCGCGTCCATCCCTTGGCAGAATCACAGTGCGAAAAAACTTACTTTGGCAAAGTGTCTGCTTTCAAAAAAGAACGGGGATTTGGTTTCATTCAGTATTATTCGGAAGATGATGTCTATAGAGAAGTTTACTTTCACATGACCTACGTGATTGCACAAGCCCCCATCGCCGAACACGATCATGTGCAGTTTGTTGTTCGTCCCGGCAAGGAAGAGCGTCCCCAAGCCTGCTCCATCGTCGTCATGGGGAGCCGTTTACGTGGTCATGTTGTCTCTTTGCAAGCGGATGGGGCGGGTGTCATTGGCGTTTCTGTCCACGATGGCGACTCCATCGATTTTTTCATGATGCCACGGGAAAATCGTGACCATCATTTTAGGATTCAAGATCCGGTCTATTTTACCGTTGGCTCTGGTTCCGATCTGGAAGGGTTGGTGGCTTTGGATGTGGAATCGGCCACGGACCCGGCATCGGCTGAGGATGCCGATTCGGCGGAACTGCCTATCGGATCCATACAACAAGCGGTCATCAGCGTTTATTTTAGCGAAAAAGGGTACGGTTTTGCCAAATGCCGCCGCAGCAATATTTATGTCCACGTATCCGAACTAGCCGATCCCAAGCAGGAACCATCCCCTGGCGATTTAATCGAATTCCGCGTCAGCCCTGGCCGCGACAGCACTTATCGCGCCAACGACATCCGGGTGATGCCAAGGAACACCTTTCCGGGTCATCATCCCACCACTTGATGGTGTTTGACGTTCGGTACCCCCCTAGAAAATTATTAAAAGAAAAAAGGGGTCTGGGGGATTGCCCCCAGG
>JADGCQ010000083.1 GCA_015228925.1 Magnetococcales bacterium | reverse complement strand
GACGTTGGAATTCCTCAGGATTCCATGTGGCGTCACACAGCTTGCAACATGAGCGTTTTATTTCAATGCGTTTTTGGGTGACGCATGGCGATGCGCATGACCAAACCGGCCAGAACCCGGTCGGTTTCGCCACCGCTTTTCAAGGATGTATCGGCTTCCAAACAGTCCAACAGCCCTTGGGCCAGATAGGATTCCTTGAACTGCCGACATTGGGAGAAAAATGCGTCGTTTTCTTTCCAGAATACATTAAGTTTTTTGGCGACCGCTTGTTGATCTTCCCCCGCCGCCAACAGGGTTTGAGCCTGGATGAAGCGGCGCAAGCGGCTCGTCAACAACCCCAAGAGTAGCAGGGGATCCTCTCCCGCTGCAAGCAAGCGATCCAATATCCCCAGGGCTTCTCGCCGATGCCCCGAGAACAGGGCATCCATAAGTCCAAAGCCGCTGTGAACCCGGGTTTCTCCGACCATGGCCAAGCATTCGTCGAGTCCAATCTGACGCTGATTACCCATGAAAAGCATCAATTTTTCCATTTCCGCTTCCGCCGATAAGGTATCGCCATCCAGGCGTCCCGCCAGAAAACGCAAGGCATCCGCTTCCACCTCAAAACCGGATTGGGCAAGATGGTTTTTCAACCACACTTTCAGGTTATTGGCCTCCAGGGGGAAGTAGGCCACCGACCAGTGTATCTTATCCAGTTCGCATGTTTTTCGAATCAGGTTGTTGGCTGGCAGATTGCCGCCTGTCATCAATAGCACGGTGGATTGCGAAGGTTTTTTGCAATAATCGTTCACCGTTTTTCGGCCACTGGCGTTGAGTTGATCGACCTCTTTGATGTGGACTAGGCGTTTGGTTGCAAAAAATGGGAAGGCCCGACAGGTGGTCAGGAAACGTTCCTCGTTGAATTCTCCCCCCTGGAAGGATTCGCCATCAAACCCCTCTTCGGCCCCATCCCCCAACACCAGGAGCCGAATGGCTTGGCTTTCCCGGAGTAACATCCCTTGGTCTTGGCCATAAAGAAGGATGCAGGGAGGGAGGGAGTTTTTTTGTTTGAGTCTTGCGATGTCATTCTGTTTTACTTTCATGTAAATTTCTTTTTACGCTTAGGTGGATGGTTCTTGGAAAACGGATCTTTTCAATCTTGCGGAGTATGGTATGATTTTAAGGTAAGTTATTTGAATATCACATGAAAATAATGGTGGATGTTTGCTATTTTTGATCTTCCCAAGATGGTCCGATAATTGCCACTATGAAGGGTAGGGGTAGCTCCCTGCAAGGTGGAATGGGGGTGTACCACGGTTGGGTATGAGAATGATAACGAGGGGCAAGAACCCCCAGCATCATGCGGTTTGTGGTTTTTGCAAACCAATGACGTGAATGCCTGCATCGATAGGGAGAGTGTGCCATGGCCGAGACGACTGAGACAACCCAGGACCAAACGACAGCGGACCAAGTGGATTCACAGAATTCCACAATCAGCGATATGGCTGCAACCGCTGAAGGGGCCATGGGCGATGATCGTGGAATCAATATCGTAGAACCCGTCTCTGCCGACACCGGGATTTCTACGTCGGTTTCAGGATCGGATTCCGGGGGACAAACTTCATCGGGTACTACGGGAAGTGATGCAACGGTCGGACCGGTCCAGGATGTTGCCGAACCCGTTGCGGGTGATATTTCAAGCTTTGGTATGCCGTCAGGCTTTGGCATGGGTTTGGGATTGACCCCTGAGGAGGCGATAACCTCGGAAGCTGAAGCTTCGGTTGAACCGGTCGCCGCCGATCCAGGGGGGGTGACCGATACTTTGGGAGTGGGTGGTCCCACGGGATTTGGAATACCGTCTGCAACGGATACCCTGGAAGTGGGTGGTCCCACCGGATTTGGTGGTACGACGGCAGAGGATACCCTGGAAGTGGGCGGTCCCACCGGATTTGGTGGTACGACGGCAGAGGATACCCTGGAAGTGGGCGGCCCCACTGGGTTTGGTGGTGTGACGGCAGAGGATACCCTGGAGGTGGGTGGTCCTACTGGATTTGGTGGTGTGACGGCAGAGGATACCTTGGAAGTGGGTGGTCCTACTGGGTTTGGTGGTGTGACGGCAGAGGATACCCTGGAGGTGGGTGGTCCTACTGGATTTGGTGGTGTGACGGCAGAGGATACCTTGGAAGTGGGCGGCCCCACTGGATTTGGTGGTGCGACGGCAGAGGATACCCTGGAAGTGGGTGGCCCCACTGGATTTGGTGGTACGACGGCAGAGGATACCCTGGAAGTGGGTGGCCCCACTGGATTTGGTGGGATGCCTGGAAACGACCTGGAGAGTTCATCGCCGACCCTGGTCACCTCGGACAGTGCTGGTATCGAAGATCAGGCGATTCCCCTGAATATTGCCGCTTCGCTGACCGATTTGGATGGTTCCGAATCTCTCTCTGTTCGTATTGAGGGGGTACCGGCAGGGGCGGTTTTATCTGCCGGGGTGCATATGGGTAGTGGCGTTTGGATGCTGACGGCCCAGGATCTTACCGGGTTGACGGTAACACCGGCGGCCAACTCGGATGCCGATTTTCAACTGCATGTCACTGCGATGGCCACCGAATCTGCCAGTGGTGCCCAGAGTGTCGTGACGGGAACCATGAACGTTGTGGTGGATGCGGATGCCGATTTGCCGACGTTGGTGGTTCATGATGCCACCGGAGTGGAAGATACCGCCATTTCATTGGATATCAGTGCGCATTTGAATGATCTTGACGGTTCTGAACAGTTGTCCTTGACCATCCTCGAAGATGTTCCCCAAGGTGCTATTTTGTCTGCCGGATCCGATAATGGTGATGGTTCTTGGACATTGACTGCGGAAGATCTTGTCGGTCTGAAGATTACGCCGTCGGCGGATTCCGGTGAAGATTTCACTCTGACGGTTCGGGCAGTGGCCTATGACGGTAGTGATTCGACGGGTGTGGTGGGGACCATCCATGTGGATGTTTCACCGGATGCCGATCTCCCGGTGTTGGTATTGAACGATGCGACCGGTGTGGAGGATACTTCCATTCCGTTGAACATCAGTGCTTATCTGACGGATCGGGATGGCTCGGAGACCTTGGCTATTACCGTTATCGAAAATATTCCCAGGGGTGCTATTCTTTCGGCTGGTGTCGATAATGGCGATGGCTCCTGGTCTTTGACGGCCCAGGAACTGGTTGGTTTGAAGATCACGCCACCGGCGGATTCTGGTGAAGATTTTATGCTGACGGTTCGGGCAACATCCTATGACGGCGATGACTCCGCTACGGTGGTCGGCACCATCCATGTGGATGTTTCCCCTGACGCTGACCCGCCGACCCTTGTGTTGCATGATACGGCGGGCCAGGAAGATACGGCGATCCCCTTGGATGTCCAAATTACCTTGCAGGACCAGGATGGCTCAGAATCCGTTTATGGGCAAATCATCATCACGGATGTACCGGAAGGGGCTGTCCTCAACCTGGGGGCGGCGGGTCCAGACCATACTTGGATGATTCCGGTGGAAAATCTGGAAGTTTTGGGGGTGAATGCCCATGGTGACCCGGTGTCATGGCGTATCCCTGGATTGACGGTGACGCCGCCGGAGAATTCTGGTGAAGATTTCAGCCTTGGTGTTCGTGTCACGGTCCAGGATGGGAGTGACTTAGCCATTGCGGAGAGCCGTTTGGATGTGATGATCACTCCGATAGCCGACGGAGCCGATGTGATTCTGCCGCAAGCGGTTGGCAATGAAGATGCGGCCATTGCTTTGGATCTTTCGTTTTCTCTGCAAGATCAGGATGGTTCTGAAAGATTATCGGGGAGTGTGGTATTGACCGATGTTCCCGAAGGGGCGGTTCTCAGCGTGGGTGAGGCGGGTCCGGGTCATACGTGGGTGATCCCTCAGGATGCTTTGGTGGTGACGGCCCACAATGCCGCCGGAGATCCCGTGGCCTGGGAAGTTCCCAACCTGACCATTACACCGCAGCATAATAGCGACGCCGATTTTTCCATGGGTGTCCGTTTGGTAACCATGGAGGGGGATCAGGCACGGGTCACGGAAGGGACCATGGAGGTGGTGGTACATCCAGAAGCCGATGCCGTTTCCTTCAGTGTCCCAGATCCTGTTCCGGTGGCGGACGATCAGAGTCACGGTCGCGGTTCTCGCCATGGAGATGATTCCCGCCACGGTGGGAGTTCTCGCAGTGGAGATGATTCCCGCCACGGCGGTGGTTCTCGCCGTGGAGATGATTCCCGCCACGGTGGTGGTTCTCGTCACGGAGATGATTCCCGCCACGGTGGTGGTTCTCGTCACGGAGATGATTCCCGCCACGGCGGAGGTTCTCATGGTGGGCATGATGCCGGTGATTTTGTGCCGCTTGGGGTTCAAATCAATCTGACGGATGTGGATGGTTCGGAATCGTTATCTGGCGGAATTGTGATTACGGATATCCCCGCAGGGTCCATTTTGAACATGGGGTCACCGGGGGCGGATGGCCAGAGTTGGATCATCGGGCCGGAATTATTGGTTCCGGCTGCCTTCAACGCAGCGGGGGATGCTATCGCTTGGAGTGTCCCTGATCTTGGGATCATTCCACCGCGTCATGCTGAGCCGGGGTTTTTACTGGGGATTCAGGTGACGACCAGGGATGGTGACAGCACGCGGATGACCGAAGGGACGTTATCGGTGGATTGGGAAGAAAACAATGGCATGGGGCATGGTTCTCACGGTGGAGCGCACGGAGGATGGGGCGATTCTCATCGTGGACATGGTGGATCACATGGGGGACGGGGTGGCTCTCACAGTGGACATGGCGGCGGTGGTCGTCGTCATCATGGTGACGGTGAAGCGGATGGGACGGCTGGTGATGTTTTGGTGCTTCATGTGGCCAGAGGGGGGCATGGCAATGATGGGGAATTCGACTTGGTGGTCGATGGTGAAACGGTCGGGCGTTATACCGCCGATGCGGCGCACCATCCCCAGGGTGGTGCGTGGGATACCATCACTGTCGATCATTTGAACCTTTCTTCGGATCAGGCCCATGAGATTCGTATTGAACCGGTTCATCCCCATTCCCACATTTTGGTGGATAACATTGTGGTCAACGGGGTTGACTTGGAAGCGGAAACCATGGGTGCTTTGAGTCATGGGGTTGTTCAGGGCGATCATGTCAAGATCAACAATGGTGGCGAGTTGGTGTTTTCCCTGCCTGCGATCCCGGTCACCCCCGATGAAGCCGATGCACAGGTGGTCCCTGTGGAGAATCAGACGGTCGCGGGGAGTGCTGGCGATGATGTGATTGGTACGGGGGCGGGGGATGATGTCATTCTGGGTATGGCGGGCGATGATATCATTGGTGGTGGTGCGGGCAATGACACCCTGGATGGTGGCGATGGCAACGACCTGTTTGTTATCGGCAATGCCCAGGGGAATGATGTGATCCATGGTGGTGGCGGCACTGGTTGGGTGGATGCCATTCACTTGGAGGATGTGAATGGTGGGCCGGTCAGTGAGATCAATCCAGACGGCAATTGGACCCTGGATACGGCGTTCACCTACAGCATTGATGAGACGAGCCAGCAGATTCGGTTTGACGACGCCAACGCCTCTGGCACCATCACCTTGGAGGATGGAACGCTCATCGAGTTTGACAACATGGAGATGATCGGCTGGTAGATCGGACGGCGGACGGGGGATGGTGGTTTTATCCCATTCTCCCGTCCGTTGGTGATCCTCTCAATTAGGAGAGGGGTTGACGTTTCTTGGATCTCCGATATTCTTTCGGGAGTTCTTGGTTTTGGATATAAGCCAGCTGTTTCAATGGAGGTTTCCGATGGATCATGTACTTCATCTTCCTGACGAGGTTGGAAAACAGGTTCACGGGGAACCTGATATGAACGCATTTTGGGTGAGAGTTTCTCAGATGGCCCTTGAAGATCGCGTGATTGCCCAAAGACTTTCCCAATCGTCCGAACAGGGACGACGTGGGGAATATGCGACGGATGAGGTCGAGGCATTTTTTGCGCAGTGGAGCGATTGTAGGCATGAAGGTTGAGTGGACTGTAGAAGCAAAAAATGCTTTGTTCCAGGTCACTGAATACATTCGGGAAGAAAATCCATCAGTCGCCAGAAAAGTCGTTTCCCATATTCATCAAGCAACGTCTCGTCTTTCTCAGAATCCCTACCTTGGCCCCATTTCCCGGAAATATCCAAAATATCGGGAACTGGTCGTTGCTCGATTCCCGTTTATTATCTGGTATGAGGTGTTTGAAGATGAAGATGTCGTGGAAATCACATTGGTGTGGCATTCCGCGCAGAACAGGGAAGAGTTTTGATGTGATTGGCTGTGTTCTCGTAGGCCAAGACTGTGTTGAAGGTTTCGTGCGCTTCGTCCCATTGCTTTTGGTCATTGCGCAACAATTTCAGGTTTCCCAGGACGTTGGCACTAGGTAGCGCAGATTTCAAAGGGTTCAATGCGACCCTAAACTTGGTCTTGTTCTTCCACAATAGATCATTGTTGGCTAAAGAAACCTTGAATGTAACCCTAGCGCACGGAAGAACCGCGAATTCTGAAATTAACGATTCCCGAATAAACCCAAATGTAAATCACAATAAAAACCACATAGAACCCCATCAGCACGAGGGGGGAGTCGTAGAACCAGAGCGCGACCATGGCGACGACCCCATTAAAAAACCACAGGTAGGGCGATGTCAGATAATTTTTGCGCAGCTTGTTTTCACGGTACGTCAACTTAGGGTTATTCATGACCACTCGCGACATGATTAACGAATGCAAATGTAACGCATCGGCTTCCATGGGGGAACGTTTGGAAATGGAAAAGCGGCGATAGATGCTGAAGACAGTTTCGAAGGTGGGATAAAAACACAGCAAGAACGGAAACCAAGCGGAAACCTCAGGATGCCGGATTACCAGTAGGATGGCCACTTGGCTGATGATAAAACCGATGAAATAGGCACCACCATCTCCCAAAAAGATCAGGCCGTATGGATAGTTGAGAAGGAAAAAACCCAGGACGGAAGCGATCAGGGTTAGGGAAATGAAAACGAGTGCAGAGTCGCCCACCCGATGGCTGACATAGCAAAGTGCCGAGAGAATGATGACCGAAACCAGGGAGGCTAAGCCGTTGCAGCCATCAACGATGTTGACTGAGTGGGCGATGCCGGCCACGGCAAATGCGGTCACCACAAGCGAGAACAGAGTGAACTGGTTAAGAAGGGGATCGATGAAGGGAATATCAGAACGGATAATTCTAGCATCCAGAAGATAAAACGACAGGATGGCCGACAGTACTGAGGCACCAAACCGGACCTTTGGTGTGATGCGACCGGTGATGTCTTCGATGAACCCGGCAACAAAGACGGGAAGCGATGCTACAAGCAGTAGCTTGTAACTAGCGGTCAGCCCCGTCGCATCGTCTCGAGCCAAGAAAAGTGATTGCAACAAAAAGACGGCAAAAATGGCAGCCCCCCCCACACGGGGCACATGGCCAAAATGGCGGTTCTGTGGCGCACTGGCCAAGTGTTCCGAGGGTGCGTGCGGATTCCACCGCGTAATAACAACCAGATGGCAGAGCGACGCCGTGCAAAACATGTCGAAAACGAACAACCAATAACTGTGTGGCAATCCAGCTGCCATCATTTCGGGGCGTCCCCTCTATGAAACGGATGCATCACCGATTTTGTTTGGATTTTTAAATTATAAAAATGACGCATATTAAATACCTAAATCTCTACCTTTAATTGCATCGCGATAGTCCAATAAACGACCGAGACGCATCCACCATACCATTACTGGGTGCTGATTTATCGGGAACGTGTACAAACAGCTTTTAAAAACAAGCTACCTTTTCCGTTAACCCCTGGCGACACGACAAGCCCCGGTCCGTGTTTCTGTCAGGTATATCAGGTCTATTGTCCGGCAGGGTATGGTGAGGGGACTTTCCCGCCCTTCGCATTTTTACAAACTTGACGTAGTCGATGGACAATGCCAAAACGGCTCAAAATTTTCACAGCAGCCAAACATACCCTATTACCACGCCACCCGTCTTTGCGTGACCTTCGTAACAGCGGATCACAAACGCCCGATTCCTCAGTTGCTAACTTTCCAGAAATAAGCGAATGGCGTCAAATTTCTGTTGACTCCTCTGGATTCTTACCGCTAACACGAACAACCACCACGTTGCTTTTGCCAGAGTTTTTAATTACCCTATTTTTCTGGACTTCAACGACAAGTTAAGAATTAAATCGGTTTGGCGTATTAACAGACTTTTGAAAATTTCGATCACATCAGAACCGTTTTTTTTCGATTATGACCGAAAGTTACCAATCAGATGAACGCTAAGTGTAACCTGCGCGGTCACTTATCGTCAAGGAAATTTCGCCTATTGGGTCTCTGACCCGAATGCGGATTTCTATGTGAGGAACCATTTATAACCGTTGGTGGCCTTCTTTCAGTTGTGTGAGAAGGGTGTGTCCTGGGGGGAGGCATTTTTCGGCCATGGTCAGGGCTTTGGCCAAGGTTGTCCTGGCTTCTTCTGTGATGCCCATTTTTCTTTGTACCAGTCCAAGATTGTTGAGAATAATGGCGACGTTTGGATGGGCCGGGGGATGGTTTCCCTGATAGTGACACTCCAGGGCTTGCTCTAAGAATTGCGCAGCCCCTTGAAAATCATTTTGTATCCCCATGATCCTGGCTAGGTTGTTGGCGCAGAGGAATATCAGGGGATCATTCAATCCACGGGATTCTTTGGCCATGGACCAGGCTTGGTTGAAGGCTTCGCGTGCTTCGCCCCATTGCTTCTGGTCACTGCGCAGCAATCCCAGATTTCCCAGGATATTGGCTTCAAGATGAGAAAATTGCCCCAGATGATCCGTTAACAGGAGTAACGCACCCAGCAGGCAATATTCGGCCTGGGTGGTCTCTTTGATGCGGCGCCAGGTTTCGCCCAGGTTATTTAGACGAACAATGGTGAGATGATGGTTGAAACCCAGGATCCGTTGTGAAAGATTCAGTGCGCTTTGGTGACAATTGATGGCCCGGTCGGGCCATGTCCCAATGAGTTTGCGTCCGGCGCAGTCAAGCCAATGCATCAATTTGGTGGCAATTTCTTTGTTGCCGATTTTCAAGGCGTGATCAGCCAGTACCCGGGAATGCCAGGATAAACGGTTGAGTTCATGGGGTTCGACGGTTGGTTTTCCATGGTTGGGTAGGGTTGCCAACAGGAATTGCCCCCCTTCCTGGATGATCCGATGGGCGCGGGTGGGGGCTATGGATTGACGAACGGCGGCGAGCGTGGGACCGAAAAGGTGGATGTCTTCTTTGGAGTGGATGATCAGTCCGCGACGATCCAGGTCATCCAACAGGGAGATCCCTTTGCTGCGGCGGATGGCGGTCAAGGGGGTGGGCAACAGGTGAGCGAATTGAAAAAATACTTTTTTGGGGAAGCCCGTGGGTGCCATGTAGGCGAAAAATTCCATCAAGGGGCGAATGGGGGGGGGGAGGGCTGCCCCCCCCTGGAATCGTAGGGTCTGGCCTTGCGTTTTGGAAGAGGCGGGGATGCGTGATGGCATAAAGGGTTTCCCTCGAAGAAGTCCAGACTTAGGTATCGTGTGGAGTTGCCGGGGATTTTAGATGTGGTAATAATTTCGGTACCAATCGACGAATCGTTGAATGCCCGATTCAATGGATGTTTGTGGCTTGAATCCGGTATCGGTCACGAGGTCATCCACGTTGGCCCAGGTTGCCGGGACATCGCCTGGCTGCATGGGCAACATATTTTTGATCCCTTTTTTGCCCAGGGCTTGTTCCAACGCTTCGATGTAGCGCATCAGTTCTACGGGGTTGTCATTACCGATATTGTAGATACGGTAGGGGGCATTGGAGGTTCCGGGGTCGGGATGATCGCTGTCCCAGCGGTCATTGGGTTGGGCAGGGCGGTCTATGACGCGCACAACCCCCTCGATGATGTCGTCGATGTAGGTAAAATCGCGGCGCATTTTTCCATGGTTGAAGACATCCATGGGTTGGTCTGCAAGAATGGCGCGGGTAAATTTGAACAAGGCCATGTCGGGTCGTCCCCACGGACCGTAGACGGTAAAGAAGCGGAGGCCTGTGACGGGGAGGCGGAACAGGTGTGCGTAGGTGTGCGCCATGAGTTCATTGGCTTTTTTGCTGGCCGCATATAACGACAGGGGGTGATCGATATTTTGATGAATCGAAAAAGGCATGGTGGTGTTGGCACCGTAGACGGATGAGGAGGAGGCAAACACCAAGTGTCCCACGGCACCATGGCGGCACCCTTCGAGAAGATTGGCAAATCCCACCAGATTGCTTTGGACGTAGGCGTTGGGGTTGTCGATGGAGTAGCGCACCCCAGCCTGGGCGGCCAGATTGACGGCGGCATCAAAATGGTGATCCTTGAACAAATTTTGCATAGGTTCCTGGTGGGCCAGGTCCATGTGGGCAAACTGAAATCCTGGGGATGCTTGCAGCAAGGCCAGACGGTTTTGTTTTAAGATCGGGTCATAGTAGTCGTTGAGATTATCCAATCCAACGACATGATCTCCGCGTTCCAGAAGCTTTTTTGCCAAGTGAAAGCCAATGAATCCGGCGGCTCCCGTCACCAAAACCTTTGCCATGGGAAATATCCTCTGCGATGGGTTTTCAAATGAAATCCTTCAGGCGATGCCCGCAATTGTATATCATACCTCAAACGCCAGCGACATATCCACTTGTCGATCAAAGGAAAGGCAACGATTGAATCCCAAGCAAACCCAGTCTGATGTTGTTCAAAAGGTCGTCCGAATGTATACCGATGGTGCCTGTCGGGGCAATCCTGGTCCGGGAGGATGGGGGGTTGTTTTGTGCTATGGCGAACGGGAAAAACATATCCATGGCTACCACGAGGATACCACCAACAACCGTATGGAGCTTATGGCGGCCATTCGCGGTTTGGAAGCCTTGAAGCGTCGATGCCGGGTGGTCTTGACCACCGACTCGACTTATGTCAGCAAGGGTATTACCGTGTGGCTGGTTGATTGGAAAAAGCGGGGATGGATCAAAAAAGATCGCCAGCCGGTCGCCAACGCCGATTTGTGGAAAAGATTGGATGCCGTTTGCCAGCAACATGATATAGAATGGAAGTGGGTCAAGGGACATGCGGGTCATGCCCTGAATGAATCGGCAGATCATCTGGCAACGGAGGCGGTTCGCCTGGGATTGCTGGGGGAATTGTTGCCTGAGGAAGGAAAAGAGGTTGTTCGGGATCCGGTCGAAGTGTGATGTTCCGTTGTTGGTGTCGGCACCACCGACGCCATGTATTCAACCATAAACAGGAGAGATCGATGTCTAAGGATGAAACGGTTTTGGTGCAGGAACTTTTGGCAAAAAACAATGAATTTCGCGCACTTCATGAGGAACATCAATCTTTGAAACAGCAGATTGGTGAAACGGGGCGCACTATGGACCAATTTACCGTGGAACGGTTGAAAAAAAGAAAATTGCAGCTTAAAGATCAGATGGCCGTCATTCTGGCGGCGAGTTCCAAGGGGTGATTGGGGTGGTTGTGTGGGGCTACGTTCTGGACTTAGGAAATGGATGGTTTGGTGGGGGCTGGGCGATGGGTGATGTGTATGAATGAATCGGGTCCAATGAGAAAAAGTGCCAATACGGTTTGGCAGGTTATGTCTATCACCCGCGATGAACGGGAGCGTTTGCAGGGACACCGAAGTTTCTTGGTTTGGTTTACCGGATTGTCTGGATCTGGTAAGTCCACCATGATCTTCGCTTTGGAAAAACGTTTGTATAAGCTGGGTTATCGCACTTTTGCCTTGGATGGCGATAACGTCCGGCATGGTTTGTGTGCCGATCTTGGGTTTTCCCAGGCCGACCGGATCGAAAATATCCGACGTGTGGGGGAGGCGGCCAAATTATTGACCCAGGCGGGTGTCATTGTCCTGGCCGCATTTATTTCACCCTACCGGGCAGATCGGCAAAAAGTAAAAAATCTGATGGCTGCGGGTGATTTTATCGAGGTGTTTTGTGATTGCCCGTTGGACATTTGCGAAACCCGAGATGTCAAAGGGTTGTACAAAAAGGCCCGGGATGGAGAAATTAGGGATTTTACAGGTATTTCGTCACCCTATGAGCGGCCTGAACACGCTGATCTAGTCCTTGAAACTGGGAAATATTCCATCGAAGAATGTACGGACCAGGTGATGGAATGCATTAAATCGCGTTTGCGACTTGCTGGATCCGATAAGACCGATGTGAGCGAACTCTAGTCTCAGGACTGTTGGCATGGAATTGACGGCGACCGGAATATTGCTTGGTATTGGATGGATCTGGTTTGCCAGCATGAGGGCTAGGGAAAAAAGCCATGAAACCGCCCGAGAGCTTTGCAAGAGTATGGGGGTTGAACTTTTGGATGATACCGTGGCTTTGAGTTACATGGGGCTGAAGAGGAATGATATGGGGCGGTTGGTTCTGAAACGGGTCTATGATTTTAAATATTTGGAAGGTGAAATGACACTCCGTCATGGTGCCATCATTTTGAGTGGGTACACTTTGGAATCCTGTTTGGTCGATATTCATGGGGCTGGGCATTGAATGGTCGTGCCCACCTGGGGTTCCGGGGGCGCTTTGACCGGGGAAATGGTTGATGAACCGAGGAGATGCACCATGATCCAATCCGCGTTGGGACGGCAGATGTCATTGATGCAAGGTCTGGTGGCCCTGTATTTGATTTTCCTGGTGATTTTCTTTGCGGCGGCCCCTTTTTTGACTTTGTGGTTGTATGCAGAGGCCGACTTGAGCCGCAGTTTGTTGCCCCAGTTGATTGGATTTTGTTTGCAGGGGGCTTTTTTGGTGGTGGTGTTTGCTATTTATGAAAAACGAACGACGATGCACAGTAAGCGCGGTCATAAATTTGCGTTACGTAGCGCGATGGGTTCTTTGTTGCGCCCATTGGGCCGTGTTCATGAGGGGGCAGCCAAGGGGGTTTTCTCTTCGCCAACCGCCTTGATGCAGATTTACCAGGATATTGCGGAAAGTGGACTTTCTCAGGGGGTGTGTGAGGAGATGAAGGCAAATGCCTTGAAGGTTTTGGTTTCTTTGGAGTCGCTATCGGTTCTAGCGGCCCAGATTGACGCCCGGCATTTGGAGGTGTGGGGGGTGATACTGCAAGCGATTCGCGGCATGGGTGAGGCACATTCCCACGGACAGGTGCAGGGTATGGTTTTGGAATTGATGGATGCCGTGCGCGATTTCGATGAATTGTATATTTATTGAGAAAGTGCATGTGATGGATGGTGGGGTGTAGGGTGGTGATTTGTGGGTATCAACTGTTTTTTACTGCCAATAAAAGGATTCGATCATGTTAATACGCTGGGCGTTCTTATCCATGTTCCTGACGGTTTGTTTGTTCGCCTGGGGTGTTCAGGCTGGATCCGAAGCGGTGGACGGTTCCAAGGCGACGGTGAGCCAGACACAGGGTGTCAAGGCGGCGGATGGTCAACAAGGGGCTGCGGCCAGTACCCCGGATCAAAATGGTAATACGACTTTGATGGTGGCGGCCAAGGATGGGAAAGGTGATGCGGTACAGGCGTTGATCGATGGTGGGGCCGATGTCAATGCCCAGAACAAGGATGGGATGACGGCGTTGATGTTTGCGTCGCAACGGGGCCATGCGGATGTTGTTGCCGTCTTGGTGGCGGCCAATGCCAAGGTCAATATGATGAATAACGACGGGGCGACGGCGCGGTTGTTGGCCAAGGAGGGGGGGCATGATGCGGTGGATATGATGCTCAAGGAGGCGGGTGGTCGTTGTTTGTGATGGTTCTAGGGTGGGATCATAGGGGAAGATTGAGGGCGGTGATCTCGGAATAGAGGAAAGAGAGTTGGTGGGGTTTGACGGTGCCACGGGAGAGGAACAGGCGTGGCTGGGTGTCGCGGTAGGAAAGGGTTCCGGTCAGTGGTGTGGGGAGTTGGAAGGTGTGGACATGGGTGGTGAGGATGCCGTGGTGTAGCAGGAGAAAACTTCCGAAGGGGTGACGGTGGCGTGAGAAAACTTCCCAATCGCTGCAATGCAGCAGGATGGCGGCGGGGAGTTTTTTCCAGGTTTTTTTCTTGTAGACCACGAGGGCGCATCGCTGCGGATGGCCGAGCAGGATGCATTCGACTCCAGGCAGATGGTGATGGGTGATGTAATCTTGGTAGATGTAGGGATTTAGGCGTTTCTTGAAGGCGGATGGATTTTGGGTGACGGGGGTTGTGGAAAATGGGTGGGGGGTATTGAAGAACACTTCCACGCGGTTGTTGAGTTGGGAAAATTGGTGTTTGCGGCAGATGTTTGCAACATGGGGATTGGTTGTGAAACTGGTGGCGTGCCAATGGTCTTGTTGCAGGAGTGCCTCAAGTAGGTCTCGGCTCCAGGGTCTGTACGCTTGGTGGACCACCCAACTGGTATGGTTGCAGAAAGGTTCCCAACGACCATTGATCCATTGATCGGAGTAGATGGCTCCGAATGCGCCGACGACGGTTTGACTGTCGGTGAGCATGAACCCATGGTTGGGGGGATGGTTGCGTCCGTGGTAGGAGAAGGCGTTGATCCAGTTTTCTACCGGGATGCGGGGGTTGAGGTGTTGGTGATAGAATTGGCAAACGGCGGGTAGATCGGCGTCGGTAATGGGGAGGAGACGGGGTGGTTTGGGGTGGGGGTTGTTTGGTGTCATGGTTGGGTAAGGACGCTCTGTAAAAGGGGGTTGGTGACCACCATAGTGGCTGTTGTCGAATCGGTTATCAAGTGTGTTCCGAGGGCATCATCTTTGGGGAAAGATCATTCCCGGATCCTTGTTAAAATTCACCAATCGTGATTATCATCTTTGGATGATGATCATCGTGATCGTTGCCGTGAGCCGCGATGGTTGACCTTGCGTATTGGTGAAATGGCATTGTTAAAGGGGAAGGGTCATTGGGATCATGCATCGGGGTTTAACCAACCTATGGTCTGGTTTGTCTGAATTTCTCCATATTTATGGGCATCCTCGGATTGTTGCGGTCATGTTTTTGGGGTTCTCCAGCGGCTTGCCGTTGGCGTTGACCTTTGGCACGTTATCGTTGTGGTTGGCGGAATCGGGGGTCAGCAAGACTTCCATTGGTTTGTTTGCGCTGACGGGTATCCCTTACACCTTCAAGTTTCTTTGGGCGCCGTTGGTAGACCGTCTGCCGATACCGGGGGTGACGCACCTCTTGGGTCGTCGGCGCGGCTGGGCATTGTTGAGCCAATTTTTCCTGATGATGTCCATTGCCGCCATGGGGTTTACGGAACCTGGGGTAGTACCCTGGTGGACGGCGGTATTTGCGTTATCCACCGCTTTTTGGTCGGCGACGCAGGATATCGTCATCGACGCCTACCGGGTGGAGGTGTTGGATGCGGATCAGTATGGGGCGGGTGCGGCGGTGGTGGTGTTGGGGTATCGGTTGGGGATGTTGACTTCGGGTGCGTTGGCTTTGTATTTGGCGACCTGGTTTGGTTGGACGATAACTTATCTGGCCATGGCGGGTCTGATGAGTGTGGGGATGTTGACGGTGTTATTGGCACCGGAACCGCATGTTCCGGTGAGCGTGGCATCGATCCGGTTGGAAAAACAGATGCGGTCGCGTATTGCCGCGATCCGGGGGTTGGGTGAGGGGGGGCGCAGGTTGGCGTTATGGATTTCGGCGGCGATTATCGGTCCGTTTGCGGAATTTTTATCGCGCAAGGGGTGGATGCCGATCTTGTTGTTTATTTTGCTGTACAAGCTGGGCGATGCCTTGGCGGGGGTGATGGGCAATCCGTTTTACAGCGAGTTGGGGTTTACGCGGATTGAGATTGCGGAGATCAGCAAGGTGGTGGGGTTGACGGCGACCATTGCCGGGGCTTTTTTGGGTGGATGGATGGTCAAAAAATTGGGCATCACCAGGACTCTGTTGTGGTGTGGAATATTGCAGTTGGCCTCCAATCTGATGTTTGTGGTGTTGGCCCGTTGGGGGCATGACATGCCCATGTTTGCGTTGACGATCTTGGTCGAGAACTTGAGTGGGGGGATGGGAACCTCCGCGTTTGTCGCCTATCTTTCATCGTTGTGTAATATTGCCTATACCGCGACCCAGTATGCGTTGTTGACTTCGTTCATGTCTTTTGGACGCACGGTTTTGTCTTCGACGGGGGGGTGGTTGGCCGATAACATGCCCTGGGAATTGTTTTTCCTGGCCACGGCGGCGGCGGCACTTCCGGGATTGTTTTTGTTGGTTTGGATGATGAAAAAATATCCCCCGGTTGTTGTAGCGCAACCATTGGACGGCGTTGATTGAGAGAAGGTGTTTTACTATAGTGCGTCATCTTTCACTGGCATGGGACGATAGGCGGACATGGCACCTTTCAAGGGATATATTCAGTCTGTTGCTTCCAACGCGGCTCCTTTACCCCCATCCATGCCGTTGACCCATGTGGCTCGGAAGGATATTTTCCTAAAAATTCTCCAGTCAGGAAAGCTTGTGCCGCAGAAAGATTCACTTTTCCAGAAGGATCTTGTATACTTTTTCTACGGTAAGGCCGCTTACCGACC
>JADGCQ010000082.1 GCA_015228925.1 Magnetococcales bacterium | reverse complement strand
AAAAGCAAAACCCTGGGGGCAATCCCCCAGACCCCTTTTTTCTTTTAATAGTTTTCTAGGGGGTGAACACATCATCGCATGTCAACACGCCCTTAGGTTGATGGCATTGGGATGATTCCCCCCCCAGACCCTTGAATTCAGGCGTTCCTTTGTCTTTTCCCCGTAAAAATCCGATTGGTCTGATTGCTGGTAACGGCAATTTGCCCCTTTTGTTTGCCCAAAAAGTCGCCGTTGAAGAATTGCGTCCGCTGGTCGTTGCCGCCCATCGTGGGGAAACCGATGCCCGTATCCAGGAGATGGTTGATGATGTCTTATGGGTGACGTTGGGGCGGTTTAAAAAAATCATCGCATTTTTTAAGGAGCGGCAGGTCCAGGATTTGGTGTTGGCGGGGGGAATTTCTAAATCGGCCATTTGGCGGGTCCGACCCGATGCCACGGCATTGACGTTGATCTGGCGGCTTAAAAATCTCCATGATGACCACTTGTTGCGGGGGATTGCGGTGGAGCTGGCCAAACATGGTTTTCAGGTGCGATCCGTGACCGATTATCTGCCGCAACTTCTGGTCGCGGAGGGGATATTGAGTGATCGTCGCCCTGACGATGAGATGTGGAAAGATATTCAAATCGGTTGGAAGGCCGCAAAGACGTTGGGTTCATTGGATATTGGCCAAGGGGTGGTGGTCAAGAAAGGGGTTGTTGTCGCCGTGGAGGCGATGGAGGGGACCGATGCGATGATTCGGCGTGCGGGTGATTTGACGTGTGGATCGGGTAAAACCTGGGTGGGGCGCGGCGAAGTGGTATTGGTCAAGACCTCCAAGCCGGGACAGGATTTGCGTTTGGATCTCCCGACCGTGGGTCCAGGGACGGTGGAAAAGATGCACGCTGCGGGATTGTCGGTTTTGGTGATCGAAGCGGGGAAGACCATTGTGCTGGATCCAGAAGAGACCTTGCGCCGGGTGAATCGTTATGGCCAAGTATTGGTTGCGTGCAGCGAGGAAGGATTGGGGGGGCGATGACGACCCGGCAATGGAAAATCATGATGGTGGCTGGTGAAGCCTCTGGCGATTTTCTTGGGGGGGAATTGCTGCATGAATTACGTATGCGATACCCCGATGCCGTCGTGATGGGGGTCGGTGGGGAGAAAATGCGTGCCGAGGGGATCGATGGGCCGTTCAATACCCATCATTTGTCGGTGATTGGCTTGGTGGAGGTGGTGCGCAGGTTGCCGGTATTGGTGAAGGTATTCCGGTATTTGCTTGCGATGATGGATCGGCACCGCCCCGATTTGTTGGTGACGATTGATTTACCCGATTTTAATTTTCTTCTGGCCAAACGTGCCCAGGCTAGGAACATACCGGTATTGCATTATGTGTCACCTCAGGTTTGGGCATGGCGTCGTGGTCGGGCGGCGCATTTGGAAAAATTTTTGGATCATTTGCTGGTCTTGTTGCCTTTTGAGAAGGAAATCTATGCCAATACCCGTCTTCCAGTGACGTTTGTTGGACATCCTCTGGTTAAAAGGGCGTTACCATGGTCTTTAAGGTTGGAAGGGACCGGGGGGCGGGAGCGGATACGGCGAGAATTGGGTATTGGAAATCATGAACCATGGGTTGTTGTTTTGCCGGGGAGCCGTCATTCTGAGGTGAGTCGGATGTTGGCACCCATGATACGGGGCTGTCATTTGCTCAAACAGCAGATGCCCGGCGTCCGTTTTGCGATTGCCGGTGCGCCAACATTGTCGGAAAACGATATTTTACGGCATTGGCCGACGGATATTGATGCGGAGTTTCGTCGAGAGGTTCCCATCCGGTTGGGTGCGACGTATGATCTGGTGGCAAGTGCCGATGCGGCATTGGTTACTTCGGGGACGGCGACCTTGGAAACGGCACTGATTGGAACGCCGCAGGTGGTCTGCTATCGCGTCCATGAAATCACTTATAGAATTGGGAAGCGGTTGGTCAAAATTCCCTATTTTTCTCTGGTTAACTTGGTTGCGGGGTGGGGCGTGGTCAGAGAACGGTTGCAGCATGAGGCCCAAGGGCAAACGTTGTGTCGTGATCTCTTGGAATTGTTGACGGATGGGGCGGTAAGAGGGAGGATGGAGGCGGGGTATGGTGTTATTCGAGAAAAGCTGACACGGTCGGCGGCGAGTCCGTTGAGTGTGGTTGAAGCCATGCTCGAAAAGGATCTGGATCCGTGAGGGGTCCAGATAACGAGAAAATCACTTCGACAGGAGAACAGTATGGCAGCGATCACCCTGAATAAGGATAGCTTTGAACAGACGATCAATGGTCACGATATGGTGATCATCGACTTTTGGGCCTCGTGGTGTGGTCCCTGTAAAACATTTGCGCCAATCTTTGAGCGCGTATCCAATCGCTATCCCGACGTGATTTTTGGCAAGGTTGAAACCGACGATCAGCAGGAACTCGCCCAGGCATTTCAAATTCGTTCCATCCCGACGCTGATGATTTTTCGTGAACAGATTATTATTTTTTCACAGCCTGGCATGTTGCCAGAACCGCAATTTGTCGAACTTGTTGAAAAGGCCCTGGCACTGGACATGGATGAGGTCCGCAAGGAAATCTCCAAGAAATCCTGAGATAGGTCCATCATGATGCCGGGGGGAGTCACTCTCCCCCCGGCTCGAGCCATGGGTTGTGCCTCGCAATTCTACCCGATCAAAGCACCCCGGTTCCAGATAGGGTTGTGGCACTTTGCAGAGAGATTCCGGCTGCCGAGGCACTGGCAATCAACCCGGAGCGCAGACTGAAACCGCTGAAGTTGGCCGGGTCGAGACCGATGGCTTGTACCCGCTCTTTGACGATCAAAGCGACGCCATGACCGGTGAGGGGTTTCCCGGAACGTTTTCCGTGGCGGTTGATCCCCTGGAAAACGGGGCCTTCTTCGATTTCCGCTGTTTGTAACCAATCATCGAGGGCGCGGACCGGGCAGACCTCCCCTTGTGCATAGGGAAGCCCCACACGGCCTTTGCTGAGGTGGATTTCGATACCGGTTTCCCTCTTTTGCAGATCGCGGGCCGCCAGGGCGATAAGGTCGGACCGTCTGAGACCGGCGGCAAACCCAACCATAATGAGGGCTTTATCCCGTTTATCCTTGAGCCGGTCGCCCATTTGGACACACATGGCGATAATCTTATCTTTGGTCAACGGGGCAACTTGTCTTTGATCCTGCCCATGTTTTTGTTTGATCCCCTTGAGGACGGCATGTACCATCTCCGTTTTTGTGGGATCGGACAACCCTTGCGCGGTGTGTGCCTTGCCGATGGATACTTTCCAGCGCGCTAAGGTGGCAAACTTGTGAGAGTCCGCATGGGCAACCAAGTAAGAGGCAATCATTTTTGCTGAGGAAGGGACTTCACCGCCCCAATCCATGAACCGCCGCAGGTCTCCCCAATAGGCCGCTCGTGTGTTATCAGCCAGAGCCGCACCTTGTTGGTAGGCTTTGACTTGGGGAGGAAGTTCGTGAACATCCGATGGTGGAATTGGGAAGGCACCCATGTATGGCTCCATTTTGTTTAGTCATTCTTTCTTTTCAAAGTGAGATCACATAGATCAGTTTTTCAGTTTTTCAGCTTGAAGCGTGTCCTTTTGTGTAAGAACAATGATTCTGCCCGGCGTCTTGTCAAATCATTGACTGTCTCTTAGCGTTTTTTTTGTGAAATTGACTTATTTTTTGACATCGGGGTTGGATCCTCGAACATTAAGCAGCACTCTTTTATAGTAAATCTCATTTTTAGCAGCGGTATCACTTTTGGACCGCAACCCCGATGTGCTGACAATTGCAATCTGGGGGCCATTATCTCGTTATTGTGTTTTTCGTATTTTTGAAGGGAAAACGTCAGGGAATGGTGGTTCAAGGGGGATGGTGCGGCGTGATGGCGACGGGGGAACCGCATTTTGATTTGGGGGTGTTTTGCGGGAATGAACTTCTGGGGGCAGCCTACCCCAGGGCGAAAGCACTGTGTTTGTGGATGCTTCCGCCCTTTTGCACTTCGATGGGAGGGGTGCCGGTTTTTCTTATTCGATTCCCACGTTTTTTGCGGCGTCCAGCAACATTTGATCTTTGTTATCCTGACAGTGGGTTACGAGGTTTTCTGCAAATTGTTCAAAACCTTTCCAATGGAGGACGGTATCTCCAGAAACTCCGCTGAGATATCCATCAAGCCACAGCAGGACGGCACCGGCATCTTCTTCGCTTGATTCTGTCATTTCTTTAATGAATGATGAGCAAGTAAAACTGGAAAAATCAATGCTTTGTTCTTGAGATTTTTTCATCCTGGCCATAGCGTGTTCCGGTACAATCATCGTGAACGCCAGTGCGATCATGAACATCTTGAATATTTTTTTCATGACTTCCTCCGGTAGTGAATTGTCGTGATCATTCGATTTTACTTCTGGTTGTCCGACTAGCCAGTCATCGGAGACCCTAAACATGGAATTGACGTAATTCCTGATCCAGCAGGTCCGCTATATTTTTGGAAGCTTGGGCCAATTCGGCGACGGAGGTGCTGATGGTGACCATTTTGTCGGCTTCCTGGTGAACCTCACCCATGTTATGTGTCAGTTCCATCGCTTTAAAGACCGTTTCGGCGACGGCATGGTTGATTTTTTCCCCATGGGCGGAGGTGTTTTCCACAGAGTGGGTCATTTCGTCTACGCCAATGGAGGCGGCGGATACATTGCGTGTGACTTCGCTGATACCCAGTGCGATTTCACTCACGCTATGACTGACCTCACTGACTTCCAGAGTCATTTCTCCGACCAGGTGTGATACCGATTCGGTCTCTTTGGCCACTTCTTCCATGGATTGGGTTATATTCATGACAGCGGTGGATTGTTCGACCATGGCATCCAGAATATAACTATTTGTGTTGCGAATGCGGGTTACCCGTTGATTCATCCCCAACATGGCGTCGTTGACGCTTTTGGTTTGATCTTGAACTTGGACAATTTTTTCCTGAATTTGGTTGGTGGCATCTCCGGTTTGTCTGGCCAGTTCCTTGACCTCCATGGCGACAACGGCGAAACCTTTACCCGAATCTCCTGCACCAGCCGCCTCAATGGCGGCGTTGAGTGCGAGCATATTGGTTTGTTCGGCAATATCACGGATCAGTCCCACCACCTTCATAATTTCCTGTGCCGATTGCGCCAATCTGGCCATGATGACACCATTGGCTTCGACCTCTTGATGGGCCAAGTCCGATTCGGAGGCGGCTGCGGCACATCGATTTTTGACCCCTGTGAGGGAAACGTTCATTTGTGCTACCGACTCTGCCACGGTAGCAATGTTTCTGCTGGAACGCTCCGAAGCCCCCCGAACTTGGCTCATCCCTTCTGACTGTTTACCGGAAGCATTGGCCACCGCATCCAGACTGGCGGCGGCCTCTTCTGCCGCTGCGGAAATGGTCGCCATGTTTTGATTGATGTTTTGTGCGGATGTCAATACTTCCGTCATATAACCGGACATGGCATGAACGGCTTCTTCCACCTCAGTCATGTTGAGATTGAGATGATCCGAGATGGCGTTCACTTTAGCACCCTTATTGCGTAATTCTTCCGCACCGGATGAAAGGTCGTTGGCCACCTGATTGAGATGGGTTGCACTTTTGGTTAATTGACCGGAATGGCCGACAATTCCTGTCACCAGTCGTCGCAAATAAGTCACCATGGTATCCATGGCTCGATTTAAAACGCCAAACTCACCTTGTTTGTTTGGATCCATGGAGATCGTCAGATCCCCTTGGGCTAATAAGGCCGTTGTTTGTACAATCGTATTAACGGGTTTTAGTACCAATCTTTGGAGCAGTGTGACCATGCCAAAACTGACAGCCACAATCATGGTCATGATCAGGAAAACCTTTTGAATGACATGATTACGGGCCTCAGTCAGAAGCATGGTGACATCGTTCAGAACCAATACGTTGCCGATTTCCTGGTCACTGAAATCATTCAAGGGGAAACGCGATGCCATCCATCGTTTACCGTCCGATTGGGACAACGGTTCCGCAAGTGCTTGCGTGGCGATGGCGGTAAGACCGCGAATATCGGGGGAAGAAAAACCATAGTAGATCGTATCACCCACCACGATATCGGATTGACTGTCGGCAAAACGTTTGGCTGTTGTAAAGACGGATTCTTTGATGCCAATGGCAAACTCCAGTTTGGTGATATCACGGGCAACGGACAGAATCTCTTCGAGACTGCCCCCTAACTCCGCAGAGCCAAGCAGTTTTCCCTCTTGAAAGAGTGGATATACCACCCGCAACCCCGGGCCGGCGCGTCCCACTTCCAACCCAATGACCGGTTTTTGCGTTTGATTGGCAGCCAGCACCGTCTTGCGAAATGACGAGAGGTCATCCCCAAATTGTTCTGGTTTGTGGACTCTGAGGAAGCTGGTTGCGGGGGGAAGATGAAACTGGAATTGATCCATCCCATAGTGGGGAAGCATCCGATTTTTAAAAAATGGGACGGTAAGATCGGCGAGCAGTTTACGATCCTGGGCAGAAAATGCGGCGATGATGGCGCGATCATTGGCCAATGATTCCAGAACCAAGGATTGATCTTTGCCCCGAATGTGGATTTGGTTCTGTAGGATGTCGTTGAAGACTTTGGTTGCTTCCAACGTTTGGCGTTGAATGGCTTGGTGCGCCTCACGGTAGCTCAGATAACTGAATACCATCCCCATGGCCACCATGGAAAGCATGATCAACAACACGATTTTAAAACGTAGACTATGATGCAAACTCATGGAAACACATCCTTCCCTATTTAAAACGAACAACCGACCCCCCCTGTCCGACCTGAGGCAGATTAAAATAGACAATTCCTCGGGATTTTAACAGATGATTCATTGATCGTGAACACACGAACAAATCGTGAGCCAATTTACGTGCCACGCAAAAGATGATATATATGAGATCCGGCTTACTGCCAGCTACAGGAATTTTCATGCCCCTTTCCGATGAAGAATTGTTGCATGTCGTCGCGTATTTGAAAAACGATCCACCGGAAGTCTCCCAGGCTTTGGCCCTTTTGGAAGGGACACAACAGAAATCCTGGGGATGGATGAATAAAGCCAGGGAGGCCATGATCGGTTTTCTGGGGCGTATGCATCAGACCACATCGGTCATGGAAGATATTGATCAGAGGGTTCGTACCCTGGGCGAGGAGATCCAACAAAATCCCCCATCCACCCGTTTGTTTGATATCAAAACCATGCTCCTGCATGAGGTTGGTCAATTCAGACAAACCAGCGATCATCTTCACCAGGAGATAAAAAACCAGGAAAACAGCCTGAAACAGGTTCTTGATACCAACTTACCAGGTTGGGAGGAGGGTGCCGGGGTATTTTTTCCAGTGTCCAGCGCATCGTCACACTCTGAGATACCACCCGTCACCAACCCGGTTTTGGAGGTTGAACCATGGGATCAATCGTTGGCGGCAGAACCGGGGAGAGTATCTGAATCTTTAAGGTTGTGTGACCTGTGGGCACAGCATGGTCTTCCCCCTCCCCAAGACTTTGCGGATCGGGTCGCACCGGGTATCGCTTCAGGACAACCTTCTGTGTTGGTTGTCATCAAGTTGGCTAATATCCACAAACTTTTGGTGCGTACTCCGCCCACCACGCTAGAGCGGTTGGCACAACGTATCAAGGATATTCTCAAGCTTGAAGCCAAATCCCAAGATGCTTTTGGGGTATTGGACGCCGAACATATGGGGTTATACCTTTGCAACATTCGCCTGCCATTGGCCACGGCGTTGGCGCGTCGCGTTGCGTCGCAACTGGCCATTAAAGTCAAGGGGCTTGATGGTAGAACGTACACTCTGGATATTCAAACGACGGCACTGGCATCCAAAAAGGGTGAGGACAATCATACTCTCTTGAAACGGGGTTTGGCGTTCTTTCATGCGGATAAAAAATAGGGTAAAACCTGAAACGAAAATCAGGGTTCAAAAAACTTCTCTAGTTGGGCCACTGTCGCCATGATATTCGTGGCATAGGCCTCGTCTCCAGTCTCCTTGAGTTGCGCAATTTTTTCTGGAATCCGTTTTTGAATACCTTCCTGGAGAGAGGGATGGACATATTCGATAATGGCCGTTAACTGATCATCAAACCGCGTTTTGAACAGTCCCGTCGTCGTCATGGCCAGGATCCATCCCTGGAAATAAAATTCCGAGCCTTCAGGCAATGCCACGGTTTGGCACAACACTTTCAACTCTAGATTTTTTTGTTGTTTGAACGCAAGAGATACGGCATATAACAACACCAACCCCATGGGTGCGCTGGCGTCGAGTACCCGTGTGGAAAGGTTGTCCAAATCATTGTCGGATTTTTTGCTGGTTGGCGCGGTCAGCGTCTGTATTTCCTGACTCAACCGCTGGGACTCAGTACGGATCAGTCCTGACAATGCCTCGAATTCTTTGACCGATTCTGGTCGCATGTCAAATTGTTGGGCCGCTTCGTGGATACGGACTGAAATCCGTTCCATCTCTTTCAGGGTGGTCGGGATGGTTGTGTTGCTCAGGAAAACATAAACGATGGATAAAATGGAGACGGCCAGGGCGGCAATGATCAGTGCATATGTCAATCGGCGGAAAAATGCAACATCTCCAAAGTCGATGGAAACAATAGCTCCCAGGCAAGCCAGGGCGATAATGACCAGATAGGTAGCGTGAATGGTTGCGGGGGTTTTCATCGAACAGGTGGTTATCGCAACCGTTTCCCGCAGAACTGGCATAGGCTACGGGATGGTGTGACGATCCAGGTTAGTGTTTGTTATGGATATTGATGAGGACCGAGGTGTGACCAATGCGCATGATAGCACAGTCGGTGAGGGGATAGGAGGCGTTCAGGCTATCGGTGGAATATTGAAAGCCGCAGCCAAACTCTCCCTCCATCTTCTGGATTCGCCAACCATGAAACCGGCTGTAACCGATGATCAGGTGTTCATGGAACAGTTCATCGTCGGGAATGTGGATATACTCTTTTTTCCCTTTGGGGTTATCCGAGCCGCTGCCAAAGATAATAATCCGTTTTCCTTTTGCGGGGGTGATGATTTGTTTGGGATAATGGTCGGTTTTGATGATAATTTCCAACTGTTCGTAGCCACCCAGGAAAATGACGAGATGTTCCAGGGCGACGGCCCACAGATCGCGGGAGACGTGTACCATTCTTTGGGCGATATCCCCTGGGTGGGGGACGTATCGGTCGTCGAGATGGACAAGGGGGTTGATACGGGCCAGGATGTGATGCATGTTCCCCAGCCACACAGCGAAAGTTCGGTGGTGCGGGAGGTGGAGATGAATATGGGGTGTACGGGGGATGGACAGCGCGGGCATGGAGAAGAGTGCCGCCAACCTGGCTTTGACATCCCAGTGGTGGAAAAGATGGGGGTTGGAAAGGGCAGAAAGGTGGGCCAAGGCAAAAATCCGCGCCCCTACGGCGTGTATGGCGACGAACCAGGATCTGATTTCCCTGTTGTTTAAGAATCTTGGCGTCAGCGTTGAGAACATGTTCCAATCCGATTCTGGGTGCCCTTGAATATTGGTTCGGCAGACGAGGGGCAGGGCTTGAATGTTTTCTTTCACACCCCTCGAAGTGATTATACCCTGACAAGGTTCCCCTTGTCATCATCCGTGTTTTTGGAAAGGGCAGTATTTCTGACCTTAGAAAAAGTGTGTCGTTCGCGTCAGGTCCAACAGGAGTGTAAGTTGTGTGGAAAGTTTCCAGAAAAAACTGGGTGGTCGAGGGGACGACGATACCTTTGATGCGTCCCGACTTGACCACCATGGACAGGGATGCCTTGGCACATCAACTGGGGATTTTTCCCTTTCAGGATGAGCGTCTGGTCATGCGCTGGGAATTGGCTTGGTCGCAGTTATGGGGTCGCAAGGCGATTCTTTTCGATGATCCGGTCGATTGTATCGTGGCTCTCAAGGGGGCATTGGGTTGGCGGGATGGTGACCGGATCGCCGTGGGGGCGGGGATGCATCCGGCGTGGCGGGAAGGATTTGATGCCGCCTGGATGCGTGTGGTCTACCACGATCAAGACCCCTGGGAGCGACCGAATTTTCCAGCCGGGGGTGATTTTGTTGGGGTCATGATGGAACATTTTCAAGGGGTTGTTGTGCCGGTTCCCACAGGATCTTGGGTGGTGTTGGAAGATATTTCCTCGATGCCGGCCCCGTTGCCGGGGACGGGCAGGGGTGACATTCAATTGATGGTTTTGGATGGGAATGCCATGATTCAGGGGGGGAATGCGGGGTTGGTCATGTGTCGGGACGAACGGCTGATGGCACGGCTTCAGGCGCATCGTCGGTATCCGTCGGCGTTGATGGCCCGTGTCGGTCTGTCGCAATTGGAGCAGATGTATGCACTCTTGAACCGGCGTTCATTATTGGCTTCCCGGTATCTTGCGTTGCGCACGGGGGGATGGTTTTTCATGGCACCCGGTGGGTGTTTGCCACGGTGGTGGCATGGATTTACCCTGATGTTTCACGATCCATCCCGGCGGGAAGGGTTGCGAAAATTTTTACACAAGGGAAACATTCAGACAGGTTCTCCCTGGTCTTTTTCTTGTCCAGAGGTGCAGGCGATGGTGGGGCGTCGGCGTTTGGAGGGGCACGGACTAACTTTGCCGTTGTATGCCAGTTTGAGCGATGCGGAGCAAAAAAAAATTATTAACCGTATTCATCGCTGGGTAGGCCGTGGCGGACCGTTGTGAAAATCATCCTGTTCAATCTCTGAGAATGTGTGATAGCTTCCGGCATGTACGTTTGGCAATCTGTCGCGTTTTTAAACCAACAACTCTATCAGTGGTGCTTTGGTGTGGCTAAGAGGGCGCGAAAAAAGAAAAGTTACGCAACATTGCCCCGACCCAAGAGTGTTGAAGGGCTGGATCATTTGCGTTCTGGACGCTTCAAAAATGCCATCGAAAGTTTGAAGCTGGCACTGAAAGAGGAACAATCTCAATCGGATGGGCTGAAAGAGTTTCTGGCCGAGGCCTACGTGGGTCGTGCCAAGGAGTTGTCCGAAAAAGGGATGGGGAAAGAAGCGGCGGTCATGTTGGAAAAGTCCAGTGAAATTACTGGAAAGCCCGTCGATCCGATCCTGTTGTTTTCCCTGTTGCTCAAGGTGGGTCAGATCGGTCGGGCCGTGCATGCGCTACAGCCTCTCAAAGGGAACCTGGATGGGGATGGTTTGTTGGTTGGTGGTTCATTGGGAGAGGTGTTGGCTGGGTTGGCGTTGACGGGGCATGACGAGGTTTTGGCACTCTTTAAAGAGGATTCGTCGTTTCTTGTGCATTACAATACGGCACGCAGAGTTTTGCATGCCTATGATGGTGGTGATGATGAAACCTCCCTGGAACTTTTGAAAAAGTTGCCGATCGGATCGCCATTCAAGAATTTTCGCCTGTTTATGCACGCCCTTGTTCTTTCATCATCCCAGCCTGAAAATGCCCTGGCCCTGTTGGAAAAGATCAAGGAGGATTCCCCGTACCATCCCATGGCCCAAGCGGTTGTGATCGCCATCTCTGGGGATTTTACCGACATGGGAATTTTTGCCACCTTGGCGAGTCCTGTTCATGGACTGGCTTGCAGGCTTTTAAACGTGAACGCGGGTACGATTCGTGCCATCAGCCACATTCAATCTGTCGCAACCGACCCGGACAAACTGGCCGGTGCCTTGTTAAAGCAAGACCTGGAATCTCACCTTCCCAAGGAAGTTCTCAGGACTCTCTGTCTGCCTCTTCTCCCTTCTGCCATAGGTTTGTTGGAAAAATTCCAACAACGATTTGGTCCTCTCTCCCAGTGGGAAATTTACAGAATCCGTGCCTTGGCTTTGGAAGGACAAAAACAGTGGTCCAGTGCTGCGGATGTATGGATCGCGGCACTTAAAACGATCCATGACCCTATGACCAAAGCCTTGGTTTATCGTCATTTGGCCGATTTTCCTGATTATCGGGACATGGATGAAAATCCATGGGGTATGTTGTTTCATTCCGGGAATCGCCAGGGATACTCCAAAATTGATTTCTTGGAGTCCAGTCTGCGTCATGATCCCCAAGATCGAGATACCCATATTACGCTGATCCGTTTGCACGCAAAGAAAAATTCCAAGGATGCGCGGGTAGCGGTAGATCGGGCTGTCAAAGGGTTTCCTGAAGACCGTGATATTCTCGAAGCGGCTATGGATGCCGCTTTTGCGGCCAAGACTTTCAAGAAAGCCGCCGCCTTCGCGGAAAGGATTCTTTCGGTCAACCCCATTCATCAACGGGCGCGTCGTGTTTTGGTGGAATCGCATCTGGCTCATGCCAGAAAAAAAGTTGGCGAGAAACGATTGGATTTGGCCCACAAGGAATTACTTGTGGCCGAATCGTTGGAAAAAGAACATGCTCGAAGCGGTCGGGTTCAGATTTGTCAGGCGATGGTCGCCCTGTTAAGCGGACAGAAGGAGACCGGAGAGGAAAAGCTGAGTGCTGCCCGTAGTTTACCCATCGGCCCCCTTGAGATAGAACTGATGATCCAGTCGGAGGTTGCCTACCTCAAGGTTCCGTCGGAACTTGTGGTCCATCATCATAAGATTTTTAAAGATTTGTCAGAAAAGATTTCCCCCGATAGAGTGTCCGTCTTAAGCTTGGTCCAGGAATTGGAACGCTCTTTTCAGGATGATCATCTTCCGGTCAGGAAATGGATGGAGATCATGCTTCCTTTTTTTGCCAAGGCTCCTGCACTGGATTTTTCTCTGGAGGAGCGGCGTCTTATATGCAATATGTTGTTAGAGAATGATTTTTTTGATATTTTAGGGCTTTTTGCCACCGTCGGAAAGAAACATTGGGAGGATGATGGTTCATTTCTTTTCTTCGATCTTTCCTCCCAGTCCAAGGGTAACGCTACGCAGGCTCGTTATGAGGATCTTGAAATACTTCGCGAAGTTAAAGGCTCTGTGTACTCCCGGTTGGATGCGCGTACCATGAGTAATATGGAGAAATTTTTGTCTTCCGGTAGATTATCCTTTGAAAATAGTCCCTTTGAGTATGGTGATGAGGATGAGAATGACGAGGAATTTCTTGACATGGACAGCACTGATTTTGAATCAGAGCTTGGCCCGCTGTTAGAGATGTTCCAAGAGGCAATAGAAACCAGAATTGCGGATGAACTCCCATTGAGGCGTAAGTTGGGTGACAAAAAATATGGAGAAAGATTGGCGAAAGAACTGGCGCGAGGACTTCCCATGGGCGTCGAGGTGTTTGCGGAGATGATCAGCGATATCCTGGCCGACATTCCCTTGCCTGGTGTAGGGGCCAGAAAATAGGTGGAAAATAGCGATGCCGTTGGAGATAAGTTTTGATGACTGATCCTTTTTTTCTTCTTGGTGTTTCCCGAGAATCCGACGATGAAACGATACGAAAGGCTTATCTGGAGAAAATTCGGCGGTGGCCTCCCGAACATTACCCAGAGCGGTTTCAAGCGGTTGCTCAGGCGTATTCCATGATCCAAACTGGAAAAAAAAGATTATCTTTTCAGTTATTTCATCATGGTTTGCCGGGTCTAGATCCCCTGATTGACACTCTTTTTTCTCGCAACACCCGGGGGCGTCCTACCCAGAACGAATTGAAAGGCTGGCTGAAAGAATCCTTGATTTCCTGCAACATGAAGGGGAGGTAAGTACCATTGGACGAGTTTTCCCGGGAAGCCTTGGTGGCTGAATTTAGCACCTTTCTTCAGGAATATCATGACGAAGGATCGAGCGATGTTTCGGTTGGGCAGGGGGAGGATTTTGCCGGTGATTTGGTGCAACTTTATCTGGCCCTGACTGGATTGAAGAATGAAGTTCGCATTGAATCGCGTCAGTTCAAGGAGGCATTGGACCGTTTTCGTTCCCTTTTTGACATCATCGAGTCTGGAAGAGTGGAACTGGCTCAGGAGCTTGATCGTCGCAAAGAGACGTGGGAAGCCCAGACGCATAAATCCATGTCATTGATGTTTCTTGAGTTTCTTGCGTTGAGAGATCGTCTGGAGCAAAGTACACGGATGATTGAGGACCATCGCCCTTCATTTTTAGCCAAAATGTCAAAACGTGAATCAACTTGGCTGGCTGGGGTTGCCGAAGGGCAACGCATGTTGTTGCGACGGTTGGAACAGATTCTTCTTGGGCAAGGAATTGACGCGATCAAGGCTGTGGATGGCCCCCTGGATCCCCAGACCATGCGGGTTGTTGGTGTGGAAAAGCACGCGGATAAAGAAAATGGAGTGGTTGTCGCCGAAGTCCTCAAGGGGTATCTCTGGCACGGGCATCTGTTGCGGGCTGCGGAGGTCCGTACCAATAAAAAAGAGGAAGATCACTCATGAATGCGCCTATCATTGGCATTGACCTTGGGACGACCAATTCGGAAGTGGCTGTTTTTGAGAACGGTCGGTCACGATTAATCCGCGATGCGTCAGGGCGGGCTATTATTCCGTCGGTGGTTGGGATCGATGACCAGGGGCGACTTTTGGTGGGTGAGTCGGCCATGAATCAATATATTGGTCGGCCTGAAGCCACGATCCGCTCCATCAAAAGGCGGATGGGGAGTACCGACAAAATATCCCTTGGAGGGACGGAGTATACGCCTCAGGAAATTTCTGCTTTTATCTTGAGACATTTGAAAGAAATGGCGCAAGCCGATCTCAAAATGGCGATTACCAAGGCGGTGATTACAGTACCGGCCTATTTTTCCGATGCTCAGCGTCAGGCCACCCGTGAAGCCGGTGAGATTGCCGGTCTGGAGGTGGTCCGTATGATCAATGAACCCACAGCGGCGGCCTTGGCCTATGAGGTTGGGCAGCAAGGGCGACGACATATTCTGGTGTTTGATCTTGGCGGTGGCACGTTTGATGTTTCTGTGGTGAGGATGGAGGACGAAATCGTTGAGGTTATCGCGAGTACGGGTAACAACCATTTGGGCGGGGATGATTTTGACCAGCGGATTGGTCAACACCTGCTGGACTATCTGAAAGAAGAACGCCAGTTTGATGTTGAACCGGGTACTTCTGCACATGCGCGAATCCTGAGAACAGCCGAGTCGTCCAAGCGCACTCTTTCAGACCATCCCTTTGCTAAAGTTGCAGAGGAATTTCTCGGCCTTAAGGATGGTGTTCCGCTGCATTTGGATCGTGAGATATCCAGAGACGATTATGAACACATGATCGCTTCCTACGTGGATGAAACACTGGACTTGGTGCATAAGGCTTTGAACGATGCTGGGCTGAATACATCGGATATTCAGGAGATTCTCCTCGTCGGGGGATCGACCCGAACCCCAATCATCAAAAAACGGCTTGAGGATGTTTTCGGTATGGTCCCTCGGGGTGAGGTGGATCCCGATGTGTGTGTAGCCCTGGGCGCGGCCATTCAAGGTGCCATCATCGGTGGGGAAAAGGGGACCGCTGTACTGGTTGATGTCACCCCCTATACGTTTGGCACCAGTGCCCTTGGGATGATGAACGGGATATGGACCCCTTTTGTCTATGTTCCTATGATTCGGCGTAATACACCCATCCCAACCAGTAAGAGTGAGGTGTTTTTCACCACCTACGATGACCAGGAAGAGGTCGATGTAAGGATTTTTCAGGGAGAACACCAGGATGCGTCCTTCAATATTGAGATTGGACAGTTTATGGTGGAAGGCTTGAGTCGGGCCGAAGAAGGGAGTCCTATTATCCTCAAGCTGGATCTGGATGTGAGTGGTGTGTTGCATGTGACGGCCATTGAGAAAAATACCGGGTTGAGTAAAAAAATCACGATCAACAATGCGCTGACTGCAAGGGAAGAGAATACCCTTGCCCACGCAAGGGCAAGAGTGGATGCCATGTTTGGGGGTGCGCTCACGGATGATCATTCAGATTTGGAAGCGGGCGAAGATGGAGAAGATCATACGGAGATTGCGACCGCCAAAGCCGTTGTGGAGAAGGCCCAGGGGATGCTGGAGGGTGCTGCGGATGAAGATCGGGAAGATATGATTAATTTAATTGAAGCCATTCATGATGCTTTAAAGAAAGAAGATTTTAAAGAGGTCAAGTCGTTGCGTGAGCAGTTGGCGGATATTCTTTTCTACATGGAAACGTAAGTCCCATGTCAGTCACTTGTGATTGCGGGTCATCCGGCCTGAGTGTCATGTCATGAAAAAATGTCCTATCTGTCGCGCTGGCCGTACCCATGAGGAAAGTCTTTGCCGCAGGTGTGGATCGGACCTGACCTGGATGTTGGATACGCAACGCCTGGGGAGGAGTTTGCTCGTCCGCGCCATGGCCGCTTTGCATCAGGGAAATCCCCACAAGGCTGCCATGTTGGCTCGGCGTGCCCGTTTTGTTCACACCACGCCATTCTCAAGGGTTGTCGATGATTTCTTGACATATCTTGATTCCCGGGAATGTTTGACTCGTCATAAACAAGAATTTAAAAAGTATATTTTAGAATGGGATCAGTGGTGATAACGGCGAGGGAATGACGTTCATGGCTGACTTTCCTGGGCGATCAGGGCAATCGCATTTGAAATTGGCACGTCCAAATGTCTTGGAAAGAATCAATTATTAAAAGAAAAAAGGGGTCTAATGGTATGGTCCGCCCCGTTCCTAAACGG
>JADGCQ010000081.1 GCA_015228925.1 Magnetococcales bacterium | reverse complement strand
GGAAAGGTTTTTTTAGGCATGACAAGATCTACCATCCGGTATGTTGGGGTACGGACTCTTTTTTTCCGTACCCCAGCACCGTCTTGGTGAGTCTTGACCGGATTATCCCTTGGCAGGTTGCCCCTCAGCTTCAGCCCACCTCCGTTTCATCCAGCACCACTAGCTTTGCCATTTTGGGTAGCATGTCAAGGTTTGTAGAACAGAAGACGAAATTGGGAGGAAAGTGTCGCTTAATTCTTCTGAAAAATTGTCCTTGCAATGAATGGGGTCCACTTCAGTCAGGTCATCAAGGAATTGTCCGCCTGTCCCCAGATTTGTCTGGAATTCAAACACCAGAATTCAAACAGAAAAACGTAAATCTTTCTGACGTTTTTGATCAGTAATAGATTAATGCTTGCAATTGTCAATCTTAAGGCGTATAAAACCACAATTCCTATTGCTTAAATGGCATCGCTTAACGATTATGAGGATAATAACTACCTATATTAATTATACAATAACCATAAAACACATTGTGCCGGTTCCAGACCCGACCCGGCTGGTGGCGGACGTTATCTGGATTTGACTTGGATCATCATGAAAAAAAGACTGCGAACATTGATCGTGACCGGCTTCAATTCCCTCGAAGGGTTTCAACTGCCGATGGAAAACCGAACCCTGCTCTGGGGGTTGGATCAGTACAATATCGAATGGTTTCTCTATCGTCCCTGGGAGCCGCCGCCCGATCTGTCGCGGTTTGATGCGGTTCTGATCACGGTATATCGGGCCCACATACGCAATTTTGCCCACCATGCCCGCCAGTTTGAGACCTTGGCCCTGAAAGCGGGGATTCCGGTCATCGGAACCACCCGCAACATCGAAGGCCTTCATTCTTTTTATCTTGCCATCTGGCAAAAGTTGGGAATCCCCTGTGCTCGGTTTCAACGATTCCGCACCGCAGAGGATCTGACCCTTGATACTTACCCAATGATTCTGCGTCGGGACGGGATCCATCGTGGCGGCACCATGATCCTGGTCCACAACCGCGAAGAGGCGGAACAGGCCATAGCGACGCAACATGCCCAATGCCCGCAGATCCCATCTGCCACCGGACCGCAACCCCTGGACCTAGCCATCGCCTTCGTCGAAACAGTAAAAAGTGACGGATATTATGCGAAATGGCGCTGCTACGTGGTGGGTGATGAAGTGATTCCGGCCCATTTCATGCGGTCCCGAGCCCACTTCGTCAACTACAAGGATGCCGCATTGTGGGCCAATACCTGCAATCTCGACGAAATCTACCGCCATGAGGGGGTCGAACATCCTGAACAAGTCCTAGCTGCCGCTAAAAGCCTGGGATTCGATATCATCACCTTGGATTACAGCCTGTTGGACGATGGCCGGTACATCTTCTGGGAGGGCAACCGCATTCGCGCCACCGCAGGGGATCAACACGTCGGCTGGATCTCCATCCGCGATACCGATCTGCAATACGGGGAGGCGGTGGCGCGCCTGATTCGCCGACAAGTCGCAGGACATATCCCGGAAACAGTACCCTCAAAATTACAAGCACTCCCTGTATTCCCCGATGCGACCTGTTTCGTCCGCCAGCCCGCTCGCTATGGCCGGAATCGAAACTTGAACATGCGGTAACAGCCGTAATCTAACCCGTGGCCGGTCCCAGGGCAGGGCCGACCGATGGTGGATGGTAGAGGACACCATGAACCCTGACGCAAAAGTCAAACCTATGATGGATAGCTGCTCCGAATTGTTCAATCCCTTTGTACCCGGATTTGCCCGCCATCCCTATCCACAACTGCGAAGATTGCGTCATGAGGATCCGGTACACCGCAGTTTCATGGGTATGTGGGTTCTCACCCGCCATGCCGATATCGATATGGTTTTGAAGGACAAAGAAAAATTCGGTTCCAACCCAAAATATTGGCAGGGTTACGAACAACGCTACGGTCAACGCCAGGAGGTGACGTGGTTGCTGAAGCATTCGGTACTCAACAGCAATCCACCTGATCACACCCGGTTGCGTAAGGCACTGACATCCATTTTCAACCCCAGTCAACGCCAGGCATTGGCCCCCTTGTTCACGCGCCTAGCCCAGGAACGGGTTCAAGCCATCCAGGCAGCCGGTCATTGCTTCGATGCCATTCGAGACTACGCCCTCCCAGTCCCGGTCCAGGCGGCATGTCACCTGTTTGGTTTCCCGGAGTCGGACTGGGAACAGGTCAAGGCATGGTCACTCCAGGTGATCCAACTCATGGAGCCCATTCCCAGTGTCCCAATGCTGGAAGATGCCCAACGGGGTATCGTCGATTTCAAAGCTTATCTGGCGAGAAGCCTGGATCATCCCGATGGCTCCGGCAATTTTCCCGACCGGTTTTCACATTTGGTGCAGGAAGGTTCCCTCAGTCGCGACGAAGCGTTGGCGAACTTGGTTGTATTCTTTCCCGCCAGCCATGAAACCACAGTCAATCTGATCGGCAACGGGTTACATATTTTGCTGGACCACCCCCGGTACATGGATTGGCTGCTCGCCCATCCCGACAACATGGCGCAAGGGGTGGAGGAAATATTACGTTTTGAACCCCCGCAGCAGATTGCCTGGCGCTCAGTACTTAAAGATTGCGAAATCGGTGGCAAAACTATCCGCTGCGGCGAGCAGATCATGCTGTTTCTGGGGGCTGCCAACCGGGATCCCTCCATCTTTTCCGAACCGGACCAGTTTAACCCCCAGCGCCATCCCAATCCACACCTGTCGTTCGGGGCGGGGGTCCATCATTGCATCGGTTCCTGGTTTGGCAAACAACAGGGGGCGGTGGCGTTACAAATATTTTTGAAGGCTTTTCCTAACCTGCGCCGCGACCGTCCCGATCCCGAATGGTTGGAAACTTTAAGTTTTCATGGTTTGAGATCGCTACCGGTGAAACATAAATTATAATAGTTATATTTCTTCTTTTGATGTCTATCCATGAATTGGCAGTCATTCATACCGGTTAACGAATGTGGCAAAGTAAAATGAAAACTAAGGAGACTTGCATCATGCACCAACCACAAGGAGACGAATGCCAGATTGCATCCGGGCCGTCCGAGGAAACAGAAAACAACAGAAAGGAAAAAAATATCCAACAGTTGCACCTCATGCTGGAGCAGCTACGTCAGGCGGTAGAACGACAAAATTGGAATGATTTGGCCAATGTAATTGGTCTGGATGAAATTTTTATTAATGGTCACCCCCAGAGCCGCACGGAATTGGTTGCACAATTGACACGGATCAGTGCCCCGCTGTGCGACTTTGATCTGTTCCTGGGCGAAGTGTTGAAAAATCAGGTGGCGGCGGAAAAAGCGACCATCAGTGCCCGGATGCAGGTGGTCTGGAGCCGACAGGAAGACTGGAGCGATCACCATATGGACCTGACGATTCATGCGGGATTCAAAATGGGGAATCATTCTCTGGAATGTTCTTACCTCCTCGTGGACCACGAACCTGTTGTTAAAAAAGGGAGCAGCAAACCTGCCCCAGGCGTCGCCAAACCGGTGACCGGAGTGGAACAGACGCCGCCATTACATCCAGCGTTACAACAACAAATCACCCAGGCCACCGATGATTATTTTGCCAAGCCGACTGCCGCCGAACCGGAAGCACGCCACAGCGAAGATAAGGGTAAGGGGACATCGGGGAAAAAACGCCTAGTCTATATGCCGGTACTCATGGATATCGACCTGATTCGGGAATTGCAGTGAAACCAGAAACGCAACAAACGCTGATTCAGGCGGCGCACATGGTGCGCCATTTGGCGCAAACCCTGACTGATCGGCCCCTCAGCATCGCCAATACCCCGTTTGTTTGCAACAGTCTGCAAACGCTGGTTCGATTACGGATCGTATTGGAGGAAGAACAGCCACGGCTGTCGGCGACGGCACGGCTGCAATGGCGTCCGCTGATCCAATGGCTCGGCACGCTGCTAGATCGACCCAATCCCGCTACGTTTCACCGCTTGGCACGACTGATCCGGGATGAAACACCGATCTACAGAAACTGGGTAGAGGAGGAAACGGAGACATGGCCGATGCCGTGGGGGCTGTTGCAGCACCAACGCTACCATCGCATCGTCGCCATCATCGGCCCGGGTATTGGTATCGGCGATGAAATCAAACTGAAGGCCCTCATCGAAGGGTTGGCCGCCCCGACTCAAATCCCGGGAGAACGGATTGCACTGCACTCGTTTTGTCCAAACATCTGGTCGGTACTGCTGCCTATGTGTGCCCATGGGGATCTGACCACCCAACCGTTGACCCCGTTTCGCCACGTTGATGGTCAGACTCTGATGCTCTTTGCCGGATTCATGTACCAGGGATGGCTGGCGACCCTGAATCGGACCAGGCAACCCAGTCTGGAAGTTACCCTGGCCTTGGGAGAAGTCCGGGCGCACCTCCCGGGCGATCCCCGGGACTATCGTTATTGCGCTCTGGAGCGGGCATCCGGCAACTATTCTCGGGCCTTGACGGCAATCCAGGGGCATCTCCTGGGAGAGACCACCGTAAAACACTATGCAACCCAGTCATACCACGCCAGAAAGCACGAACACATCCATCTGCTGATCAACCCCTTTACCTCCAAGCACAGCCCCCTTACTCCCTCCGATTGGGCCGGTTATCTGGGGATTATACGGCGTGCCATTCCGTCGGGAAAAAGCATTCTTTGCCAGATCATCCCCGGACTGACCGACTCCTGCCGAGACTATGCGGGGCGATTGAAAACCCTGGCAGGTTCTTTCCTTCATTCCCAAGATGTTATTCGCGTGCTGGACGAAACGGGACCGACGTTCCATGAAGGCAATGCCTTGCCGCAAGTTTTTGCCGCCTTGCAGAGTGCCGATCTGTTGCTGACCATCGATACCTACACCGCCCATCTGGCAGCCCATACCCGAACCATCAGCATCGCCTTGTGCCTCAACCGCAATGCCCCCTTCTGGGATCCAGCTCCCCATACTTTCTGGTTGACGCTTCAGTCAGGGAACGTCGCCCTGGGGGTGTTGATCCGCGCCGTGACCAGCCTTTTTGAAGGTCACGGCATCCGTGGTGGGTCAAAGTTTATCGCTACGGCGGCACAAGCCACTCGGATGATGACCGAAATTCGTCCTGTCCTCTCCGACATCGACCATTGGTCCCACAGCCGCAGAGTGCGTCTGGCAGGAAAATTCAATCGCCTCTGGCACGCTTGGCCCCCGGCAGTGCAAGCAGCCCTGGAGGCGGTCGATGGTGCGGATGGCTGGCCCCGACTCTATCCCACGGTCACCGATCCAGACTTTACAAACACCGGGGAATGGTGCGACCGTCTGACATTATCCAACTTTTTTCGTTTGTGCTGTCTGGCGGCGGCCACCCGTTCCACGCGATGGGGACAGGCATGAGTCTCCTGGACGCCGAAACGTTGCTCCCACAAAAAACCCTCGAACAGGCCCAACGCCATCTTCACGAATTCGGATCCGTACTCAAAGGGTTGCGTCGCGAAGTGAAACAAGCCTATCGCCAGGAAGTCTTCCGGCTCAGACAAGATTTTGCCAGCACGCCGCTGTATGCGCAATCGGAACCATTGATGGATATCTTGGAAGATTATTTGCTGTGGATGGAATGGTGTTCTTGGTGCAGCCTCCATCTTGCCCCCCCGCTGGGCCTAACCGCGACACCCGACGCCCGACGCATGGCCGCCGCCATGATCATCTATTGTGGCCCCCGTCTTCTGGACGATGCCATCGACAACCACAGGAATTACAAAGGGCTACACGCCACCGCCCTGGACGGATTGTTGCGACTGTTTCCCGATCAACCACGGGAAATGGTCCACAGTCAATTGTGTCTGCTGGGCAACTGGTTGATCCTGCAAGGGATCGTCCGTCTGACGCGCCACAGTAGCCCCGCCAATGCCCTCGCGACCCTACGCCTGTGCCAAACCATCGCTCCCGGTGCCATCCTAGAAGGGCTGCACACCCGGCCATTGAATTGGGCCGAATATGAAGAAATCGTCCGACTTAAATCGGTGCGTTACGACCAGATTTTATATCGTAACCTGCTGGAACCCGTCGCCGTCTCGGAAAAAGAAAAGCTGCTCAACGTCGCGGCCTATATGTCCACTCTAGCGCAATATCTCAACGACTTCAAAGACCAGCAAGAAGATAGATGTCAGGGCCGCGACAACCTGAGTACATGGTTTCCCGGGGACGCCGCATTTCGTGTCCTGTGTCACAACCCGATTCAGAGCTGTTTGGAGGCCATCGAATCTTTGCCGGAGACCACAGGCGACGCTTTTGCCGCCGCCCTGGTAGAAACCATCGATGCGGCTGCCAGAATACACAACCCAACCCCAACTGCCGACCATGTCAAGCCGATTGCAGGAGAATCCCATGAGCTGTGAAAACCCTCCCTATCCCACACGCGAAGAGGAACGCAGGCACTGGCAAGAATTGACCCGAGACATTGCCGCCACGCTTTCCCAGCGCATGCGATCCCCCCGGGAATCGCACCCCGATAATCCGGGACATCTGATCGTCATGGGGTCCGGGATCGGAACCCTGGGCTTTACCCGCGACAGCGAAACCATGATCCGCCGCGCTGATCGGGTGTTTTTCTGTGTCGCCAATGTCGCCACCGAAGTGTGGCTGCGCACGATACGCCCCGATGCCCTGAATCTGTACGTTTTTTATGATAACAAAAAACGGCGTTATCACACCTACATGCAGATGGCAGAGGCCATATTGCACCCGGTACGGCAAGGCCAGCGGGTGGTAGCGATTTTTTACGGTCATCCGGGCATTTTTGTCCTTTCCAGCCATCGCGCCGTGGCCATCGCCCGACAAGAAGGGCATCGGGCAGAAATGCGACCCGGCATCTCCTCCCTGGATCACCTGTGTGCCGACCTGGGGGTAGACCCCGCTTTTCCCGGCCTGCAAACCTTTGAGGCCACCGATCTGCTGTTGCGGCGACGCACCATCGACATCTGCTCCCATGTGGTGCTGTGGCAGGTGGGGCTGGTGGGTTTGTCGGGATTCCGCCGTCGGGGATTCATCAACAAACATTTCAACCAGTTGGTGGACTATCTGGAACGTAGTTATGGACCCGATCATGAGCTGACTCATTACATCGCCGCCCGCTTTCCCACGATGCCGCCCACCATGGAACGATTTTCCATCCGTTCGTTGCGGGAAGGAAGCAATCTGAGACGATTTACTGGTATTTCAACTTTTTATATTCCTCCCAAGGAGGCACTCTCCCTGGATCGCAATTTTGCCGAGGAGGTGGGACTGCTGAAAAAAAACGACCGCATCGGCCAACCCCGCCCCTACCGGGAACTGACCAACTATGGGCCTTTGGAAATGAAAGCCCTGGAAGAATTTTCCCACTTCGACGTGCCTGAGGATTATCATTTCCAAAGGCCAACACCAGGGGCCAAGTTTTTACTTGCCGTGGCCGAAGATGAGACGTTGCGCCAAATCTATGAAACCGATCCCCAGGAGGCGGTATCGGAGGCAAGATTTCCCGAGCTTGACCCCCGCAGCCGGCGGCTGCTGGCCAGCCGGAAACCGGGTCGGGTACAACTGGCAGCCATGGGAGAAGCCACCTCATGGAGCGCGGACGAACAATTCGTCATCGATCTGATGAGCCAACCGCTGCTGGCCAGCAATTTTCAAACCGTTCTCAACCAATATGTGGCCCAGCCCAACGGCTACATCGAAATCGATGCCTGGATCGCCGCCCAAGGATACACCGACGTTTCTTTTCTCGACTACAGCAGTGCCCTGGAGAGCGTCTGTGCCTCACTGCTGCTCCCCTGGTCGGGGGTCTACATCACCGGGGACAGCAGCGATGCCAATGCCCTGATCATTTTTGGCAATCCCGCGTCCAACGCCGCCAGTACAGTATTGTACAATGCCACCCGTATCATCAATCCCGCCATGGCCAATGGTATCCTGACCTGGAACACCGACGATGGCAACCCCAACAATGGTGCCATCAGCTTTCAACAACCTGCCGATTCGACCCAAAGCCTACTCCGAAGTTGTTCTGGAAAGATCTGGATCGGAGACACCCCACCCGACAGCGACACCTTGGTCGCCAACGAGGTCTACCCGCCCGATAATCCGCTTTGTACCTGGTTGGGTCAATATGTGACCCGGGTTTCCCAGGATGGGAGCAACTGGCAGACAGGCCCCACCCTGGAAATCTGTCCCCCCAGCACCGACAATTTGGCGGTGACGCTACAGGTCGATGGCCAAGCCATCAGCGATTTTACCTTGACGGGTTCGATCCTCACCTGGGGTGACGGTGCCAACGCCGTCACCTTCACGGCGGACCCCAATACCCCCGGCTCCATGCTTCTGAGTGGCAAACTGGAGGATTATCCCCAGGTGACAGCGACCAGTACCGCCGATTATTCCAGCAGTTACGTCGGTGGTTACATGACCAGTTGCCTGCAAAACGGTCAGTGGAATTCCGGCTACGTCCTCTACTACGACGGTTCCACATTGGTGATGGGAAATCAGACCATCACCAACACCACCTACAGCAACAGAACCCTGTCCTGGTCGGGGGCGGGAGACCCCATGAACAGCGGCAGCATCAATTTCTCCGTCAATACCCTCACCAACCAGCCCGCGTTTACGGGTAAGTGCTGGCCGTCCACCGGCAGTGCGCCGACAAGCAACAACATCATGGGATCGTGGTCGTCCCAATTTATCCTGAGCTGGAGCGGCACCTATGCCACCGTTGTGACCAATACCGTCGGGCCGGTGTTGCAAATCCAGGGGGTGGCACCGCCCCAAACCACCACAGTCACCTACGATGGCGTACAAACGCCCTGGAATTTTTTCAGCACCACCCTTGCAGGCACGGTGGATACCCAGACCAGCTTTAAAGTGGCATTCAGCTATGAGGGGACGACCAACACCAAAAGTTTCACCGGCACTCTCACCAGAAATGGAACCTCCGAGACCTGGGCGTCCACCGGGATCGACAACGACATAACCCAATGGGGCGGTACCTACAACACCAGCGTCACCCAAAGCGACGGTTCCAGCAAGACGGGTCCGACGCTAACCATCGATGCCTCCACCACCACCAGTTATAGCGTCACTCTGGATGACGGCTCGACGTGCTACACCATCGCTACCAGCGAATACCTAGCCGACTACACCACCCTCAGTTGGACCAACCAGAGCAGCACCCCCAACAACAACGCCTATGCCAATGCCGACATCTGTTTTGCCAACCAATCAGACGGTCGTGGAAAAACCTTTACCGGGACATTCTGGGCCTTGAATACCTCGCCCCCCGCAAGTGCCAACTGGTCCGGTTCCCTGGCAAGTTCCAACTCCAATTCCAATTCCGGCCTACCCTGGTGGGCTTGGCTCTTAATCGGCGGCGGCGGTGTGGGAGTCGCCATTGGAACCATTGCTGGAAGCATCTGGATCTATAACAGAGTCGGACGGGGATACTCGGTACTGAATCAGGAATGCGAACTTGCCGCGTGCAACAAGAAATTGAATCTGGCAACACCAAGTTCCATGCTGACAGATGACTCTTGTTCCGAGGAAGAGGAGGATTATGACGAAACCGAAGAATTGGCCGAGGAGTCGGAGGAGAACGCTTTTGAAACTGATCCAAACCTGTCGGAATTGACCTCAGGTGAGGATCCACAGATTTCTGATCCCGATATCCAGATAGACGTGGACTCCGACGCGGAAATCGACATCGATTCGGGATCGGATGTGGAGGTCACTACCGAAGAGTTGGTGCTTATGAGTGACATGGATGACCCCGGCTTCGTCGATATCGCCTTCGTCAGCGGCCTGCACGAAGAATGAACCATATAATATAAGCAATAATAGCAGTTCAAACCCAACCCACAACCGGGAGAAGATCATGTCCGGAATCGATACCGCCCCAAGGGCCGTTTTGTGTGGCGACACCGGCGGCAACGTCGCCATCCTGAACAGCGTTGATGGCAGCACCCTCTGGTCGTTCGGACCGTACTATTTCTATTGCCTTAGTGCCCCCGCCCTGCAAATCGATTCCACCGTCATTTTCCCGGTCGATTCCACCAGCGGCAGCAGCAACGGTATTCTGCACGCCATTAACCTGGAAACGGGTACGGAGGTCTGGGGGGGTGCCGGCTTTCAATTCGGGGCCGGCATCCGCTGCACCCCGGCGCAATATGCCAACCGTATGTTCGTAGCCACGGATGATGGTTATTTATGGTCACTGGATATAAGCGATATGTCAAACCCATCCGAACAGTGGGGTTTGAACGTCACAGGAGTCAGCCAGGGGGATCCAAAACTAGCGAACAGGATCACGGCAGCCGCACAGCCGCCACGAACCGCTGCCACCGCAACATCAAGCTGTCCAAACCTAGCGGGATCGCTGCTGCTGTCGGAAAACGGCATGACCCTGTTCATGACCACCGCTTCCGGGCTTTACGCCATCGATGTTTCCAGCACCTCCTCCGGGACGGTACTTTGGTATGCCCTCGCCGACAACGACCTTTCCACAGCGAATATCCTCCTGGCGGGAGAATGGCTGTTGGTCACCCTGGGATCCTCGATCTATGGGTTCAACGTCGTTTGCCTACCGGAGACGGGAGGGATCATGGAAGCGGAATGGCAATGGACCAACCCTGGCGACAACCCTCTGGCCTCCCTGGGGATGACCCAGTTTGAACAGTGTGTTACGGGCGACAGCACCGGAGTCTTTTACCTGGTCAACACCGCTACTGGGGAACAAAGTGCCATCTTCACCCCGTTGTCGGACCAGACCCCTGGGACCGTCTTCAGTCAGTGGAGCCAGAACTATCTGGTTCTGCTCTCCAATGCCGGGTTTTACGGCGGCTATCAACTGGAATTTGCCGGCAGCGGCCCCCAATTGACCCAAAAATGGCTGCTCACCAGCACCACCCTGTTTTCCCGATCACCGCTGCTGGATTACCTTTGGAACCCCAGTGATCAGGCCATCTTCTGGTGTACTGCCACCAGTTTGGGAGACATCATGGCGGCGTCGTTGGAGGACGGTACCCAACTTTGGCTGTTGCCCATAGCCACCGGTGGCAACAGCATTTGTTCCGCCACGATTTTGAATGTGGCTATTTCCACCGGCGCAGTCCGCTTTTTGATGGATGGCAGCGATTATTTCATCACCCTGCGCAATTTTCTCCTCGCCCTGGCAGCCGGGAACTTTACCGATGTCGATGTCACCATGCCAACGGATACCACGTTCAAAGGGCTGGTACAGGCTGCCGGTAGTGCCGGAGCGTCGGTGTATGTCCTGCTGTGGGATGTTGGATACCTCAAAAAAGTGGCGGGTCTGGCCGACAAACTGGGCTTTCCCCTCGGGATCAACCTCTACTGCAACAAAAATACCGTCACCCAACTCACCGGTCTGACGGGAATCAGTGCCTCTCTGGATACCTACGGTTATTTATGGACCCCGCAGAATCTTAGTGCCTCCAATCATGAAAAAATAGCCATTTTCTACATCGACGGGCAAAAATACGCCCTGGTGGCGGGCTTGAACACCGACGCGGACTACATGGATCAACAATCCCACCCCGTCTGTTCCCCGGCATACGCTTCCTGCCATGATACCGCCATCCTGCTTACCGGCGATGCCTGCCAACGGGTGGAAACGGAATTCGACCGCCGATGGGCCAACAGCCACGCGCAACAACTCCCCACCACCACCGGCAATTATGCCAAAATCGCCGGTTGGGAGGTGGATGGTACTATGGATCTGAACGCACTGAATTGCGGTGGCACATCCCCCGCCTATACCGATCCACAGATCACCACCGGTGCTGTCAATCTGGATGTGCTGTCCAATAATTATGAATTTATTACTTGCCAGAAAACTGAAATAATACAAGCTATAATTTCAGAAATCGGACAGGCGACCAGCAGCATCTATTTTGAAAATGTTGGCTGGACCTCAGCGGATCTGGTGACCACCTTGACAACGAGGTTGAAGGCGGCAGACGCCACCAATCTCACTGTCATTATCATGATCCCTTGTCCCCAGCCACAAGAGGCCGAAGACTCTTTCCAACAGGCTTTCAACCTGCTGACCTATTGTTCCGTTGTAGCCATCTGGCTGCAACTGGATAACTGGACCTCTTTCACCACCACTGATAACGAGACCATCCAACGCACCGACTTGCAAAGTTATTCGGTCACCTTACGAGATTATCCCTTCGTGACACGATCTTTTTCATACACCACAAAGGCAACGCAATCCTCGTTTACCATCAATCTTTATGAAATCACGGCTGTGAACACCACCGAAACCCGTCTGATCCTTTGCGGTCCAGCCCGGTATTTCGCCAATGTCGATGCCAGCAACACCACCCACATCCTCAATGGCTGGGCAAACAACTATCGGCGTATTTATATCCATTCCAAACTGGCACTGTTTGATGACAAAGTTGCGATATTGGGTAGTTGCAACTTTAATTGGCGCAGTCTGAGCATGGATGGGGAAATGTCGGTCCGTATCCGGGATGCCGCTACCGTCCAAGAGATTAGGACGACTCTTTTCAACCATTGGAACATGACCGATTTTGCCACATGGACCGACAAGATGACCGCATTTTCCCAGCTGGCCACATCGGGCAGTACCGTAGAACAGGTGGGTATCCTCCCGACATCCTTGAGCAATCTTTGGACCTCCTATTCCGATATGACTTGGTCCGCCTGGTTCAACCTGTTCTGGGTCGGAACGTGACGAGGTGGACTGGGACAAACCTTGGAGGTTCTGCCCCCAACCCCCGCTAGGAAGGGGGATTCTTCCGTCCCGGACCTATCCCGTTCATTTCAGAAAGAATACGCTCTGACATCACTATCTTCAGGGAAAAAAACGAACCCATGAACAACGACACCAGCAACGTGGTCATCAGCGGCGGAACCACCACGCAACAAAGTATCATCTCTTCCGCCCATGCAACCGCCATCAGCTACCTGCAAACCGCCATAGATGCCGTGGGTACCAGTGGCACCACCTTGACCCAATGGTTCGGAGACAACTCCAGCAGTGCCCAATCGCAGGTCAGTACCGTCCTGACCCAAACCTTGAGCGGCTTGCAAAACAACAGTTTTGTCTACAACCTGACTGATGATTTGACCTATTCCCTGGCTTTTTTAGAGGTTGTCCTCATCTTCAACGCCCCCGATTCCACGACGGATGCCTCCAGTACCGAGGTTGATGTCGCGTTATGGGACCAATTCTGGCCGATGCAGGCCCTCAACGCCGACAATGCCAGCTCCTCCCTGGTCTTTTCGCTGCTCCATCAAGCTTGCTTATGGTTCAATATTTCCAGTATCGACGAACTGGATGGAACCCAAAGCCAGGATCTGGCGCAACAGTTTGCCAGTGCCAACCCCACCAATGCCCTGTTGTCGGTCCGCAATCATGTTTACTACGTCCTCGCCGCAAGTAATTCATGAGCAACCGCTTGCAGACGAGCATGGTGTTCACTTTTTTCCTTTTGACCCCCATCAATGGGTAACGACCGTGATCCATCATCAGGCACCGCTTTCCACGCTCCCTCGACCAACCCAACCCATCATCCGGCTCCCCAAACGGATCCAGGATTTGATCCACAGTTTCGGCCAAGGTCCACGTCATTCATATCCACGGATTGAAGACGCCAGTACCCGCAAAAACGACGCTTGGTTCCAAGTCTTCCAGCAGGCCGTCTGCCCTATGGTTGTCAAGGGCTATCTTCAGGGTACCAAACTTGATGGCATCACCTTTGCGGACCTGCGCACCAGTGCTGGGCACCATGTTCTCGATCCCAACCAGAAGCCGATGCTCATGGCCCGCAGCTATGGCAGTTGGCTCGAAGAGGATCAACCCATGACCCTGTCCGCCTATCTGGATCGGGTGGTGTTAAATCCCTCTGCGGTTGATGAAATCTGGTACGTTCGCTATCGCAACCTTCGCGTCGATGAGGCGTTTCGCCAAGCCCTGGGACTCATCCAACCCCCGTTCCTGAACCGGGATGAAATCAATTTTCCCTGCGTCTGGTTCGGTCGTCAGGGACATTTTTCCAAACTTCATACAGATCCATACGACAATTTTGTTTTATGCGTCATCGGCAAGAAACGTTTTTATTGTTTTCCGCCCAACGAAATTGCCCATTTGTACATGCAGTCCTTGAACCATACCAGTTTTCTGACCAGCCCCATCGACCCACGCACAGCCTCGACCCAAACCTTTCCGGGGTATCATCCCGAAGCGGTCATCATCGTGGATATCGAACCGGGTGATCTGCTGTATGTCCCGTTTGGTTGGCCGCACTTTGTTGTCTGCGAGGAAAACAACTTCATGTACAACTATTGGCGCTCCACGCACCTGCCGCCGCTCTTTCTCTTGGAGAAAAAAACATCATGAACAGTCATTCGCCATCGGTGCCGCTACAATTCCATTCGGTAACCACGCTGGGGGAGCTTCTGGAACGACGAGGTGCGCTGATGGGAGATCAACCCGCCTTTGCCGCTCTGGGAATCGATCTGACCGTCTCTCAGACCGACAGCTTCGGGACCTTGTGGGCTTTCGCCCAGGCACTGGCCGAACGATTGCGGCACTCCGCTCCCGGACAATCCATCACTGGGCACAAGGTTCTGGTGGTATTGCCGCCCGGATTGACCTTTGTCCGGGCCATCTGGGGCGTCTGGTATGCCGGGGCCGTTGCCGTTCCCTACCCGCCACCCACGCATCAAGCCGCCCTGGAGCGTCTGCGTACCATCGTCCAACAAACCGACAGCCACCTAGCCATCACCACGGCAGATTTGTCGCACCCATGGCCAGCCGATCCGGTCTTGAGACGTTTGCATACCGTGGAACCCGACGTAACCTTTGCTTGGCCCCAACACGGCCAACCGGAACCGATTCTGCCCGAAGCCACGGCACTGATTCAATATACTTCGGGTTCCACCACTGCCCCCAAAGGGGTCATCCTATCCCACGACAACATTTTGAAAAACTCCCGGTTAATCCAGCAATCGTTTCACCACACCAGCCGAAGCCGCGGCCTTATCTGGTTGCCGCCGTATCACGACATGGGATTGATGGGAGGGATCATCCAGCCCGTTTACAGTGGTTTTCCTTGCACGCTGATGAATCCCCGACTGTTTTTGCGTGATCCCCTCAACTGGCTGCGTGCCATAACTCTGACCGGTGCCACCACCTCGGGCGGCCCCAACTTTGCCTACGAACTATGCGCTAAAATTCCAGAAACGCGAATTGCCGGTGCCAATTTACATCTGGATTCCTGGCAGGTGGCCTTCAATGGTTCGGAACCGGTCTCCGCCCATACCATGGTGAACTTCGCCGACTGCTTCGCCCCCTATGGCTTTCACATGCGCCGCTTTCTCCCTTGTTACGGTCTGGCGGAGGCGACCCTGCTGGTCGCGGGGGTCAACAAACTACGGGAACCGACCTTGTTGTACGTCGAACGTCCGCTGTTGAGCCAGAACAAGGTGCAAATCACTACCGCCCCCTCTCCCACCACCCGCACCCTCGTTTCCAATGGTCACCCCGAACAACGGGTGAGAATTGTCCATCCAGAGGAAGAACGGTTATGCCACCATGACGAAGTTGGGGAAATCTGGGTCAGTGGACCGTCGGTAGCTCAGGGATATCTTGCCAACTCCGCAGCAACGGAAGGGAGTTTCCACGCCTCGCTGCCTCAGGATTCCGAACTCTATCTGCGGACCGGCGATCTGGGATTTTTATATGGTGGCGAACTCTTTCTGACCGGACGTTTGAAAGACCTGCTCATCGTTCGCGGACAAAACCACCACCCCGAAGACATCGAGATGACCGTCCGTTCTGCTCACCCAGCCATCGCTCCCTGGATGGCAGCTGCCTTCACAATCGAAAATGACACGACGGCAGCGGAACAACTGGTCATCGTTCAGGAGGTTTCCAAAGATCGCCGACACGATGAGGATGATGCCATCATCGAAGCGATACGCTCCAGCGTATTTTCAGCGCACAAACTGGCCATCCATGAAATTCACCTGGTTCATCGGGGTTCCATTCCCAAAACCCGCAGTGGCAAGGTCCGGCGAGGCAGTTGTCGTGACCGTTTTCTGCAGGGAACCCTGCTCCCGGAAGCCTCCTGGTCGGTGGACGCCCCTATCCAGCGAGTCATGGTCACCGACGAAACACCGCAAACTTTCCGCAATATTCCGCCGCCACCCCTGGCAGGGCTGAACCCGACTCAGACCGCCAAGGCCATCCGTCACTGGTTAATGACCCTTTTTAGCGAAGAATTGCAGATTCCCCTGGCCCAATTGAACCCCGATAGCCATTTTGGTTTGTTCGGCCTCGATTCCCTCTCCACCGTCACCCTTTCGACCCTGTTATCCCAAGCACTGGATGTACAACTCGAAGAAACGGTCTTTTGGGACTATCCAAATTTTTCTATGCTGTCCAATTACCTTAGCCAGGTAATAAACCGAAAGAATAAATCCATCTAGTAATTAATTCGATCCAGAACTTATCGTCCGGTAATGGCTTGGGCAATTTTCTGGAGACGCTCTGGATCTCTTACCTTGGTGAAGCATTGTCCTTCATGGTGTAGTCCATGTCATCCTTGTCCAATTGCACTTTGATGGCATTGTGACCATTGAAATAGAACTCGCACGT
>JADGCQ010000080.1 GCA_015228925.1 Magnetococcales bacterium | reverse complement strand
AATCAAAACCCTGGGGGCAATCCCCCAGACCCCTTTTTTCTTTTAATAATTTTTTTGCGAGGTTTTTTTCGTGGGAGCTTTTGAATATACCGCCTTGGACCCGGCAGGCCGAACCCGCAAAGGTGTCGCCATGGGCGAGTCGGCCCGCGAGGTGCGCGTCTCCCTCAAAAAACAAGGTCTCTCCCTGCTGACCATTCAAGAAGTTCGGGAAAAAAACCAAGGCAAACATCAAAGCGTCTTCCGAGGTGGACGTGTCAGTCAAGCCGAACTGACCCTCGCAACCCGGCAACTGGCCACCCTCGTTCGCGCCGGTCTCCCCCTCGCCGAAGCCCTGGAAGCGGTCTCACGCCAAAGTTCCCAAAAACGGATGCGGTTGCTGATGCTCGCCATCCGTACCCAGGTGTTGGAAGGGCAATCTTTCTCCAGTGCTTTGGTCGCCTATCCCCACCTGTTTTCAGACCTCTACCGCGAAACCGTGGCCTCCGGGGAACAAACGGGAAAATTGGAAAATGTCCTGGAACGCCTGGCCGATTATCTGGAAAACAGTCGTAAACTGAAACAAAAAGTTGGTTTATCGATGATTTACCCCATGGTCGTTCTGGTTTTTGCCCTGGGGGTCACAGTGGCCCTGCTCACATTTGTCGTCCCCGAAGTCTCCAAAGTGTTCGCCGACTTTGATCATGATCTACCACCCTTGACCCAAGCCTTGATCGCTTTGAGCGATTTTTTACGTTCCTATGGCTGGTTTGTCGCAGCGGGTGTGGTTATGGCATGGATCGGGTTTGGGATGATGTTGCGCAATCCCAAGGCCCGTTATCAGTTTCATCGCTTGCTATTGGTTTTACCCCTGGTCCGTACCCTGGTGCGCGGGTTGGATGCGGCTCGCTTTGCCCGTACTTTCGGCATTCTCACCGCCAGTGGCGTTCCCGCCCTCGAAGGGATGGAAATCTCGGCACGAGTCTTGGTCAACCTTCCCATGAAACAAGCGGTGGCGAAGGCGTCGATCAAGGTGCGCGAAGGGGGAAGCATCCACATGGCCCTCAGCGAAACCAATATTTTCCCCCCCATGCTGATCCATCTCGTCGCCAGCGGCGAAACCAGTGGCAACCTGTCGGGTATGCTGGACCGGGCGGCGGAAGCCCAGGAACAGGAAGTGGAAACTTATGTGGCCACATTGACCGGATTGATGGAACCCTTGCTGATTCTGATGATGGGTGGTGTCGTGGTCACCATCGTGGTCGCCATTCTGTTGCCGGTCTTTGAACTTAATACCTTGATCAAGTGACGGCAGGTCATGAAAAACGGTATGAAATCAGGATTGCCCATCGCCAACGAGCAAGGGTTTACCCTGATGGAATTGTTGGTGGTGTTTTTCATCGTCGCTTTGTTGTCGGGATTGGCGGTAGTCTCCATCCGTGGCAACGATCCTGGGGCGGCGGTCACGACCGAAGCTTTGAGAATCCGAGAATTGTTGGATTTGGCCGCCAGAGAATCGGTCTTTTCCTTTCAAGAAACCGGGGTGCTGTTTGGTTCGAAGGGGTTTTCCTTTTTAACTCAGGACGAAACGGGCCAATGGAATATTCTAAAGAAGGACGATGTGTTGCGCACACGAACCCTGCCGGAAGGGATGACGTTTTCCGTCTGGACGGAAGAGGTGCCGTTGGCGTTGGTGGATGATGAAGATCTTTTGGACGGCAGCCCGGGTGGTAAAGAGATCAAACCCCATCTCTATTTTTTCAGCAGTGGTGAACGCATCCCGTTTCGCATCCAAATTCAAACCGCTCAGGGGATTGTGCGCGAACTCACCGGCGGTACAGTGGGTGCTATGACGATTGAAAGTCCAAAACCATGAATCGCGGGAAAAACGGTGGGTTTTCACTGATTGAAGTTTTGGTGGCCTTGGTGGTACTCGCCATGGTCCTGGGGGCGGTGGTCAAAGCGACCGGGGCGCATGTGCGGAATGCGGCCTATTTGGAAGATCGGACCATGGCCCACTGGGTCGCGATGAACGTCATTGTGGAAAGAAGGTTGATCCCGTATTTCCCCAACGTCGGGACACAATATGGTGAAGAGCAGTTGGGATGGCGAAAATGGTATTGGAAGGCGCAAATTTCCGATACCCCGGAACCGGAGGTCAGACGTGTCGAAGTGGCGGTTTTCCAGGATTCCGGCAGATCCCAAACACCCGTGGCGGTATTGAATGGTTACATCGGTAAACCATGAAGCGGAAGATCTTTGTGGCCGGTTCCAGGGTGGTTTTACCCTCCTGGAATTGTTGGTCGCATTGTCAATCTTTGTGGTGTTGTCGTTGATGGCCTATCAGGGTTTGTCCAATATGCTGATGACCCGCGACATCATCGAGGAAAAGACGCAAAATCTGCATGAACTGCAAATGGTTTTCATGCTGCTTGGCAATGATTTGGAACAGGCTGTAGCCAGGCCAGTGATTGGTGAAAGTGGCCAAATGGAGTCTGCTTTTATGGGGGGGGAGCAGACCTCCGCCTGGTTGATCCTGACGCAGGGGGGGCGTCCCAATCCGCGTGGTGAGGCCCGCAGTGAATTTCAAAGGGTGGCTTGGTTGTTTGAGGAGGGGACGTTGATTCGGCGCACCTGGAAGGTGTTGGATGCCATGGGTGAAAATCCTCACACGGATGAAACCCTGGTGGCCGATGTGTTGAATCTGGAGGTGGGTTTTGTCGATAATCAGGGGGTAAAATCGGTCATTTGGCCGAGTCAGGAGAGTCATGCAATCGCTTCGGTTAGCTTGCCCCGGGCGGTGGAGGTGTTTGTGGAGAAAAAAGGGATGGGGCGCATCCGGCGTGTGTTTGAATTACCGCTGACCCCGTGATGGATCGAACCATGAGCGGATCATCGGAACGTGGCGTGGCGTTGATTACGGCACTGTTGATCGTCTCTTTGGCAACCATCACCATGGTGGCCATGGCGACCCAGCAGAGGATTCAGGCACGTTATACCGCCATTTTAATCGATCGTGATCAATCGTGGCAGTTGATTTTGGGTGGTGAGGCTTGGGCGCGGGCGATATTGCGGCGTTCCTCCAGTGGAGAAAACTGGGTTTCGTTGGATCAGCAATGGGCGGCAAAAATGCCTCCCATGGAAGTGGAAGGGGCCACGGTATCGGGCTGGAATGAGGATATGCAGGCCCGTTTCAATTTGAATAACCTGATCGTGGGGGGGAAACAGGACAGTGTTTCCATGGCCATGTTTGAGCGGTTGTTGGATCGGTTGGATTTGGATCCTTTGCTGGCGACGGCGGTGGCCGATTGGATTGACGCAGATGATGAACCGGGTGGGGCGATGGGGGGGGAAAGCGATGTTTACAGCCGTTTGAAATTTCCATACCGGGCGGCCAATCAGCCGATGTTGTCGGCATCGGAGTTGATGTTGGTGCAAGGGTTTGATGCCAAGGCGTGGGAAAAAATCAAACCCTATGTGGTGGCTTTGCCCGGTCGCACAGCCATAAACGTCAATACGGCCCCCCCCCTGGTGTTGAGTATTTTGGCGAACAGTATCGCTTTGAGCGACGCCGATGAGGTGGTCAGAACCCGATTTATGGAGCCGTTCAGGAACCGGGCCGCTTTTTATGACCATCCCAACTTGGTACAGGCGAAGGCGGAATTACAGGGATTAGCCGAAGCCTATGCGGACGTCACGAGTATTTTTTTCCAAGTCCACGCCCAGGCCCAAGTGGGGCGGGGCAAGATGATCACACACAGCCTGATGCAGCGCACCCCCACCACTTCCGTGATCGTCCTCCGACGCACCATGGGAAAGCCATAGCTGGGGGGATCTTGCCCCATAGTGCGGGATACCCCCAGAACTACCCGGCAGGTGCGTAATAACATTTTTTGGGGGAGTCGATTTTGCCCTCTTTCTTTAGGGCAGTGAGAAGTTTGCCGACCTCTTTTTGATCGAGTCCTGTGAGGGTGGCCACTTCGGCACTTTTGAGTGGTTTACCTGCTTTTTCCATGGCATCCAGAACCATTTTACCATGATCTTCCATCATGTTTCTCCCAAAATTTAGATAGGACACACCCAACCCACCAGCGGCACTATCAAGGGGGGATTTGCCCGCTGGTGGGTTGGGTGGCGTACATAAAGCCTGGAATCAAGACATTCCACACATTCCCGAACCACAACCGCCACCCATTCCACACGGAGGGGGGGAGGAAGAGGCGGGTGAACGGGACAAACCGCCGCTCATGACGCCTCCGGTTGAAAGAATCTTACGGACCTTTTCCTGACCGCAATGGGGACAGGTCGTAACCGGGGGGGCCGACATGGAATGCTCCTGTTCAAATTGCGTTTTGCAGGCATCGCATTTGTAATCATACAGAGGCATGGTATTCTCCCAAAAAAGTTGGAGCCAACAAAGGGTCAACTGGAAACGCGGCGTTCCACGATCACTTTGACCACCGGGATGACATCGGGATGCAGGCGGATGCGGACGCTATGCTCACCCAATACCCGGATGGGGTGTGGAACATCGATTTGGCTGCGGGGTATCTCCAGCCCTTTTTCTTTAAAGAAGACGGCAATGTCGGCATTGGTGACCGATCCGAACAATTTTTCGGTGGTTCCCGCAGGCCGATCCAAAACGACGGAGACCCCTTCGATCTGGGTGGCCAACTCCTTGGCGGAGGCCAGAATTTCATCCTGGCGTTTTTGATAATCGGCTTTTTGTTTTTCAAACCGAGCCATGTTATCCTTGGTAGCGGGTAACGCCTTGCCTTGGGGGATGAGAAAATTGCGTCCATACCCCCCGCGAACTTTGACTTGCTCACCCAAATCTCCGATGCGGCTAATCTTTTCAAGCAGAATGACTTCCATGAGGCTATCTCCCGGAAGGTTTTTCACCTTCCCCAGTTATTTCAAGATGGTTGCGAACATTCAACCAAGTATCAAAGAACCCGATCAAAACCACAATCAAGGCAACCTTTGAGGACCAGAAAATAAAAAGGTAAAACACATTGCGCCAAAAAGCAGAAATTTTAAAACGTTGAAATACTTTTTGCATGATGGCCCACCCTTGAAAAAAATAAGGGATGGCCAGAAACAGGCTGATATTGGCACCAAACCGATACCACGGATCCTCTGTGAGCAGCATGATAAGGCCAAATGCGATGACAGGCCAGACCATAAAGAAAGGAACTTTGTAGTCGGCAAATTTTTCATCCGGCATGGTGTGGTTGGACCACCGAGCGAACGCAGTCCGGGTCAAGGAGAGGTTGGCCAGTTGCAGTAGGAACCATCCAGAGACCAGCATGGCGGGAAACAAGAAAGCCAGCAGATGAAATACTTGTTCCAAGGATTGTTGATGCTCCAGGATGGTTTTGGCATCGGCCCCCTGACTTTGGGCCATGGTGACAAAACGCTCCTGGATGGCGGTCAGGGAAGTGTTCAGGGTTGTTTCCACATCCAGCGGGGTGTTGGCGGAGACGATCAGCGCGATGGTCAAAATGAGCAGTCCCAGGAAAAATCCCGGACTGGCACTTTGGGTAAAATTCCATCCTCGGTGCAGCATCCAGGAGGCCATCAAGGGGAAGGCTGCCAACAGGAAGAAAACCATCAGGGAAAAGGATAATTCCTGTGAGAGGAGCAACGTCCCCGCCGTTAGGATCAAGGCTGCGATGAGACCCGATTGCAGACCGCGCTTCAGGCTGATGACGAAGATGGGCAACGGGGTGATGGCCTGGAATGGCAAGGTCAGGACCATGGCGATGCCACCGGATTGACTCGATGGCATGGAGATAGCCATGAGGGTCGGCAAGGTCAGTAGGAGGAGTGCCAACAGACCGGCGGCCAGGGGATGTTCGGTGACAAGTCTGATCATCATCATCAGTGCTTCATGATCCCTGGGATAAAGGGCGCGTGAAAATAAGCGCAAACAACCACAGCCACCACACCCCAAATATGGTCGGGATGCGGCGGCTGACAGATATCGCAATACCGTTCGAGCGGTTCATGACGCGCTTGCCCGACGTGGTGAATCCTCGACTTTACGGTGCGTGCGTTTGGCGAAAGCTACCACACACGCCCGCGAAGAACGGAGGATTTACTTGACGAGATTGGGCAACAGTGCAATATTTCGCGCCCTTTTGATCGCCTTGCTCAAGCGGCGCTGATGCGGTGCGCACACTCCAGTGATCCGGCTGGGAACCATTTTGCCGCGCTCGGTGATGAATCGGAGCAAAAGCTTGGGATCTTTGTAGTCAATCTTGATGGCTTTGTCGGCGCAGAACATGCAGACTTTCCGCCTTCTGAAGAACGGACGCCTGAATCCGACGGGACGGGCGGTTTTGGATTTATGGCCTTCGCCATGGGCAAAGGGACTGTTTTCGTGTTCAGACATGTTTTTATCCATCTCTTTGTCAAGTCAAATCGTTAACTCAAGGATCCGGTTGGTTGGGGATATGGGGGACATGGCTTGGTTGGGGATGGCGTATTTCTATGGCCGTGGCGATGATTTCCACCTGCCCCCAACGTATCCGGTTGTCACGTATCCACCGTTTCTGGTTCAACCTTCCGATCACCCTGATACGGGTTCCCGCTGGCAGTTCGGCGCATTGTTCGGCCAAGGTGTCGAACGTGACCACGGGGATCTGTAATTCAAGCCGCTTGATGGGTCCGGTATCTGGAAGGCTTGATGAATGTTCAAGTTCCAACGTCGTTACCGGCAGGCCAGAGGGGGTATAACGGACTTGGCAACTTTTGGCCAGAACCCCTTCCAGAGACACCTGATTATCGCAATGACCGTGCAGATTCAGGTCATTCAAGGTAGCACTGGTTGGCGACACCCCCTTGGGCATGGATTACACCAAGTCTTCTGCATCCTCCAAATCATCGTCATCGGGGATTTCCAGATCGTCCACGCCGTCAATCGATGCATCGCCGCCGATTCCAGGACGGGGCGTGCGTTCGTCGTTGCCGGAGAGGGGCGATGGGGTCCGGTCGGGCTTGTCCACACTGACATTGAGGAATTTCAGAATATCCTCGTCAATCTTGAGCCGGGCTTCCAGGTTAGCGATGAGAGGTCCACCCCCCTCAAGGAGGTTGAACACGTAATACCCTTTTGAATTCTTTTTGACCTGGTAGGCCAGTTGACGCCGGCCCCAGAGTTCTGTCTGGAGGATTTCGCCGCCATTATCGGTGATGATGGCGTTGATCCGTTTGTTGACCTGTTCGAGTTGTTCGGTGGTAAGATCGGGTCGGACGATATAGATGGATTCGTAGAAGGCCACGGCCTCTCCTTTCGGTGTTTCGCCCCGGGAGTGTGTATGCGAACCGGAGCAAGGATTACTCAATAAACAAAAACGGGCAGCATAGGGACAGTGAAATGAAAAGTCAAGACAGTTCTCATTTATTCTTATCATTGCCGGCGGCCATCATGCCGACGGGTGCATTTCCTTTTTTTACCATCCGGGGTGGGGGGGTTAGCACGGGTGGCTACGAAAGTTTGAATGTGGGGATGCATGTTGGCGATGATCGGGTTGCCGTGCAGGAAAACCGGGAGCGGTTGCAGGCGTGCCTCAGACCGGGTGCGCAGGTTCTGTGTCTGATCAATCAGGTGCATGGCAATAAGGCGGTCCTGGCCGATCCTTCGGGGCCTGTGTTGGATGCCGATGCCTTGGTCACGGATAAAAAGGGGGTGGCCATCGGGGTGATGACGGCGGATTGTGCCCCTGTCCTTTTTTATGATCCCGTGGGTCGCGTGGTCGGGGCAGCCCATGCGGGTTGGCGTGGTGCTTTGAACGGTATCGTTGAATCCTGTATCGACTTGATGGAAACTTTGGGGGGCGATGCGCGGCGTATGACCGCCATCATCGGCCCCACCATACGGCCTCCAAACTATGAAGTTGATGAACCATTTTTCAATACATTCCAGGAGTACGCACGGCAAGAACCAGGAATTAATGTGGAAAAATTTTTTTTATCACTTGCAAATCAGGGCCGTTTCCAGTTTAATCTCCCTCAATTCATAAGCGAGAGACTACGTAAACGGGGCGTTCCCCAGGAAGGCATTCACGATGCTGGAACATGCACATTCAAAAACGAAAAATTGTTTTTCAGTCACCGAAGATCGAGTGTCCGCGGTGAAGGGGCATGCGGTCGGCAAATGGGTGGAATCGTCCTGGTCTGATGGCCGAGATGGTCGCTGCCAGAAAAGTCGCTGGCGCACGTTGTGCAAAGTTTCCTGGCGGCCCTGTCTTCTGGCGGTTGCAGTCCTGGCCGGTCTTGTGACCGCTCCCGATTACCTCCAGGCCTCTCCGGGAGAAATCCGCCGGTTGATCCATCGGGTGGCCGGCGAAGAACGGGTGGATGCCGGTTTGCTTAAGGCCATCGTCCATGTTGAATCCGATTTTAACGCCGGGCTGGTTTCTGAAAAAGGGGCCGGGGGGTTGATGCAGCTTATGCCCGAAACCGCACGTTCCCTGGGTGTCAAAAATCGCTTCAATCCCGAACAAAGTCTCCGTGGCGGCGCACGTTATATCAAGAGACTTATTGGGATGTATCCCAATCTTTCCCTCGCGTTGGCGGCTTATAATGCCGGTCCTGGAAATGTGGATAAGTTTGGCGGTATGCCGCCCTTTCCCGAAACCCGAAGCTACGTCCGCCGTGTCATGGCCAAATATGCCAAAGAGGTTCCGGCAAGGTCGGTCGCTCCCCTGCGGACCGCACGCTCTGGTGCCAAGGTCGCCAAAAAGAAGCCGGATAATGATCGCAAGAGTCAGCCCGTCACACCGGAAACCGCACGTCGGAGTGGCGTCGCAGATGCTCCCGAAGTCTATGGGTTTCTGCACCGCTCCTCCTACTTGGGTTCTCGGGACGCGATATCCGCCTCGGAAATTCTTGGCCATGACCTTGTGAGTCGCGTTGCGGATGCCCAAGCGATTACCGAGATTCCGATCATCCGTTTGGTTTACAACTGAATAAATCTCTCTTGCTGCGTCGTCCGTTTTGAGTCCCATGGCTTACGCAGTTCGCTGGTTCCGGGTTTTGGTGCCGTTGCCGTGGGTACCGTCGCAGAGGGGGATCTTGCCGCTTTTGGCACAGGTACAAATCATCACCGTCTTCCTGACGGGCATTGTCAGTTCCGCCGCACCCGAACATTGGTTCCAACCCGACCGATCACATAACGGGGGGGTTGCCGTCTCCCCGCAGTGACAAATGCGGTGAATCCCTTCCGGCAGTTCAACGACAATGGGGTGTGCGGCGTGCATGGTGTTACTTCCTCCTTTCTGGTCATGAATGGGGCGGCGATGTGATGGTGACTCCCGATTTCATCACACAATGTATTCCAAGGCTACACGGTTTGGAGCCGGAAATCGATGGCCGTGCGGGTCATGAGGCGGTCTCCTCGGTCCTGGTCCCTTTAATTTTTCCAGCGACGGTTTCAGAACCGGGGTGCCAGGTGCTTTTGATCCGCCGCTCCAACGAAGTGCGCTATCATAAGGGACAGATTGCCTTTCCAGGGGGGCGTCGAGATCCCTCCGATGCCACGGTCCTGCATACGGCGTTACGGGAGACGGTGGAAGAGTTGGGTTCTCAGGCGCGTCCTATGCGTATTCTGGGTGCGTTGCCGCCCGTGTTGACGTTTGCAACAGGTTTTATTATTTATCCTTTTGTCGGGATGATGCCGGAAAAAATGGATGTTCAACCCGAACCACGCGAGGTTGCCGAGGTGCTGCGAATTCCTTTGGATTTTTTTCTGGCGGAAGGGCGGAATGCCCCAGAAAGTTATCGGTATGGCCCTGAGGTGATTTGGGGTGCGTCCGCGCGGATTATCACGGCATTCGTCGGATTTCTTTTGGGAGGGGAACGCCGGTGAAAGTGATCTTCGTGGCAATCTTGGGGGGTGTGGTGCTGACGGCATTGGTCGTTGGAGGCCGTTTGTTGTGGCGGTATTTCTACCCGATTGATGATGTGGGGGCCGAAAAAAAACTTCCAATCCGTTGGCCGACGGTCTGGAATGGACGCCTGTTTGCGGTGATGGTCGTGTTGACGTTTTTGGCGATTGGGGTCTATCGGATGACGACGATACAGGAGCCTCCCGCAAATCTTGAACGGCCCGCTTCTCGAACTGCCTTGGAAAAAGTGCCGACCCCTCACACCAGTGTTCCCAAGTAGGCGTGTTTCACTTCGGGGTTGTTTAGCAGGTCGTGTCCGGTGCCGGTGAGCCGGATGGTTCCGTTGACCAGGACATATCCACGATCGGCGATCTGGAGGGCTTGATGGGCATTTTGCTCTACGAGAAACACGGCGGTTTCCGGTTGTACGCCCGATTGTATGCCTGATTGTACAAGAGATCGGATCAGGGCAAAGATTTTTCGGATCATCATCGGTGCGAGTCCCAAACTCGGCTCATCCAGGAGCAATAGCCTGGGTTGACTCATCAGGGCGCGTGCGATGGCCAACATTTGCTGCTCGCCGCCGGAAAGTGTCCCCGCTTTTTGCCGCTGGCGTTCTTTCAGTATGGGAAAATGGGTGTAGAGAAAATCAAGACTTGGCCCCTGGCGATGGTTTCCGAGGGCTGTGTGTCCCAACGCAATGTTTTCAAGCACCGTCATGCCGGGAAAAATGCGCCGTCCTTCCGGGACCAGGGCCAGACCCAGGGGTGAAATACGATGGGTGGGGAGATGGGTGATATCTTGGCCAGCGAAGAGGATTTGTCCATGAGAAGCGCGAGGATTCCCAAACAGGGTCATGAGCAGGGTTGATTTTCCGGCACCGTTGGCACCGATCAAGGTGACGATTTCCCCCGCGTTGACCGTCAGTGATATCCGATCCAAAGCGCGTACCGGGCCATAATGACTCGACACTTCTTGGAGTGCGAGTAGGGGTTGGGCTAAAGAGGTCCGTTCACCCAAGATAGGCCTCCAAAACTTTCTGATTTTGTTGAACGGCGGCGGGCGGACCTTGGGCGATCACCTCGCCATAATCCAACACGATGACATGATCGGAAAGCTCCATGACCAAGCCGATGTCATGTTCGATCAGAAGAATGGTGAGATGAAGTTCTTTTTGTAAACGTCGGATCAGTTGGCTCAAGGCCTTGGTTTCTTGGGGATTGAGTCCGGCGGCAGGTTCATCGAGGCAGAGCAGAATGGGATCGGTGCAAAGGGCGCGGGCTATTTCCACACGGCGTTGATGGCCATAGGGGAGTTGTCCGGCCAGGCGGTTGGCTTCGGTGGTCAACTGGAAAAAGGCGAGCCATTTCATGGCATGGTCGAGTGCGTTATTTTCGGCTTTGCGGAAGTTTTTTGCGTTCAGGATGCCGCTCAAAAAATGACCGACCAATTGGCGGTGTTGGGCGACAAGCAGATTTTCCAACACAGTCATTTCTTTGAAGAGACGCACATTTTGAAACGTTCTGGCGATCCCGGCACGGGCGATCCGATGGGGACCGCCAAACAGTTTATACCCCAGTTTTTTGAGCGTGCGTCGTGGATGGATGGGATCGGTCCAGGTGAAGGGTTGTCCCAGGAGTTGGATGAGGTTTACCGAGGGACGGTTGGGGGGAAAAAAATGGAGTTGTCCTTGGTTGGCGCGGTAAAATCCGGTAATGCAGTTGAATGCGGTGGTTTTGCCGGCACCGTTGGGTCCGATGAGGGCGGTGATACTGTTTTTTTCAACCTGGAAGTTGCAATCGTTCAACGCGACGACACCACCAAAGCGCATGTTTAAATGGTTTACTTGAAGCAGTGTGGTCATGGCGTCATAATCCCTGGAAGACGGGGCGTGTGGTGCGGACCAATCCTTGTGGTCGCCAGATCATCATCCCCACCATAGCCAAACCAAAGATGAGGATACGGTAGTCGGAAAAATCTCGCAGCAGTTCTGGGAGGACGGTGACGATGATGGCGGCACTGATCACACCGGGGATAGAGCCTAAGCCGCCCAGGACGACGATGGCGAGGATGAGTGCCGATTCGTGGAAGGTAAAGGAGGTCGGGTTGACGAATCCTTGGGAAACGGCAAAAAATACGCCACCGATTCCTCCGGTCATGGCTCCCAGGGCGAAGGCTGAAAGTTTGACGGTGACATGATTGATCCCCAGGGAACGGCAGGCGGTTTCATCTTCGCGCAGGGCTTCCCAGGCGCGACCCAGGGGCATCCGTTTCAGACGGGTGATCAGGAAGATGGTGGCCAGCACCACCAGGAAGAGGGTCAGATAGAGGAAGAGATAACGGTGGTTGCTGGAATAGTCGATGCCGAGGAATTCATGGAGGGGTGTCCCACCCTGTTTGGCGTGACGAGAAAATTCAAGGCCAAAGAGGGTGGGGAAATCGACCCGGACACCATTGGGTCCGCCGGTGAAGGTGATCCAGTTGTTGAGGACGAGTCGGATGATTTCACCAAATCCGAGGGTTACGATGGCCAAGTAGTCTCCATGCATACGCAATACGGGAAAACCGAGAATGACGCCGAAGGTTGCCGCGAGTACCGCCCCCAGGGGGATGGCGGCCCAAAAACTCAATCCCAGGTATTCTTGTCCCAGGGCGAAACCATAGGCACCGACGGCGTAGAAGGCGACAAATCCAAGATCCAACATTCCCGCCAGACCGACTACGATATTGAGACCCAGCCCCAATAGGATATAGATCAACGCAAGAATGGCGATGGTGAGCCAATATTTGCCGAGCAGGAATGGGAGGATCAGACCCAACAGGGGTAACAAGATGGTGGCGAGGCGGGGCCATGCAGGATGGTGGCTGGTTTTTTGTGATGACGCCGATTTTTTTTGGGTTGTGCGGCGGTTCAGTATCATCAGCCCCAGATGGAGGAAAAAGGCGGTCAGGGCCAGAAGGAGCGGGGGTTGCCATTTCAGGTTGAAATCATAGCCGTTCAAGACCAAGCCGGAGATGGGGGTGGTCAGGATCAGGACCAGGGTGGCGGTGGTCAGGGGTTGGAGGATGAAGGTTTTCATGCGTCAAACCTTGACCACTTGGGGGTGACCCAAGAATCCGCTGGGACGAAAAATCAACACCAAAACCAGGAGGGAGAAAGCGAACACATCCTTATAATCGGCGTTGACGAACCCTGAGAAAAAGGATTCCGAGAGGCCCAGGACCAGCCCGCCGAGCATGGCCCCTGGCAGGGAGCCGATGCCACCGAGGACGGCGGCGGTAAAGGCTTTGATGCCGGTGACAAAGCCGATATGGAAATCGAAGGAGCCATAGTTGAGTGTGACGAGGACTCCGGCGATGGCGGCCATGGCGGCACCGATGACAAAGACGGTGGCGATGATCCGGTCGGTGTCGATCCCCAGCAGAGAGGCCATGATCCGATCTTGTTCGGTGGCGCGGCAGGCGCGGCCCAGGGAGGTGTGATGCATGATGACGGTGAGGATGGCCATGCTCAGAAAGGCGACGATGATGATGAGGGTTTGGACGTAGGTGATTTGTACGAGGCGTTCGTCGTTGCCCAGGGTGATGGCGAAGGATCCTTGCAAAAGCGATGGTATTCCCTGGGAGCGCGCCCCCTGGGACAAGCGGACATAATTTTGCAGGATCAACGATAATCCGATGGCGGTGATGAGCGGGGCCAGTCGGGTGGAACCGCGCAGGGGTCGATAGGCGATCCGTTCCAAAAACCAGCCATAGAGGGCGGTCACGAACATGGTTGCCAGCAGAACGGCCAGCAGCATCAACGGAACGTTGGCCAAGCCGAAATAATGGAGGACGGCGAGGAAAATGGCGGTCACATAGGCGGAAACCATATAGATTTCCCCATGAGCAAAGTTAATCATGCCGATGATGCCGTAGACCATGGTATAGCCGATGGCGATCAGGCCATAGGTTGCCCCCAGAATCAGCCCGTTGAGGGTTTGCTGTGCCAGAATAGCGAGTTCCATGGTTTAAATCATCACGGGTGCGGCGTCAGGGGACTTCCGCATAGCGGCCCTTATCATCCCAGCGGTACATGACATAATCGGAAATTTTCAGATCTCCTTTGGTATCCCATCCTTTGACACCCATGACGGTGGGAACCTCGTGGGCATGGAGCCAACGGGCCAGGGTTGCGCCATCGGTACTCTGGGTGGCGGCGATGGCGGCAGCGATGATTTGCATGGTGGCATAGGAGTAGAGTGTGTATCCTTCGGGTTCATAACCCGATTGCCGCAGCCGTTCTACCACATTGGTCCCTTCTTTGATTTTTCTGGGATCGCGGCCAAAGGTCATGTAGACCCCTTCGGCGTAGGTTGGGCCACCGGCGGCGATGACGAATTCTTCCGAAACGATCCCATCGCCGGAGACCAGGGGTACTTTAAGACCTTGTTCTTTCATTTGGCGGACGAGGGGACCGGCTTCATTGTGCAGACCGCCGAAGTAGACGGCATCGGCGTTGACCGATTTTAATTTGGTGACCAGGGCGTTAAAATCTTTTTCGCCACGGGTCAGCCCTTCGTAGAGGACTTCTTGAAGCCCCAGACGATGGAGTTGGGTACGCATGGCGTCGGCGAGTCCTTGACCGTAGGTATCTTTATCGTGCAGTACGGCGATGGTTTTGGCTTGAAGTGTTTTGACGATAAAATCGGCACCTGCCGAACCCTGCTGATTGTCGCGGCCACAGGTACGAAGCAGGGTGGTGATTCCCCGTTCGGTGACCATAGGATTGGTGGAGGCGGGGGTGATTTGCAGTATACCCGCTTCGGCATAGACCTCGGAGGCGGGGATGGTGGAGGAGGAACAAAAATGACCGATGACTGCGAGAACTCTATGGCGGTCTACCAATTGGTTGGCCACTGCCATGGCCTGTTTGGGATCGCAGGCATCATCGCCACTGAAGAGTTCAATCTTTTTGCCGTCGATGCCACCGGCGGCATTGATATCTTGAGCGGCTTGTTGCGCTCCGCGCCATAGTTGTTCACCGAAGGCGGCGTAGGCACCGGTCAACGGACCGGCAACGCCGATGGCGATGGTTTGACCGGCCTGGGCCGTCGAGGTCATCAGTACCATCACGATCCAAAACATTCCTTGCTGAAAGATTTTTTTCATCGTCAGTCCTCTGTTGGTCGGGCGCATCGTCCACACTATTTTTTTCTGAAACCTCACCCATGTTTCCCCGAAAGCCATGGGTTTACCATGAATCAGTTAACGAATACCAGTGAAACTGTGTCGCAGAGACTCAATCAAGGCGATTTTTTTTAACTTTTTCTATTTCCTGCTCTGGCTTTCGCTGCTCGGCTGCCATGGTGGATGGAATCCTAACGGGAACTTATGGTTTGTGCCACGAATCGCTTTGTTTAGGCCAGAAAATTATGAAAAGAAAAAAGGGGTCTGGGGGATTGCCCCCAGGGGTTTGATTCTTTTTTTTGAACAAAAAGGTTTCCATGCTCCGTTTTTGACCTTGTTTTTGAATTTAATCAGAAATAATTCCAAATTTGGGCTTTAAATTGAAGGTCAAGAGAAATAAAATCTCCTAGAAGAACAAAATATCGATTAAATTAATGTTATTATATTTCCAAAATTCTCTCCAGAGGATCATGCGTAAATCAAGAAAACCAAGCCTATTTCGTATCCTTGACAGCCATTCTAAAGCATGATTGACTAGTAAAATTGTTGTTATCCTGTATTTTGGCTATCCGTGAGGGGAGACTTATGAAATACCGCGATCTGCTGGCAAATTGGGGGCCTGAAAAATTAAAATTAAGTTTGGGTTTCCTGGATGTTGAGTTTAAGGCCGAAGACGCAGACCGGGACGCTGCTTGGGATTTATACGTCGAGCTTCTGACCCGGATCACGACCCAACATCTCTCACCGGCCCACGGCGACGAGAAAACGGCACTCGATAGCATTTACGCTCTCTTCGGCATCACCCGGACTATTTTAAAAAGCAACGGGCCTGGTTGCGTTCAGTTCTCAAAAATAGCCATCGTTGTACTTAATCAGATCATCCGCCCTTTCACAGAGAAGTGGCATAAGAATAGCCTTGCTGGGGATTTTAAAAACGCTGATAAATGTCTTGAGTTCCGAGCAGAATTGAAAGAACTCCAAACCGATCTAAGAAAATATACCGCTATTTTGGCTAAAATTGCCGATGTTGAGGATTTGACCGATATTGAAGGGGATGACAACTGAGAAGGACATATTTTATCAGCTATTCTTATCGCCTTGAGCAAGGTGCCAACGAACACCAGTGAAACCATGTAGGCCAAACACTTACGATTAAGCGACGATCACCGATGGCATCGTGACCGGTCACGCAAGGGGAGGGCCTCAAAGATGAATCATTCCCATACTCATTTTGGCTCTTCGAACACGTCATCCAATGATCGGGCATCAAAAATTCTGAGGCTCCACGCCTCCAAAGAATCTGAATCGGCCTTGGCAATTTTTTCACTGGCCCATTCGGGGATTACGCTAAAACGGCGTTGTAACTGGCGCGTCAGAATTTTCGCCTCGCCTCGATGTTCAATGTCCTTCTCCCATTTTTCAACATATTTCCGTTCAATGTCCTTCTCCCATTTTTCGACATATCTTGCCAACATGTTCACGACCTCCTCAAAATCTTCGGGCATTGCGGGAATGGGGGTGGGTCCCTTGAGTCGGGCCAAGCCACCCGACAACAACTCGCGAAATAACCGCTTGACAGGCGGTCCTTCGGGATGGTGGGCGAGCCATGCCACCACGTCACGACTGGCTTTGAGCATCGATTCGGGGCACAAACCATAAGTTCCCGTTAGGATTCCAT
>JADGCQ010000007.1 GCA_015228925.1 Magnetococcales bacterium | reverse complement strand
TTCCTTCAAAGCCATGGGCCGCCCCCCAAGACCCATGACAAAACTTTCCAGACAAATACGCTCTCCGGCCAAGGTGACGATACCCTGATGCGCAATACCATCCTTTTTTAAAAATCGGCCTGCGCCATTGAGATAATCCAACGCACCACCTGAAGCCCTGAATCTTCCGCCTCCATCACCACATCCAGCAAAATAACCGCCGTATCCGGGTGGTCCCGCATCAAAGATATCGCCTCAGCCCCGGAATAACCGCTGATGATCTCCAACCCCTGACCATCAAACATAAACCCCTTGAGAACCATCCGCGTCACGCGATGAACATCCGGCTCATCATCAACAACCATGATTTTCCATGAACGCATCGAAGAAACTTTGGAAACATTTGGATGATCTTTACCAAACATCAGTCTGCCAGCTTTCATCTCAACCCACCCCCTCCGATTCCACATCCAATTATTTTCTCAGGATTATCTTCGGAAATCTCACCGACCCTTTGAGTTCATTATTTTCCAGAATAGGGGTAACGGTGTATTCCACAGGAAAAGAAGATCCATCCTTGCGCCAGAACACCTCATGATCCGTGGTTCTCGGTTTTCCATCCTTGGCGGTCAAACAAATCGGGCAATCCTCGCTGGGATAGGGGGATCCATCCACCTTGGTGTGATGCATCACCGCGTGTTGCGGTTGACCGATCAACTCACGGGCCTGCCAACCGATCATGGCCGCTCCGGCATCGAAAGATGAAGGTGGTTTTCTCACCCGACCCCACCCCATCAATACCCTCACTGTTCGCTTGCAATATCAGGTTATTATGCCGTGCGAGCGTTTTAATTTCCCGAGTGGATCTTTCCTGTTCTGCCGTTTTTTCTTCCAAACCCCGGGCCAATACCCGTACCGAGTCGGCCATCTTGTTGAACGCCCTGGCCACGATACCCAATTTATCATCCCCGGACTCAGGCAGCTTCATTCCTCCCAAAGGGTTTGTCGCCATTCCATGCATGATGGAAATAAATTCGTTATTTTTTATGGACATCACTCCATCCCCACGCCCTCCACACACCAAGCACCCAAGCCACCCCCCCGCCTGCCCAACAAAATTAAGAAATTATAACGGCAAGAAATTGTTCATTGTTCATGGAATGACCGCATCACTTTTCTTTCCATCAGCATCAACAGCACGCGCAAATCTTCCAAACTAAAGTCAAAAAACAAGGGCCATAATGCAGAAAAATCACAGAAAGATCAACCAAACAATTTAATATTATCTACCCCATACGGGTGAAAAATAATCGGTCAGTGATCCACGTTCGGCTGTTGATCAAGCCCTTTCAGTACCGTGTTTTTAGCCTAGATGAATCAAACCGTGGGGTAGATATTGAAGACTAACCACGTTATTGTGCTATCCTGCGCTCGTTGGCCAAGCAACAGCGACACTTGCCAATCAAAAAGGAATGGAGCGGTTTGTTTTATCGTCATATCGTCCTGGAGCGAGACGAAGGGAACAGCCCATGCGCTTTGCTGGGGGTGCCACGATCCATCCCGCTCCCTCAAAGCAGGAATTTGGTGTTTGCGCTGGAGCGTCCTCCCTTGGCCGTCTTCGTCTGGACTTGTTGGGTGTTTGGTAACCGTCTTGTCTTTCATATTGCATTACGATGACAAGGCTTATAAGAACATACTAAATAGCGCATTGTCAACATAAAAAAGAGCGTATACGGAAATTTAGACATCTTTGCCACACGATCTTTCTATAGTGCCGTATTTACAATATAAATTCAACTCAAACCAGTGGGTTTCCCAGGTTCTGGAAAAACATGGAACCTGGGACGGGAAGTTCTGCGCGATGATTGACCGGATGAAACGTGTGCGCTCTTATTTGGGTGTAACACAGAAAATAATGTCAGATAAACTGGGACTCGGCGTTAGCACATGGCAGCAGTACGAACTTGGAAAAAGTTTACCAGGAACGGAAACACTTCAAAAACTGGCAAAACTCGGTTTTGATATACATTGGATCCTGACCGGTGAGGGATCCATGCTCCGCAATTCAGATCATGCTTTTGAGGAAGACGCTCCGACACCGGATATCCTCACACCAGACATGATCTTTCAAATGTCTCTGGCTTTGGAAAACTTCCTGGCTAGAGAAAAGCTTGCAAAGGCCATCAGACCGGAGGAACGGGCGACATTATTAAAAATATTGTGCAATATTGGTAGAGGGACGTATTGAAGAACAGAAACCCCTGAGAATCCCAAACAGCCGCCAGATGATTATGTCTCGTGTAAAATGAATAGCACAAACGCCGAGGCTGATTTTTCGCATTGCAACTTTCCTTCTTTGGCCACAGTGTGACAAAATACCCTCTCGTTGCCACCATCCACAGCAAAAGAAAGCCATGTCCATGACTCAGGAACAGTTAAAAAACTGGCATGATAAGGAATATCTTGTCCGTGAAACCGAGGCCATCGCCGAGTCGGATGACCTGACCCGAACGGGGCGCAAAATACGCCAATACAAAGAAGCCTTCGCCGCAATCGGACCGGTGACCGAGGCCATGGACCAGGTTCTATCGGAACGCCTGTTCCATGCCCAGCAACATTTCCTCGACCGGCGTTCTCAAGACATGCTGCGCGGCAAAAAAGATTTGGGCGCACTCAAGGTGTACCAAATCCAGCAGGCGCAAAAAACGGTACAATTGCTGCAAAGGAGCATGGACGAAGCGGGTGTTTTATTCGCAGCCATCACGAACAATCAACCCAACCTTGACGACAGTGATCTTGTGGGAAAATTGAAACAACAAAACCATGAGAACCACCAAAGTCTGCGACGCGCCGAAGAGACCATCCAGACCATCATCGCCCACGGCCCACTGTCGGCATGTAATCTGCCCGAACCACCAACTTAAAGAAAGCGATCCCCATGGAACTCCACGCCGACATCCTCCCCTGGACATTTTTGATACTGGGCGGGGCCATGAGCCTCTACGGCCTGTATCGCATCATCACCATGGGGTTGGCCATGATCCTGTGGAGTGCCATGCTCATCGTCGGATTGTTCGGCATCGAGTATGGTCTCAGCCCACCGCCCACCACGCTGTCCCAGTTTGGCATCTCCTCCGACATCATGCAAAAAACTGGCGGATTCCTCAAACCGGGACGAGACTTGTCCGAGGCGGCCATGGCGGATCTATGCCACCGCATGACCCCTGACAGCACCCCAGTCATCCAACCCACTCAACCTTAGTCACCCGACACTCATGAGACACCATGCGCATTGAAAAAATCTTTATATTTCATATCATGGCGATTGATATGGTTAAAGAGCCAGTCCATTAAAAAAAACTGAAGATCAACTGCGTAAGAAATTTGCTTTTCTGATATCCTCCCCTCCAACTCATCCAAACGGTGTATCAGTTGGTGATGCTCCCGAACATGTTCATTTTTATTTTTGTAGGCGTGTTTTTCAAATAACGCCTCTTCGGCACTAAAATGCCTCACCGTATAACTCTTAAGCTCAGCGAAAATCTTCTCTATTTCCTCCCAATCCGCCGGCTCCGGCCTTCTTTTCTTAAGCTTGTCCACAACGTCATTGAAGCTGGAAATAATTCTGACCAATCTTTCATGATCAGAATTAAATTTTGCAACCCCAACATCTTTCAGTCTTTTTTTTAATTCATAAAAATCAGAAGACATTTGCGATTGACTTTGCATCAATGTTCCCCCGCGAAGATCTGTTAGATGTTTATAATCATTTACACACGTCCGAAGAATTCTGTGTATATTCCATGAAAAAATCAATAGGAAAATAGCAACTCGACCCACATGACCAGAAACGTGTAGACTGTCCTACGAACCCGTTATCCCAACATTCTCTCGGAACAGTCCCCATATCATCATGTCCCAACACGCTGCCGTCCAGGTTCTTCCCGAAATTCTTGCCAACCAGATTGCCGCCGGTGAAGTGGTGGAACGCCCCGCTTCGGTGGTCAAGGAGTTGGTGGAAAACAGCATCGACGCCGGAGCCACCCGCATTGAAGTGGAGATCGATCAGGGTGGTAAACGGTTGATCAAGGTTTCCGATAACGGTCATGGCATGACGGCAGCCGATGCCCCATTGGCCCTGTTACGCCACGCCACCTCAAAAATCTCTCGGGTGGAAGACCTTTTCAACATTCGTACCCTGGGTTTTCGTGGTGAGGCCCTCCCCTCCATCGCGTCGGTCTCCCACATGGATTTGGAAACCCGAACCCAAGATGCCGCAGAAGGGATCCGTATTCGCACCCATGGTGGAAAAAATGTGGAAACCTCCAGCTTGGTCATGTCCCCAGGAACCCGCATCAGCGTCCGCAATTTGTTTTTCAACACCCCAGCCCGGCTTAAATTTCTCCGAGCCGAAAAAACCGAAGCGGCACACATATCCGATACCGTCCAAAAATGTGCCTTGGCCAATCCCCACATCGCCTTTCGCATGATCATCGATGGCCGAGAACTTTTCCACATCCGCGAAGGGGAAGATGAATGGGCGACACGACAACGGCTTGACCGGATCATGGGGAACGACTTTTCCGAACATTGCATCCAATTTGAGGGAGAACAAGAGGGGGTACACGTATCGGGTTGGATGGGTCTTCCCAATCTGCATCGCAGCAACGGTTTGGCCATGTATTTTTTTGTCAATGGCCGCCATGTCCGTGACAAGGTGATCAGCCACGCCGCCCGCGAAGCCTATCGGGACACCATCCCCCGGGATCGGTTTCCAACCCTGGCACTCTTCATCGAATTGGACCCAGGCGATTTGGATGTCAACGTCCACCCCACCAAACAGGAAATCCGTTTCCATAACAGCAACCACATCCACGCCATCATCCGCCGAACGCTGGGTAGGGCACTGGAAGACCACCATACCACCAGTCTCGTGGGAACCTATGTCAACCTCCCCAACCTTCCCGCCACCCCTTTCCCAGAGGAACGCCCAATCACCGAGGTGACCCTCCCCCCTTCGGCCTCCAAACCGGTCCAATGGTCTCCCCCCGCCCCGGCCAGCAAACCGCCCGTCGCTTCGGTTCCAAGCCAACGGGCATTCAATCTGGAAACCATCCCCGCCGCACCCAGAATCCAAGAGCCTCTCCCCTCATTTGCCAAATCATTTCCCCTTGGGGAGGCGGTGGCCCAGATTCATGGCACCTACATCCTCGCCCAAACTCAGGAAGGGCTGGTCCTTGTGGATCAACATGCGGCCCACGAACGGATCGTTTATGAACGTTTGAAAGAAATCTTTGCCGCCGGGAATGTTCCTGAACGTCAGATGCTGTTGATTCCAGAAATTTTGCACGTTTCGTCTGGAGAGGCACAACTCGTCAAACGTCATGCCAAGACCCTGGAAAAACTAGGGATTGTCCTCGACTCCTTTGGAGAAAACGCCTTTGCCGTGCGCGAATTACCCGCCATCTTGGGAGAGATCAGCATACGTAATCTGGTGATGGACATTATCCAGGATTTGGAACGGTTTGGTGCTAGCGAAGCCTTGGATCATCAAAGAAATGAGATTTTGACCACCATGGCCTGTCATGGTTCAATCCGCGCCAATCGCCGACTCCAGGTGCCGGAGATGAACGCCCTGTTGCGTCAGATTGAAACAACCATGCGCTCCGGCCAATGCGGCCATGGACGACCAACCCATATCACCTTGTCACTACCGGACATTGAAAAATTATTTGGAAGACGTTGAACCCGAATCATGGGACACAACGGATAACCTTCTTTACTGGGAATTTCTCTCATGCGCGATTTGATCACTATTTCCACACGGCAACGTGAAGAATTGGTGGATATCACCCAATCCGTTCACCAAGTTGTCCGCGAAAGTGGCATTCACAACGGTTTGGTTTCCGTCTACGCCCAGGGTGCCACAGGGGCCATCATGATCCAGGAAAATTGGGATGACTCCGTGCAGAAGGATGTGATCCACCTACTGCAAAAAGTCATCCCCAGAGGGGGGTGGCTTCATGATCGCCAGGATGGCAATGGCGACGCTCATCTGAAAGCGGGGCTGGTAGGCCCCTCCCAGACCATCCCTTTGATCGATGGGCAGTTGGGATTATCGCAATGGCAAAATATTTTCTTTTGCGAATTTGACGGACCACGCAGGGTACGAACCATCGTCTGCACCATCATCGCCGACCGATGACCTCACCAGGAACGGCCTGCCATCGTCCCAAACGGCGTCGTCTTCAATCGTAGCGCGCCGCCACCAGAATCGCCGCCTGGGCCATGGCTTCAAGGTCCAGATTATGGACGGTGCAATGAACCGATTTTGTCCCTTTTTTCTTTTGCGATTCGGTACACTTGCACCCTTTCATGACCAAGGGCCGCATGGCTTCGACGACCTGACTCACAATATCGTCTTCGTTGATTGTCCCCTTTCCCATGCAACGATCACATGGAAAAAAGGAAGCACGGGTACCTGTTGGCGGGGCAATCAGCCCTGTTCCATGACATGTTTTGCATAAATGTAAATGTGAATAGTTAACCTTCATGACGACTTGAGCTTTCCTTTATAATGGCGCAAAGAAACGTCCGACGACCACGGGATACCAGGGGTTGGCAATGTGAGAGAACGGCTTTCGGGCACGGCGGCGATAAAATGGGACGAATGTTTCCACCGATCCTTTGCGACGGGATGGTTCCTGAAGAACCGACACAAAAACAACCCACGCAAACAGCGGATCAACGACAAACAGCGCGGGCCTGACACGCACGGAAATGCCATATTCCCGCACCAGTCCCACCCATGGTAACGATAATCCATGTCCAAGGCAATGGTTTTTCAATCCCATCCCTGTTTCCTCACCGGCGATGCCAGATCATGAAAGATTTTTTTGGGACAAAATCATTCTTCAGGATTTTGGGCGTGATGGTGTATCATGGCCAAACAATGTGTCATGAACACGAGGGAAAGAAAACAATGGCGGCAAAAAGCTACCTACCGGATATTTCCGTGATCGTCACCTGTTCCCATCACAAACGTTGGGTGGAAAGGTGCGTTCGCAGCATCAGCCATCAAGAGGGGATTATCAACCAACTATTGGAAATTCTGGTCATGGACAACGCAGACGATGACCACTCAAAAATCATGCTGGAAAATCTAACCACTCTGGAAAATTGTCGCCTTGTATCCCGTGTTGATCTAAACACCGCCATCCGTCACACCTTGGGACGTTACATCATGCTGGTCAGTGCGGACGATTATCTCAATCGCAACTGCCTCCAAACCATGAAGATTTTCCTGGATATGAACCGCTGTTACCAAGCGGTGGCGATGGATTGCGTCTCCGTCGATCACCAGGAAAAAGTCCTGGAACGCCGCAATGGTCTGCAAGAGGGTACTTTGTCCGGCCTTATGTTTCGCAAAGAAAACCTCATCGACTGCATCCAATCCAACGCCCCGTACCATCTCCAGGACGCCCCCAGACTACGCAAAGATTTCGCGGCCCGTTTCCAGATAGGACGGTTGGAATTCCCGTTCTATAAGTGCTATGCCTCATCCTTGTCCTGATATTGGTCCATGATCTTGGCAACTTCTTCCCGCAGACTGGAAAAGATCGGAACCAACGTCGGATCGAAATGTTCCCCAGACTCCTTGAGAATCAACCCCATGGCATCATCCAACGTCCATCCCCTCTTGTAAGGCCGGGAGGAGGTCAATGCGTCAAAAACATCGCCGATGGCGGTCAATCGACCTGCCAAAGGGATCTCTTCCCCTTTCAACCCCTTCGGATAGCCCAAACCGTTCCATTTTTCATGATGCGACAAGGCAATGGTGCGCCCCAAATGCAACAATCCCGATTTTTGATCGCCGATGATGTTATACCCAATTTCAGGATGGGTTTTGATGATGGCAAACTCCTCCGGCGTCAATTTTCCGGGTTTTAAAAGAATGTGATCAGGAATGCCAATCTTCCCCAGGTCGTGCATCGGAGCCGCTTGCATCATTTGATCCGCTTCAGGTTCACTCAATCCCGATTTTAACGCCAGCATCCGAACGTAACGGCTCATCCGTACAATATGCAATCCGGTCTCATTGTCACGATATTCCGACGCACGGCCCAACTGGCGGATCACCTCCTGATGGGTCTCCTCCAACTCCTGATTACGTGCCTGCAATTGTGCAGTCCGGGTCGCCACCTGATCCGCCAAAAGCTTTCTTTGGTCATGCATGGCCAGATGGGTCTTGACTCTGGACAGCACCACAGGGGGGCTGATGGGTTTGACCAGATAATCAGCCGCCCCCAGTTCAAAACCCTTGGTTTCATCTTCCACTTCCGATTTGGCCGTCACAAACAGAAGGGGAATGTCTCGGGTACGCTCCTGTTGCTTTAAAAGTTGGCAGGTTTCATAACCGTCCAACTCCGGCATCATGACATCCAGCAAGATTAAATCAGGTTGCGATGGCGATAGGGCGATCTTGATAGCCGTGCGTCCGTTGGTCGCTATCTGCACCCGATAGTGAACCGCAAGTATCCGCTGTAATACATACAAATTTTCCGGTACATCATCGACAATCAGTACGGTTTTTTTTGCGGCATGACCTGCCAAGCTTTTATTCATAAAGATTCCAGTTCAATATTTTCCGCCAATGCCCATTGGCGAAAGATGGCCAGAGCTGATTCAAAGTCGTAATGATCCAATGCCTTTTCGATCAAAACAAACCGCTCCCTTCGGGGACCATGCTGCACCCAAGGGGCAAGTTCCTCCACAACATATTCCACATCCGAATCGTAATTGACAAGCAATTCAACCGCCTTGCGAATAGAAACTGCCAGGACTTCCAAGTTTTTCTCATCATTTGGATGCGTCGGACAGGATGAAACCGGAACATCGGGACGCAACGCCGCTTCGATTCCTGCAATAACGCAATCCAATTCCAGAGCCAACTCCACGACCGGCTCTCTCAGATCGTCCAGGTCTTTTCCAGCCTTGGCCTCACGCTCGATCCTGGCCGCTAGGGTAGACACCCGGATCGCTCCCAAAGTGGCACTGATCCCCTTGAGCGTATGTGCCGCCCGGGATAAACCCTCCAAATCGTTATCGGCCAGAAATGTAGGCAATCGATAATGCGCACGATCTCGGTTTCTTGCAAATTTTAATAAAACATCCCGCAAAAGAACCCGATCACCACCCACATGCCGACTCCCAACATCCAGGTCAATCCCAGGGATAGGAGGAATCTCCACCAGAGGGGAAGCACACGCATCAGGAACATCGAAAGCAGACCGGCCAATCCATTGACTTAACGTCGCATACAGTTCGTCGGGGACAACGGGTTTGGCCACATGATCATTCATCCCTGTTTCCAAACACTTCTCCCGATCACCCGCCATGGCGTTGGCGGTCATGGCAATGATCGGCAATCGCTGGGAATTTTCCAGGGCACGTATTTGCCGCGTCGCACCATAACCATCCAAAACAGGCATTTGCACATCCATCAAAATGGCATCAAACGTCTCTTCACGGGCCAAGACCACCGCCTCGGCCCCATTCTGGGCGATGATAACCCGAATGCCAATCTTTTCCAGCAATTCTTTGGCGACCTGTTGATTGATCTCATTGTCCTCCGCCAACAAAACTCTTACCCCGGAAAGGTCAGGCCGTGGTTTCGACTTGACCGCACCATGATCGCCCATGCTTTCGGTATTCCGGTTAAAGACAGCCATGACATGTTCAAAGAGTCCCCTCCTTTGAACCGGCTTTGTCAAAAAACCATCGATCAAATGCGCGTATTCACCATCCACCATCATTTCACTACGGTCATAAGCGGTTGTCATGATTATTTTGGGCATTTTTTCCGGTGCAAGACATTCTCGCACCTGGGTAGCCACTTCGATGCCGTTGAGATTGGGCATTTTCCAATCCAACAACATCAAATTCACCGTTGGACCATCCTGGTGGGACCGTTTGAGAATGTCCAAAGCTTCCTGTCCACTTCCAACGCTGATGCAGTGCCAATGAAACGCCGCGCAGTGATCTTCCATAATCCGACGGGCACTGGCGTTATCATCAAGAATCAGGACTGACAAATCTTTAAAATCGGACGTTGGAGCCAACAGAGGCATGATCGGCAGGTTCGTCTTCTCAAACCGGGAGGTAAAAATAAAACGACTTCCGACCCCCACTTCACTCTGGACATGTATGCTGCCCCCCATCAATTCCACCAACCGCTTGCTGATGGCAAGTCCCAACCCGGTCCCACCATATTTCCGGGTGGTTGACGAATCTCCCTGAGAGAAAACAGTAAACAGATTGGCCATTTGCTCCGATGACATGCCAATGCCGGTGTCCTGGATACTGAACTGCAACAACAAGCTATTGACGTTTTCATCCAGGATGGAGACGCGGATGGAAACTTCACCCTCACAGGTAAATTTGACGGCATTGCCTGCCAGATTGGTAAGGATCTGTCCCAACCGCAGGGGGTCTCCCAACAAACGATAGGGAATCTCTACATTGGCGTCAACCAATAATTCCAGCCCTTTTTCCTGACTTTTAACCCCCAAAACCGCAACAATCCCCTCAAAAACTTCATCCAAAGAGAACGGCACCCTTTCCATAGAAAGTTTTCCCGCCTCAATCTTGGAGAAATCGAGGATATCATTGATCAATACCAAAAGATTATTGGCACTCAGATTGACCTTGTTCAAATAATCTCTCTGCTGTTCTTTCAAGTCGGTTTGCAGGCACAGATAGGTGAGACCGATAATCGCATTCAAAGGGGTGCGAATTTCATGGCTCATGTTGGCAAGAAATTCGCCTTTGGCATGACTGGCCGACTCGGCTGCCAACCGTTTTGCCATCTCCATCGCATTGTGAATCGCCAGGGCGGAAATGGATGCCAATGCCTCCAAGGCGATCAGATCATGATCGGAAAAGGAACCGGAACCCCGCTTGTTCAACACCTCCATGGCACCAATGGTTTGATCACCGACGATCAGGGGGGCACACAGGAGGGATTCGGTGATAAATCCTGTCGCAAGATCGATATGATGGGCAAACCCCGCATCGCTTCTGGGATAATGGACCATCTCGGATTTCCCCTGGGCAATGGTGCGACCGACGATCCCCTCGCCCACCATGAGTCGCGTACCCAGAATATTGACCGGACCCGTGTAGGCCCGACAAACGATGCCAGCACGATCATTCTCCAAAAGAAACAAAGAGGCCGCTTCTGCCTGCATATAATTTTTAATATGAGAAACACTGGTTTGCAGCGTCGTTTCCAAATCCATCGATTGGGCAAACGCATGATTGGTGCGGGTAATGAGGCCCAGCGTCATATCATGGCTGATGAGCATCCCGAATTCGGAATGGTTGGCCATAAAATTGACACCCACGCCTTGATGATCTCTCCGAACCACACGACACGGAAAAGCAATATTATGGTGAACAACCTTGACAAAAAGTTTTCCTGGCGTCCCCAAGGCTATATTTCCCGGCGGAACATCGGTTAACAGGAAAACACCCCCCAGACTGACATCCAGGGTATTGCCATACATGACGTTGCCATCCGTAAGCTCCAGGGTCATTCTGGCTTGGTATTCCTGCCGTTCCCATTGTCTTTTTCCGCGGTAGGTCAAGTCATTTTCCATGCCGGCGTACCCTCAATAAGTGCGGAAGATCGATACCCTGGTCTCAATCGTGCCAAACATTAGACGAATGATGCCTCATCGGTATAAAGTGCCTTTGTTATACCACATATCAAAGCTTTCTCCCCGTGACAATCCCAAATAGGTGGCGCAAGTGAACATAGCCGACAAACAGGTTTTATTACGGTCTATCACCGCTGCGGATATCCCTGCACTCGCGGAGTTTTGCGCCCATTTCCCAGACGAAACCCGTCCGGTGTCGTTTTGGCAGCAACGATTTGATTTCTGGTGGGAAGAAAACCACGCCTTTTCCCCCGATTTCCCCAGGGGGTGTCTGCTGGAAGCCGATGGAAAAATAGGTGGCATGTTTGCCTTGATTCCATCACGGATCGTATGGAACTCCGAAGAAAGAGTCGCCGCCAACATGTCCTGCTGGCGTGTACACACGGCACTGCGCCAACACAGCATGAAACTATTTCTGGCCCTCATGGAATACGCCCAAGGGTACCCCCTGCTGAATACGACACCGACCAAAGATGTGGAGGCTCTGTTAAACCGTGTCCCCTTCACCCATTTTTCCCACGGAGTTACCACAGAAAGCGTCATCATCCGTCCCCGTGCCGGCGGTTCGGTTTGGCAACGCATCAAGGATATTGCCCGAATCCATGTCAACTGGTGGCCCAACGTTCAATCCAGAACACCATGGATGCAAGTCATTTTATCCTTGATCCAATATGTTCGCCAACAACAATATTTTAAGAAAATTTCCGAGAATCAAGGAGAATTATTCCAAACTACAATCATCGGACCAGAATTCGACCGGCTATGGCAGCGCACCCACAAACGCTTTCCATGGACCAATGTGCGCGGATCTTTGGATCTGAAGTGGTATCTTCAGAAGAATCCCAATCGCCTCCCCTGCGATCTGTTGGTTCATCAAAAAAATGGCGAACTGGTTGCGTTTGGTTTATTCACGAAACAGCCCACCCATCACTGGCCCGATGGGGAAAGCTATCTGGCACTCGATGTATGGGCCGATTCACCGGATGATAAAAATCTTTTGCCTTTATTGGGATATGCATCAGACCTTGCGCTCAAGAAGGGGATCGCCGTACTCCGCATACCCCACTATCACCCCCATTTGGCCCAAGTGTGTCGTCGTGCGGGGATCACCTGTCCCATCCCCAAGGTCATGACGAGCTACTCCCTCCCCCCTCAAGGGGGGCTACCAACAACTGATTCCGAAGTCTATTGTAGTAAAAATATGGGTGATTCGGGTCTATAGATTCGGGTCTATGAAGCCCCCCTGCGAAAAAAGTCGCGTCAGCCCTTGCCGAAACCAACCGTCGTACAGTTTTCTATGGCTCCATGCAATTGCTCGATCAATTGGTCTCGCTCTTTGGCAATGGCTTCTGCGTCGAGAGTAGCAACACCCAATTCTTTCAGTCGCCGGATAAGGTGATCATAGACACCAGGATCATCCTGGACCATATGTATTTCATGAATACCCGCCAGAAGAAGTCTAAAGTTATCCGACAACGGAAATTTCCCAAACCGTATGGGAATAATGGGCTTATCCGTGTCCACAGCCAAGGCGAGTTCTTTATAGACATACTGGGATTTTACCGCATTGGGTGTCAAGGCGACGATGACAACCTTGCAATGATTGATCGCCTGGGCGATTCGACCCGCAAAAATATCCCCCCCTTTCATGTCCAAACGGTCAACCCAAAGAGATACGCAAATATCGTCCAAGGTGTTTAGTAAAGCACTTACAGAATCTATATCCTCACGAGAATAACTTAAGAAAACATCTTTGTGCGCTTCACGTTCGGCATTGGCATGTTCATAAGAATAGTTGGCGAATGCCGTAGAGATAACTCCCGATGAAACTCGATCACCATAATTAAATTCGTGACTCCGAATAATATCTGCATATCTCTGGCAAATTCTTTCGGCCAAAGCGGTGTCTATTTTGGGAATCAGTATTGCGAAAGCATTGGGGCTGTAGCGAAAGACAGCATCCCCATCCCGCAATCCAGAATTACGAATCATGTAGATAGCCGTCTTCATGATTGTTTCACGAACATTAATATCCCGACCTGTAACGACGCAATCGATATGCTCCATCTGGAGGTACAAAATTGCAAACCCAGTACCGTTACGAGCCGCGATCCTAATCTGCTTTTCCACCAGATCGTTAAACAAAGTCCTACCAATACATGCCGTAGAGGGGTCCAATTTATGAAATTTTGAAAGTTGTTGATAGAGGACATGATCGGGATCATTCTTGGGCAAAAACCGCATGGCCACAGTTCCGACATGCAAAGTGTCACCTTGCTGAAGGGCTTCTGGACGCTGAATGCGAACCAAGTTGAGCCACGTCCCATTTTTGGATGAAAGGTCTTCAACCACCACACGATCCAAGTCTTCCGAAACAGTCAGAAGACAATGGTTTCTGGAGGCTTGGGCACATAATATCATAATGGCGCAGCTATCACTCCGACCAATTATTGTTTTACCAGGAAGCAGTTCAAATATGCTGACAAGGGCATTGTCCTCAAGAATAACAAGCGCAGGGGGAAAATCGACCACATCCGGGTCAGATTTTATGATCTGCACCATTTCACCCGGTAAACATTGAATCGTTTCTTCCACGCTTTGTTCTTTCCCTATCGGAAATGGAGATATTTGTCAGCCAGTATCGGCATTCATACAATAAGACACTTAAACCTTACAGGATGATTCAATGACAGTTTCGATCTCTCGCACCGCACCAATCAATTGCCCATAGATACGCAATTGGGTTCTCGTGGCATCCAACTCAAAAACCGTAGGATGATGGGTCATCACCGCATAACGAAGTCGCTCCGAAGCTTTTTCATAGTCATTTTGGATCACCTCCGCCTCGGCGAGGGTACAGGCAACCCACCAATTTTCCCCCTTTTGTTTCTCCCATGTACCAATGATGTGTTGGGCAAGTTTGATCCCGCGCCCTTCCTGAAACCCCCGGAGTATCCGATAAAGATAGGCCACGTTGATGGCGGCATAATAACTCCCCATATCACGACGAAATGCCTCAATATACAAGTCACGCGCACGGGTAAGAAGTTCACCGTTGATTTTACCCGGGTCAATGGTCTCTGATCCATCGGTGGCATGACCATCCCCAAACAAGGCGTGCCGTTTATACTGACCGGCCAGCATGGACAAAATATCTGAATCACCAGGATACCTCTGCCACAAACCATAAACAATGTTAGCCGCATCATTGTATCTGCCAACTCTTGTGAGGCAATTAGCCTTTAACTTCAACAACCTGGCATCGGTTCGATAAGGGTAGAGCAACGCACCACTGGCCGGAAGCTGCCAAGACTCCAGTTTGTCAATCAATTCCAAAGCTGTCGCATAGCAACCAAAATTAAGGCACAGTTGGCCAACCTCCAACAAATATTCTCCAGAAAAATTTTGAGCAATACCTTGTCGTTGCTGATCGACCCATTCGGCGAATGTTGCCACGTTGGGGGCTTTCTTGAAACGTGCCAAATAATGCTCCTCATCCAAACTCATTTTCTCAGGTTCGGGAAGATCATTGGCAATGTTTTGTGTGAGAATCCGATCAATATCGAGTGATTTTTCATTGGCTTTTCGCAAACGGTAGAGATCCATCCTGCCAAAACCTTTGGCCAGGGGAAATTGTCCCAAAGAATCAAAACCAATCCCCCCAGGTGCCACAGGTAATTGTTCTATGGCGTCTTTGAAAGGTTCGGTAACAAAAATTTCTCCTGGGCGGGTGATGGGTTCGATCCGAGCAGCGGTATGAATATGCAAGCCTACGGCGTTGGTACGATGGATCAACGGATCATCGTAATAATCAAGATCCCCAAAGTGGGCACCAATTCTGGGAACCAAACGTGGTATTCCATGGCCAACAAAGTCAAACATTAACATAAATTCCTGATAATTAATCAAATAATTTACCGTGCTGACACCATCCTCAAAGATGGCGACCAAACCGTCCCCCCAGGTATTGAAAACCTTGGCTTTTTCAAGCCATGGCTCTACTTTGGCGGACAATGCGGGGAGAAACTTCTGATAATACAGGCGGAGTTGAAACTCATTCAGTTTCGAGAAGCCTTTAAGGTCTGAAAATACGATGTATCCATTCATGATCACATCTCTTTATGGCGGAAAGGAAAAATCTTGGCAATGGTGTCTACCCCCATCAACGGCTGCCGACTACATCCGTCCGCAAAATCTACACCAAAATCACTATACTGACAACAGGAATCAATCGATATTACCAAAATCTGACATATCCCCGCACAATCACTGAGAATCATCATTTATCGGGATGCCCGACAATTATCTGTTTTCGTGGGTTACGTGACGAATGGTATCCAACAATTTTTGTTTCCGAATCGGTTTGGTCAAATGAAAATCAAACCCGGCGGATTGGATTTTTTTGGACTCCTCAGACAAGGCGTGCGCGGTCAAAGCGATAATGGGGGTTGGATGCCTATCCCCCTCCAGCTCCCATGCACGGATCTCCTGTATGGCTTGGTAACCATCCATCACCGGCATCTCAATATCCATTAATACAAGATCAAACCGATCCTTCCTGAAAATCTTTACCGCTTCAGCCCCATTTTCCGCCTGTACCAACCGCTTGGTGACAGAACGGAGAAAAGATTCCACAACAATCCGATTTTCTGGGGTATCTTCCACAAGGAGTATCTCATAACCCTGTTTCACCAACGCACCCTGTTGCCCACCCAAGATATCTTCCGCATGGTCTGCATCACCAGTGCCCTGGGTATCACGACGTATTTCGACGGCGGGCAGCGGAATCATCACGGTAAACGTACAACCCTGGCCAGGGACACTCTCCAAATCAATCTGCCCCCCCATGAGATCGGCTAATCGTCTACAAATCGTCAAACCCAACCCCGTGCCACCATGCTTGCGTGTGGTGCTTGAATCGGCCTGTGTAAACGGCTTGAACACTTCTTCCTGCTTTTCCAATGGAATACCGGGGCCATTATCCTGCACCGCCATAGAAATCATAGGATTGGGACCGTGCGTCACATGGACAAAAACCTCCCCTTTGCTGGCAAATTTGATGGCATTACTCACCAAATTCATGAGAATCTGTCGAATGCGAATCGGATCCCCTTCCACCCATTGCACAACATCTGCGCCGATGTGATGGCGGAGCATCACGCCCATATCCATGGCGGTAAACTGAAACACATCCATCACCCCATGAACCATTTGCCATAAATCAAAAGTTACTTTTTCCAGCCTGAGCTGGCCGGACTCAATCTTGGATAAGTCAAGAATATCATTAATTAAAGATAGCAGTGCCTCGCCAGAATGATTCAATAATTTGACGTATAAACCCTGTGTTTCGGTCAGTTGGGTCTCTTTCAGAAGCTCACCCATCCCCAGAATGGCATTCATCGGTGTACGAATCTCATGCGACATCACCGACAAAAATTCGCTCTTCGCTTGGTTGGCCCCCTCCGCTTCCCGCTTGGCCTGGCTCAAACTTTCCTCAAAACGCTTGCGTTCGGTGACATCACTAAAACACCATACGCGCCCGTTATTGCCATCGTCATGGCTGAGTGGAAGCGAAAATCTTTCAAAAACACGACCATCCTTAAAATGTAGCACATCCAAACTTTCTTCCACAGAATCATATAATTCCCGAATCTTGGACAAAAACTGTTGCGGATCTTGCAGTTGATCACAAACCATCTCTAATAAAATTTTATCCCGGCATGGGGGTTTCATGGCCTCTTTTGGGATTTTCCACAATTCCAAAAATCGATTGTTATAATGACTGATACCGCCGTCTCCATGAACCGCCAATACGGCATCCCTCGTCGATTCCAAAATAGCCAAAAGGAGGTTTTGGCTGTTCCTCAAATCTTCTCCCATCCGTTTTCTAAACGCCACTTCAACTTCAAGACTTTGAGTCCGTTCTTCCACGGTCTCTTCCAAATATTTTTGTGTTCCGGCCTGTAAAGCAACCAGATTAGCACGTCCCTCCTCAATGGTATCCAGCATGGTATTAAAAGAACCTTCCATACGTCGTAACTCATTGTCTTCCCCAATACCGAGATGAATTCTTTGATTGCCAATATTATTTATATTGATTTTGAGCATCTGCGACACAAAATCGGACAATGGCCGGTTCAAAAGGCGGCGAAATGCCCATAAAAAGAGAAACCACAATGCCAGACACTTAATGACCGCATTCAACAAGATCATGATGAATCCCGTTTTCACACGGCTAATCACGACCGACTGGTCGCTGTAAAATCGAACATCCGCAAGGTGCGTTTTTTTTCCATTAAAATCATGGTTAATGGAAAACGGGTGAAAAAACACCGTTTCCGAATTCGGAGAAAATTCCGCTTCTCCCATACGCGATATCTGACCATCCGTTTGCGAAATTTCCAGCCCTGTCACAATCGATAAATTTAAAATTCCAGTGGCAATCGAACGCTGCTGCTCTGGATTGATCTGCCAGAGAGCTACCTCCAAGGATTGTGAAAACGCATGTGCAACCTCTGCCAATTCTCGTAAAATATCATCCTTGGTTTTCTGATATTCAATAATCACATGGAGCGCGGTTACCAACAAAGTAATCATAAAATAAATAGCAAACACCGTGCGGAGGAGCTTGACGGAAAGCGACCTGCCAACAGGATCATTCATTCAGGTTATTCCTTGATATCAAAATAAAGGCGGGTATATTTATCATAGATTGCCCTATAGCGTCCATTCGCACGTAGCATCGCCAATCCAACATTGAAAGCGTCTCTGACCTTCGGATCGACAAAGGCTGCACGATATTTCGTCGGAGGAAAAATATTGTGGAACGTGACCTTTGGCTCCTGGGATACCTTCCCCTCACGAACCAGTTTTTGACAGTAATACCGAAAAATGCTCTCATCCATAATGGCAATATCCGTGCGCCCCGCCAAAAGCATATGAACCTGCCGTTCCTGGTTGTCCATCTCGGAGTACCGTGGATTACCCACAGCGATCACACCAAATTTTGGCCCCAAATATTTGTCCGCCTGTTGGAATGCGATGATATCTTTTCCAAGAAGATCTTCCATACTATGGATTGCGATGTTTCTGTCCGTCCGGGTAATTGCAAAATTATGGTATTGCATAAAATAATCGGAATAATTGGCATCCAATCCCGAACTTTCCTGAATAATCGTCGTCCCATCAACCTGTTCTTCCGAAAACATTTTAAAACTTCGGCCAATCGGGAGATAAACAGGATGGATCTTATATCCCTGTCCGTCCAGGGACTCGCGGACAATCTCCACCACAATGCCATCACCTTTCTCATTTTTATCTTGAAAAACGTAGGGTGGCGTATAGGCACTAAATAAAATGTTGAGTTCTATCGCCTCTCCGAAGCGCGGCACAATGATACCAATCAACAAAGCCACAATGATAGAATCAATCCGTACCCAATCCATACGTCCCATTTTTTTATTCCTGATCATTGAATACGCAAGGTCCAAAGTAACCGTTCAGACCCCCTCTCCCTCCGGGAGAGGGCCGGGGTGAGGGCAAACGGAAACTCCATCATTCAAAGGTCCGTCGCGATCCTTGAGGAACCGATCTAATGACTTGATTTTATGACGATACCTTTTTACAAGAATACTGTTGATCAAAACGCTGGTTCCCTCACCCCTGCCCCTCTCCCAAAGGGAGAGGGGAAAAAACAAGGGGGGGGTCTGAACGGTTACGGTCCAAACCATGGCCCTTTCCACTCAGACTATGGAGATGGCCCAGGGAGCAGCAAGGTTACCCCTCACTGGCCCTGGGTTGTTTTCACACAGATATCAAAGACCTTTGAGTTGCTTATAGTAGTTGATTAACCCGTTGGTGGAAGCATCGTGGCTATTCACTGTCCCCTGGGAAATCAACTCTGGCAATATTTTTTTTGCCAACTGTTTCCCCAATTCCACCCCCCATTGGTCATAAGAATTAATCCCCCAAACCACCCCTTGAACATGGATGGTGTGTTCGTACATGGCAATAATCATCCCCAAGGTGCGCGGATCAAAGATTCTCACCAAGATGGAGTTGGTTGGCCGATTTCCTGGAAATACCTTGTGCCGACTCAAAAATTCCAATTCCTCCCCTTGTAACCCTTGATCGGAAAGTTCCTGCCGCGCCTCTTTCAAGGTTTTTCCACGCATCAGGGCTTCCGATTGGGCAAAAAAGTTGGACAACAGAATCGCATGATGATCCCGAACCGGATTGTGGGTCTCGACCGCAGCGAGAAAATCGGCTGGAACCAATCGCGTCCCCTGGTGCATCAGTTGATAGAACGAATGTTGACCATTGGTGCCAGGTTCGCCAAACAAGATCGGACCGCTGGTGGTGGAAAGTTTCTCCCCATCCCTGGTAACGGTTTTACCATTGGACTCCATGTCGGCTTGCTGCAAAAATGCCGGCAGGCGATGCAAATATTGGTCATACGGTAATACCGCATAACTTTCCGCCCCGAGAAAATTATGATTCCATATCCCCAGCATCGCTTTGATCACCGGGATATTTTTTTCCAAAGGTGCCGTGCGGAAATGTTGATCCATGGCAAATGCGCCCGCATGTAACGCCATCAGATTGTCAAAACCAATGGCCAAGGCAATAGGCAGACCGATGGCCGACCACAGACTGTAGCGTCCACCAACCCAATCCCAAAAACCAAACATGTAGTCGGTATTGATCCCAAACTTACCCACTTCGTCGGCATTGGTCGAAAGTGCCACAAAATGTTTGGCCACCGCCGCCTCACCCAACCGATCCACCAGCCAGGAGCGTGCCGAAAGGGCATTACTGATGGTCTCCTGCGTGGTAAATGTCTTCGAGGCAACAATAAACAGAGTCGTTTCAGCATTCAACCGGCGCAACGTCTCCGCCACATGGGTACCGTCAACGTTGGAAATAAAATGAACCGACAACCCTTTATGGGCATAAGGTCTCAAAGCCTCGCAGACCATCACCGGCCCCAAGTCGGAACCGCCAATGCCGATATTGACAATATCGGTCATAGGCTTTCCGGTATGACCCCGGAAAGTTCCCCGATGAACTTCTTCACAAAACTGCTTCATCTGTTCAAGAACAGCCCGCACCTCCGGCATCACATCCTTGCCATCCACCATGATCGGCTCGTCAGAACCATGGCGCAATGCCACATGCAAAACGGCCCGATTTTCGGTGTTGTTGATTTTTTCCCCAGAGAACATGCGATCCCGCCACCCTTCGACATCGCAGGCCCGCGCCAACGCCATCAGGCGTTTCATCGTCTCGCCGTTGGCACAGTTCTTGGAGTAGTCGAAGATCATCTCCTCCAGACGTAAGGAAAAGGAATGAAAGCGTCCCGGATCGCCATCAAAAAGTTCACGCATGGTCACGTCGGCAATCTGATCACGATGGGCTTCGAGGGCCTTCCATTGGGGCAAATCGGTAAGCACGGCCATGGAGTCGGTCTTCCTATTGGTTAAAAAGTTGGAAAATGGGTTACCTGTTTCAGCACGCCGATCAGGTTACCATGTTCTGGTAAATCCAGGCCAGTCCCAGTCAAGGGAAAATAAACAGCTCTCGTATGGGTGTTAGGGTATTGCAAAATCGCTGCATTGTGATAAAACATCAACAGGCTGATGATGGCCATCAGCATCCAGTCCAAGGGGTTTGACATGAGCAATCTCACGGTATCCGATGTCGGGGTCGAGAGATTCAACAAGGACCATCAGCGGCTTCTCTTCTATATCGAAGAGTTTACCCGATTGAGCGCACGGTTCCGTCTGCGAACACCGTTCCCCGATGAGTGGGACCAAATGGATGGCATTTTTGTGCGTCTGGAAAAGTATACCCGCGTTCACTTTAAGGAGGAAGAACAAGCGATGGCCAAACGGGGTTACCCCACCCTCCCCGATCATCACGCCCAGCATCAACAGTTGATCAACGTATTGGCAGATCTGAGAATCAAAGTAAAAAGACGTGAATTTCAGGCTATTGGTGCGGTAAAATTGTTTCTCCAGGAATGGATCACCAATCATATCAATCATACCGACACCCAATACGGCCCTTATTTTAAGACAGAAACGTCCCGACTCTCCCCCCCGGGTCCGTCGGAGTTGTTGCATCGGTCCAACAGCATTTGACATGGCACACAGCCTTATGACTATCTCCACAGCACAAACCGTCGAGGAAATCATCGAAAGAGCACTCTTCAACGAAATGATCTCGGCCCAACAGCTTCACGATGTCATGGCCGGAAATCCTCAAAGATTGATGTTGCTTGATATACGGTGTCGTGAAGAATATCGGGAAGGGATCATCCCTGGCTCCGTATTGTTTCCCAACGATCATAATCTTGAAGACAGGAGCGATACCAGCGTTTTTCGCCGTTGTTTCAATCTTCTTTTTAAGCCGGAAAAATTCAATCCGCTCATGCGTTTTGTCCTGGTGTGCCGATCTGGCCCCAGAACGGAAATTGCCATGGAAATTTTTCTGGAACACGGATTTTCCGCCTGCGAACTTATCGGCGGAATTATGGAATGGTCGCGTCAGGGGTTTTCCCTCGAACCTGCCGAAGGGGCACCCGTTCTGTCGTAGCCCCCCCAGAGCCGTGATCTGTGGAACCTCTTTCTCAGCCCATGATCAAGACACCATCATCCTGGGGGACTTCCATTGAAAAATACTCAAACCTAAAAGAATAAAAGCGGTCCCAAACAAAAACCCAGACTGCAATGTTTCACCGTTAAACACCACCCCCAACCAGACCGCCAACGCGGGTGCCAAAAGATTGGGCAGAGCCGCCACCGTCGCGTCCACTTTGCCCAACAAATAGTATAACGCTATAAAGCCGATAACCGTCGAAACCATCGCCAAATACAGGATAGCCCCCAGGCTCCGCCAGGGAATTTCCAACGGCACCCCCCCTTCTTTCACATACCAACTGGCAAAGAAACAAGGAATCATCACCATGAGACACCCCGTGGTAATGGCCATAGGGTTGATGTTGCGCCCAACCTTCTTCATGAATACTGAAGTAAACGAAAAGATGATCACAGCAGCAAGGGTAATGACCACACCCAGCCCCAGTTTGGAAAGTTCATTTTGGGAACTTTGGTAGAAAATAAACCCCAACCCCATCAATCCCAACAAAGAGCCAACCCCGCGATTCCACCCAAAGGACTCCGATAAAAATCGTCTGGCGAGCAGTCCATTAAAAATGGGGCTGAGTCCAAACAATACCGCCGTCCAACCCGATGGAATCCATTGCAACCCCCAATAACAACAAGAAACGCCAAAGAAAAAACCCAATCCACCAATCAGATAGGTATGGATGGCCTGTTGGGTCCGCGGCAGGGGGGTGCGGCTTAACAGGTGCAGACCAAGACAAATCAATAACGCCAGCATCATGCGGACCGTAACCGCGAGAAATAGTCCAACCCCTTGTTGACTCCACTGGATAGCCAGCGGCGTGGTACTGTTCACAAGCACCGAGATGAAAAAGACAACCCAAACGAACATGGCGGTTTCCCAGTCCCTCTAAACCGCAACCATCAAGGAATACGTAGTTTTTTGGGTGGTGTTCCAAAATAGTTGATTTTCAAACAGCCAAACCAAATTCTTAAACGGTTGATAAACAATCCGATCACAACGTCGTGCATCTGAATTGTCTTCGAAAAGCAGATGGTTTTCCGAGCCAACCGCTTCAGCCTCGTTCTAAAATTCAGTTTTTTTCCGTTCAATCTTTTGCCTGTTTCTCTTTCCAACCTCACAATTTTGGCCTTAGCCTCTTGAGTTCGACCAATAGCCGTGTAATTCAGAATAAAGGTCATCATACCAACAGTCAGGAGAACCACAGCGATACCTCTGTTCTCCACCAGGAAGTTTGCCATGCTTTACGACATTCAATCCAGCACATCTGGGGCACTTCACGTCCAACACAGCCATTTTCACATCCTCCACCTGAGAATTGATTTTCATACGGCAAAGGATACCACTTAATTGAAAGCAACAACAATTCTGAAAGACCACCCAGCGGTAATGACTGGCAGGAATCCTTGCTCAGCGCAGAAGAAGATAAGAGTTTCGACACTGGATGCAAATACTGTGCCGGTTTCAAGCGGGATGTGAGGCGAAGCTCCAGGATTTTGATTTTTCTGTTGACTTTTTGCCCGAAGGACATCATCCTCGCCCCGATGGGTTTATCCAAACGCACCCAAGGGGGCATGACGGGATCGCCACAGCATGAAACGGATATCCTTTTCATTTGAGTCTCTGGGGCCGAGCCAATGGCTGCTGTTGTGGTTCATCTGGTCGCTGCTCAATTCCGCCGTCTATTGGATTTTGGGGCCCCACTCCTATTTGCGTATTCAGGATACGGCGGATGTCAGCGTTCCCTACCTCATGTCGGCGGCGCGGGATCTTCTGGAATACGGTGTGACTTGGTGGCAGCCGCTCTTCAGCGGCGGCATGCCGACCATGCCCTTCCCCATGATCGACAGCTTTTTGATCAACGGATTGCCATGGGTAGCACTGCCGCCATGGGCTGCCTACGGCATCACCATGTTTCTTCAACGTTTTCTTGCGGCCTATTTCACCTTTCGCCTTTGTTGTGATTTCCTGCGCCTCAACACCTTCGCAGCACTCTTTGCTGGTCTCGCCTTTTCCCTAAATGCTTGGTCGGTACGGGACTGGACCCTCTACGATGGCTTGGGTCCGCCCTGTACGGCCATGTTCATCTGGATGTTGGAGAGGCTCCTGAAAAAAACCGGATGGCAGAGGATGTTTCCGGCGGTGCTTGTGGGGATGGGCCTGTCGCTGGTGGCTGAGACCGCCCTCTATACGGTTTTTCTGGTGACGGCACTGCCGGTTTGGTTCGTGTTGGTCAGCCGACAGCCTCTCCGACACTGGCTGTCGGTCTGGCTGCCCTTTTTGCTGGGTGCGGTTCTGGCCTCCATGCCTTCCGCCGTAGCCCTCATGAGCCACGTTTCCGCCAGTTCCCGGATGGCGTTGGCCGGAGGGATGGATGCCTCCGTGTTTGAACAGGTCTGGCACAGTTTCAATGTGACGGTGCTTGAGCGAATCTTGCCCGACAACAAGATCTATCTATTGCTTGCCGCCCTGGGACTGGCCTTGAATCCACGGTCGGAAGGACCGGCATGGCGGCTGCTCTGGCTTTTTGTTCTGTGTGCCACCGTGGGAGAGTTTTTTCTGTGGCTGCAACTGCTTGCCAGGGATGTTTTTCCCTCGGCCAAAGGTAACCTTCACGATTATTACCAGTTTTCAACATTCTCTGGAGTTCTTCTTGGTGCCGCCGGTCTGCACCTGATCCAGCGCTCGGAGTTCCTTTCAGTACGGTCATGGGGGCGGATAGTGCTGGCGGGATTGAGCCTAGCGACTCTGGCCTGGCCACTTTATTTCTGGGAGAGAACAACCGTTCTATTGGCCCGGCGCATGCCTACGGATAATTTTGCAATCAATTTCAGCGATCCGGTTCTCAAGGGTCTGGCGGCACTGCCACGGGAGGAACCATTCCGGGTGGCCATGGCGGGCGCGGAGCCCCCCCGAGTAACGGCCATTTCCGGGCAGAGGCTCTATCCCGCCTACGCCTTCGCCTATGGCCTGGAAAGTGCCGATGGCTACTACCGCATGTATTCTGGGCGGCTCTTTCACTTCTGGAAGAAGGTGATTCACGGCGTAGTTGCCCAGTATCCGGATCTGGCTGCCAACACCTATAAATTGCAGTATCTTTTTGCGCCTCCAGGTGGGTTCAGACAGAACGAGGCGGTGGATTTTGCCTGCTGGTACGACCTTGATCTCCTCTCCCTCATGAATGTGCGCTACATCTACAGCCATTCTCCCCTCGTGCATGAGGATCTCCAATTGTTGCATACCCCTGTGGAGGAGACGCGAAAGCGGGCGGCCTGGGAGATGCTTCGACGACGGCAAATGGTTTTGTCCGCCTTGAAGGGGGAGTTTCCGCCACAGGCCGTCTACCTATACGAAAACACCACTGTTTTGCCGCGTGTGCGCTTGCTGAACAATGTACAGGCATATGCCGATACCGAAACCCTGTTGCAGGCATTGGCCGAGGCCAGCGTGGAGGATCTCCGGAGGACGGCCTTTGTGGAGCGGGGGGAAACGGGGGATCTGGCGCGTTTCCAGCCGGACTATCGCCACGGGGAAGTTCACCTTGAACCCTCCAGGCCGGATCGTCTGGTGGTGAATGTTGAGGTTGATGGACCGGCCATGCTGGCTTTGGCGGTCAATTACGACCCTTCCTGGCGGGTATGGATCAACGGACGAGAATCGCGGATCATCCCCCTCTACCATATCCACCAGGGGGTTGCCCTCTCGGCTGCGGGAAAGCACAGGATCGTTCTGGAATACTGGCCTCCCTATCGGCCTGGGCGTACCCCGGATCCGTCCTTTTGAGGTGCTTCCGATTCAGTGATCGAGACCCCAATGGCACTTAAACCGCAACCATCACGAAATACGTAGTTTTTTTGATTGCAAATGAGGCATGATAGGCATGTAACTTTCCTTAATATTAAGGTGTGACATGCTGAAGGTTGAAAGTGGGGTCCATTATACTCCTTTCGAGCTTGCAGATCGGCTGTGGGTAAAAAATTCCCTGGATCCCGATGTGGAGAAACTACGAATCTCGAAATGGTATGGGTTTAGCTCCGAACTTATAAATGTTTTTCGCACCATGGTGCAATCAGGCAGTGGTGACAAGCCGGTTTTCTAGCGGCGCAGACACGGCGACCATGCAAAATAAGCCAATGATGGGCATGTCTCAAAAATTCCTGGGGAATTTTTTGTAACAAGATTTTTTCAACCGCCTCCGGTGTTTTTCCCTGAGCCAAACCCGTGCGCCGGGCCAAACGAAATACATGGGTATCCACCGCCAAGGTTGGATGGCCAAAACAGACATTCAACACCACATTGGCGGTTTTTCGTCCGACCCCCGGCAACGATTCCAAAATAGCCCGATCATCGGGAACCTCTCCCCGATAACGCTCGTTCAGTATGTGACTCAGGGCAAAAAGATGTCTAGCCTTGGAATTAAAAAGCCCCAGGGAGCGGATATGATCCCGGATCCCTTCCTCTCCCAGTTGCACCATGTCATAAGCGGTGGGGGCGGCGGCAAACAATGCTGGTGTGACACGATTGACGCCCGCATCGGTAGATTGCGCCGACAACACGACCGCCACCAAATGTTGGAAGGGGGTTTCGGAGTATAATTCGCCCTTGGGGTTGGGATTGTCTTTCCTCAGAGCGGTGAATAATGCCACAATGGTCTCATTTTTCATGACGCAATGATCACCCAATTTTCCTTTTTGGCAAAGGACAACCATGACCGAACGTCACCATCATCTGGTTTGCCCTCTCGATTGCCCCGGTGCCTGTGCCCTGGAGGTGGCGGTAGAGCAAGAGAAGATCAAAACCATTCGCGGTCGTCGAGACCACCCATTCACCCAAGGGGTGATTTGCGGCAAAGTCGCCCGCTATCGTGATCTTCAGGAAGGTGAACGGATTTTGTTTCCCATGGTGCGTAGCGGTCCCAAAGGTTCGGGGCAATTCCGCCGGGTAGGTTGGGAAGAGAGTTTACACCGAGTGGCGGAACAATTCCAAGGAATCATGGACCGTCATACCCCCGAAGCGATATGGCCGTTTTATTATGGCGGGACCATGGGGTTGGTGCAGCGTGGGGCGGTGGATCGGTTGACCCATCGCGCCGGATTTTCCCGCATGTTGGGGACAATTTGTTATCCCATCGGTTTTGCTGGTTGGCGGGCTGGCGTCGGTCGGGCGATAGGACCGGATCCGGCGGATGTGGCAGAGAGCGATTTGGTGGTCCTATGGGGAATGGATGCGGTGGTAACCCATGTCACGCTCATGGGTCATGTGAAAAAAGCCACAAAAAAAGGGGGACGGTTGGTGGTGGTAGACCCCTATGTCAGCCGAACCGCCCGCATGGCTCATGACCATGTGCAACCGCGTCCAGGTACGGACGGGGCATTGGCAGTGGCTATGATGGGGGTGATGCTGCGTGAGGGGTTGGCAAATATCGATTATCTGGCCCGACGGACCGACTTTGACCCCACCATGGCCGAGCATCTTCAATCAAAAAGTTTGGAATGGGCCGCCGAAATCACGGGAATCGATGGAACCGTCATCCAAACCTTTGCCCGTCGGTTGGCTCAGGCCAAAGCACCCTTCATCCGCATCGGTCTGGGGATGAGTCGCCAAAACAACGGTGCCGTCAACGTCCATGCGGTCTCCTGTTTGGCCGCCATGACCGGAGCCTGGGACAAACCGGGAGGCGGAGCCTTGTTTGCCACCGGGGATGCCTTTCATATCCAAGGCGAACCGGTGCGACAGACGGTGCTGATGACCCGGCCATCCCGCATCCTGGATATGTGCCACCTGGGACCACTGCTGAGCGATGCCCCACCCTCTCCCCCCATCAAAGGACTTTTGGTTTTTAATGCCAATCCCGCCACTTCCTGTCCCGACCTGAATCGGGTCCACCGAGGATTGATGCGCGAAGATCTGTTTACCGTGGTCCATGAGCAGGTGATGACCGATACGGCCAAACTGGCGGATGTCATCTGGCCGGCGACAACCTTTTTGGAACAGGATGACCTGTTTAAATCCTACGGCCAGTATACTCTCCAGATTGGCATGGGTTGCCTACCTCCACGGGGGGAGGCCCGGTGCAATCATGATGTGGTCAATGCGTTGGCCCAGGCGATGGGATTTTCGGAACCGGCGTTTTCGGGGAGTAGTCTGGAGCGGATCGAACAGGTGTTAGCCGCTTCAAACTATCCCCCGTTGGCAGAGTGGAGCAAGCCGGGTTGGTTGGATTGTCGCCCACCCCGATCTGAACGCCAGTTTGAAGAACAATTTCCAACCCAGGATGGCCGATTTCATTTTTATCCCCACTGGAGTGATCCCGCCATGCCATCCATGCCCGACCATTGGCCGGTCAATGCGCGTGATCGGGGACAACAAGGACGCACAGACACCCTGGATTTCATGACTCCTCCCAGCGTGGAAACTTTGAATACCACGTTTTCGCATTTGCCAACGGCTACCCGGATATGGCAACCACCACGGCTATGGATTCACCCAGAGGATGCCCGGGCACGAGCCATTGAGGAGGGAGATGAGGTGATCGTCGCCAATGAACGGGGACGTTTGCGTATGTGCGCCACGCTCACAGAGTCGGTAAGACCTGGATTGACGTTATGTCATGGTCTGCCGAAAGGGGCGATATTTGCCGATGGCCTTTCGCTCAACAGCCTGACGGCGGCGAATTCGGTGGCTCCAGATGGGGGGGCAGCTTTTCACGATAACCGGGTTGCGGTAACCCGTTTTGATGACGTATCTGCCCCAGTTTTTGAGCCAAGCGTTGCACATTCTTCTGGGAGTGAAAATGAATCACAGGATCCCTGATGGTTTCATTGCGGTAACGGATGATCTCCAAAATTGAGATGAAGAAGGCGGCACCCAACGCATCGGCGACAACATCCCATGCGTCTACATAGCGACCGGGGACGTAATATTGGTGCCATTCATCAGAGATACCGTATCCTGCCGTATAGAGCCAAGCCCACAACCAGGGGCGTTCAAAAAAGGGCCATTGCCGAAACATCAACCAGGAAATAGACGCAAGGATGCCATAGGCGATGGTGTGGAAGATTTTATCTTGGAAAGGGAAATCGGGCAAAGGAATTTCAACAACCCCAGAAGAGAGGTAGTAGATCCAGATCGAATAGGATAGCATAGCCAGGGTCCAGAGCGTTCTGGTCTGATTATTGGGATGATGAAAAAACATGGTCGGTTATGAAAGAAAGTAAATATCCTGCGGGACATCTGGTGATTGGAATTGCCGGAAAAACGTTAGAATCCGACGAACAAGCCTGGATTATGGATCATAAACCGGCTGGTGTCATTCTTTTTTCGCGCAATCTCGGAACTTTGGATGAGGTCGTGGCGTTGGTGCGTTGCATTCGCGCCACGACAGATCCGCCGCCAACCTTGTGGTTGGATCAGGAAGGGGGAAGGGTTCAGCGGTTACGGACACCGCTGACCCGTTACCCCACCGCCGAGGCGTTGGCACGATGGGATCAACGCGACACGGATGATGCAGTGGCAGTCGCCTATCTGTGGGGTTTGATCTGTGGTCAAGAATTGACCTCTTTAGGCTTTGGGGTTAACTGTGCCCCGGTTCTCGACCTGAGGGAACCGGGGGCACATCCGGTCATTGGTGATCGCGCTTTTGGTGACCATCCAGAGCAGGTGATACGGCTGGCGCGGGGATGGCTGCAAGGGTTGGCGCAGAGCGGATGCATGGCGGTGGGCAAACATTTTCCAGGACACGGTGCCGCTATGGTGGATTCGCATCGTCATCTGCCGGTGGTTGATAAAAGCAGACAACGATTGGATGGTGAAGAATTGCTCCCTTTCAGGACGTTGGCCGGGGAGTTACCGGCGTTGATGACGGCCCATCTGGTAGCCACAGAAATAGATCGGGATCATCCGGCAACTTGGTCCTCCCGAATACTGATTGACCTGTTGCGCCGGGAGTGGGGTTACCGGGGATTGGTTGTGTCCGACGCCATTGAGATGGCCGCTTTAGAGGGGGATATTCGTGAACGGACCCGACGAGCGGTGGTGGCGGGATGTGATTTGGTGCTGGTTTGTACGGGCCGGATGGAGGACAATGAGGCTGCCCAACGGGGCGTTATTGCGGCCTGGGAGGAGATAACACACCATGGTGGTGGTCCCCTGTTCCGCACCGAGACGATTGGGCGGATGTTGGATAAATATCGGGTTACACCGGGTGATTGGCGACAATTGTTGGCCGATGAAAGTTATCGGCACCGACGTGCGCGGTTGGAGGCGGTTGCCACCGATATTCTGGGGGTTGATCCCACCGAACCCGTTCTAAGTGTCGATACCATCTTGACTTAAGAATAGAGAAAGGTAGAGAATCCAGGCATCCATCAATTCAACCGAGGTGACATTGGTATCATGTCTTTCAGCAGCCAGTTTCAGCCGACGCAAATTCGGCAGATCACCAAGGATCGGCAGGTACAGATCCGTTGGTCCAACGGCGAAGTTTATGAGTATTCCATGGAATATCTGCGGGTGATGTGTCCCTGTGCCAAGTGTAGTGGCCATACCCCAGACCAAGCGCAATTGATCGATGGCAAACAAGATATTACGATTCGTTCTATTGTCCCTGTAGGCCATTATGCGGTCAAATTGGTGTTCAGTGACGACCACGATAGCGGTCTCTATTCCTGGGACACCTTGTATGAATTGGGGGAAAAGAAAGACGTGTTGTGGCAGGACTATCTGGAAGCCTTGAAGAAAGCGGGTAAACGTCGCAAACCGTCGGTGTTTCCCATCAAGGTGGTTTAAATAACGCAGGGAGAGTGACAAAGTTACTTGCCTAGTCGGGGCAGTTGGTGCAGAATGCTCCGCTTATCTCTTCGGTCCCCATCGTCTAGTGGCCTAGGACGCTGGCCTCTCACGCCGGTAACACGGGTTCGACTCCCGTTGGGGACGCCATAATTACGTCCGAAGAGACAAAAAAACCGCAAAACAATGTTTGCGGTTTTTTTTGTGTTCGAGAAAAGCCGTAGTCAAACAATCGCCTCCCCCCCCTTTTGTATATATACGGACGCACAGCCAACACAGGACAAGGCGACCCGATCAAGAAGGTTCAAGATCCTCATCATCACAGGCTGAGATAGACGACCAGGAGGTATGTTTCATTCCAGATAACCGCATCTCCTCCTCCATCCGTCGGGCATGGGCGCGATCCATCTGTGCAACGGTCAATTCGCCATCCCCCTCTCCGACCTCACGGCATTCCAAACACCCTTCGGTTTTGAGTTTCATCGCCATAACCCAGAGTCACCATCGAAAGTAGACGGCATCCGCAACCATCGACGCCCGGCCTTTGGGAATCTTTTGGCGAAACAACCGCTTGCCGGGATACCAAGGGTGGTCATCACCATAAGCAAGCCAACGCCATTCAGAACCGGTATTCATCCAACGGAAAGCCCCGCCATCCCTGTCACCACGTCAAACCCATTCTTCAGAAAAGAGTCACCTTTGCAGTGTTGAGAAAGAAAGTTCTGAAACGCCCGCATGTGCGAAACTTCCATCGATTTTTGGTAAAGCTCAATGCTCACCCGATGATTCTCGATCAAACCGGGATCTTCAATACTCTTCGACATGATAGAAAGACATGCTGCGGCAAAAACAATCTCCCCCTTCCCTTGAAGCAACATATCCATGACGGTCAAAAGGGCTTCCTTGGAAAATTCTTTGTCAATAAAAGATTGGTCTAAATATTTCTTTGACTTCTCCTCATAATACGCAATCGTACTCCCAAAAACATAATCTCTGGCTTTTACCGACGACTCATGACCATCACCATGGAATTCAAAACAGCCAATCATCCCGTCAGCTTCCGGCACATGATGAAGATGCTTATGATAAACTTCTTTGACAGTGCGGAAGGCAATATTATTCAGTAGGATTTCCTTGTCACTTTGGCTAAGGTCACGAACGGGGATCCTCCCCTCTTGATCTTTTGAGAAACCGGCACTGAAATAGACAAAGCCGGACATCAGATCCAATTCATGCACAATCAGCGTCACCCACAAGTACTCCGGGATCCCGATGGATACCTTGCGTAATTTGCTCAATTCAAAGTGATACTCCACCTCAGCGCGTAACGCATCGTCGGTATCGGAGAATCCCCCCTTGCAGCAAGCGTACACCCCCGTCCCGTCAGCAGAAAGTAGCCCTCGTAATTTCAGGTTGACAAATCGAAAGATTGGGCCGAAGAGTCGGAATCCAAGAAACCAAAAGCGTCTGCTGCGCACTGTTCATGATTGCTAACTAAACTCCATTTTCCACGGCCAAGCCCGATTCCCGTCTGGCTTCAGGCTTGACAATAAACTCAACATAACGCCTTCCAAGAGATGTCAATTTGGCTTCACTCTGCCGATTTTTAAAATGAAACCCAAACGCAACCAGTCCAGTATCGGCATAGTCCCGCAGGGTCTTATACTCCGCATCGTCCCGGATCACATGAGAACCTTTATCAAGAATACTGATGAGAAGACTACGAACGCTCGCTTCCATTTCTGACCTCACTTGTTCGGCAAAAAAACACCTTCTATTTGGTCGGGAGATGACACAACCCTGGATCCCTACTATCAAGAGCCATGTACCCTCGGATTTAAAAGCCTAAAGCCACCCGCTTCATCCGAATCAACCTGAAGCACTGACCATGCCATCAGGAATAAACCTGAACAAAAACGGCAATGTGAAACGACAAAGCCCCCTAACTTCGATCCGTACTGGTCCCCCATCTCACCCTCGTGTAACGTACACGATTTGGAATTTTTTTCCAAGAAAAAAAATCTTGCAGGGATCATCCCCCCGCCCCTTCATCATGGCATCGACCTTTTCCGTAATCCCCGACGATAAATTTTCAACTCCTGGACAACATCCGCAATCATCGACGCCCAATCTTTGGGAGTCTTTTGACGAAACAACCGCATACCAGGATACCAGGGGCTGTCATCACGACGCGCCAGCCAACGCCATTCGGAACCGGTATGCAACAACGTCCAGGTGGGAATCCCCAACGCCCCCGCCAAATGCACCACAGCCGTATCGGTGGAAATCAACAAATCCAAATTGCTTAACAATGCGGCAGTTTCGGCAAAATCAACCAACTCGTCCGCATAATCGGTAATTTTTCCCTCCTTGTCCACAAACCGCAACTGCTCGGCAGGTGACCCCTTTTGTAAACTGAAAAAACGGACTCCAGGAACCTGAGTCAATGGATATAAATCCTGAAGCGTGCAAGCTCGGTAACGGTTGGCGGTGGCATTGGGATTGCCGGACCAGTTCAGCCCCACTTTTAATCCATGTCCCGGATTCAGACGACGACACCAATACAGAAGGCGATCAGGGTCTGCCTTCAAATAAGGAATTTCCTTGGGAATGTCAGCCAAAGTCTGGATAAAAAAACCAGGCAAACTCATGATGGGAAGATGCACATCATAGTCAAAAGGGGGCGGATCGACATCATCGGGCTGGCGGATGTGCAGTAAATCCGACAACTCGGCAAGGCGTAACAAAGATTCCAACTCCGGCTTACACTCAAAATGAACCCGCGCCCCTCCAGCTTTCAATAACTTCAAAAGGCGGCACACCATAATAGCATCACCAAAACCCTGTTCGGTATAAACATAGATACTCTTCCCCGCCAATGATTCGCCCTGCCAACGGGGTTTGGGACAAATCCGTGGCGAAAGATTATCCAGACGCCAACGCCATTCATATTCCAACCATCCCTCGGCAAAACGCTCCAGCATCAGCAATGAAAATGCCTTGGCCATGTGGGCCTGGGGGGCATCGGGATGACACTGTAACGAGCGGTCAATAGACAACAGAGCAGCTTCATGGTCGCCCTCTTCCTGAGATAACACCCCAAGATTGAAATAAGCCGTGGCATGATTGGGATTACAAGCGATGGCCGCCTGAAAACTTTCCCTGGCACCCCCAGCATCGCCCTCTAAAAACTGAATATTGCCCAGATTCAAATGCGCTTCACAAAAATCAGGTTTGAGTTGCAGGGCCGACTGATAGGCATCTTTGGCCCGTACCAATCGTTCCTGACCTTGCAGAATACTCCCCAAATGAAAATAATAATAAGGGTGATGCGCATGGATGGCGATGGCTTGCTGTAACAACGTCACCGCCAGCGTATCCCGACCTGCGGCATTGGCGACCATCCCCAAAATATAGAGGGCATGATGGTTATCGTGTTGTTTGCCATAGACCTGATTGGCCAGCGCACCCGCCTTGGCAAGATTGCCCTGAGCATAAAACTCGGTGGCCTGCTGCAATAACTGTGGAATCGTCTCTTCGCTCATAGCCTGTTTCTCAGATCGATGACCATTTGATGGATCGGATCCTCCCAATGATTGATCTGGGTTTGCCGATAAAGCTTGGAACTGGGATACCAGGGAGAAGAATCCCGATCCATACTCCACCGCCAATCGGGTGCCAAAGGGAGCAGTACCCAAACAGGTTTCCCCATGGCACCCGCCAGATGCGCCGCAGCGGTATCGATGGTGATCATCAGATCCAGATTGGCCATCACCGCCGCCGTATCGGAAAAATCGTGCAAATCCATCCCAACATCCACCACCGTCATCCCCTGGGGAAAACAGTGCCGTTGTTCCTGAGTGACCTCCCGTTGCAAACTGACAAACACAACTTTCTCCTCCGGCAACTGTCCCAGGGGGGCAAGGTCATGCGGCGTCACCGAACGGCGTCGCAGAGGATCGTTGCTGTGCAAGGGTTTACCCTCCCAGACCAGACCAACTTTCAAACGATCCTGAGGCAACCGGCGTTGCCAATAACGGGTTTTTTCAGGATCGGCGGCGAGATAATGAGGAAAAGGGGCCAGTTGTCCCAAATCACGCGCAAAAAACCTCCCCAGGCTCATCATGGGGATAAAATAATCCAATGTTTCCTCCCACCGGGTCGTGGATTGCACCTGCCCCATCTCCGGGTGCTGCGCCAACAATGATTCAAGGGGGACCGGTACCATCACATGGACCTTGGCACCCAACGATCCCAATCGCGGCAAAAACCGGACAAACTGAATGGTATCCCCATAACCCTGTTCCGCGATGACCAGGATATTCTTGCCCTGCAAAGACTCTCCATGCCACCGAGGAATATTTTCCGGTGGCGGAACGGGGGGATGTTCTCCCGACGGTAAACGAAAACGCCATTCAAAGGCATCAAAACCGCGTCCATACTCCCCCAGAAGTAACCATGTCAAAGCCAAATTGACGTGAGCCAACGAACTTTCGGGGTCAACGGTCAAAACCTGTTCAAAACATTCTTTGGCACGTTCCAACTGTCCCTGAGCCTTATAACACAATCCCAAATTGATCCATGCGGATAAAAATTCCGGTCGCAGGGTAACGGCCTGGGTCAAACTGGCTATCGCCTGTTCCATGGCCCCCCGATCCATATGGAGATCACCCAACAAAAAGTGAATATCCGAATCATGGGGTCTCCGTTCCAGGGCATCCATAGCCCTGGCCAGGGCAATAGAAATTTTCCCTTTTTTTCTCAACAGCAAGGCCAAGGATTGATACGATTCCCCTTCGTCAGGTTCCAGCGCGATGGCCCGGCTGACGTGATGAATCGCGGCATCGGAATCACCGCATTGCTCCAGAGCCAATCCCAAAAGGTGATGTAACCGTGGATGGCCCGGAAATTGCTGCATGAAAGGCTTGATGCGGGCAACGACCTCTTTTCCCAAATTGCTTTTGAGCAACCGAACCGATTCATGGATTAAAGTTTGCACAGGATCGGAGGGGTCTGATGACATGGTGACCATTCACGGTTGAAACTGCGTACAACTGCCAATAACCTTTTGAGGATAGGCTCCCCTCCCAGTAAAGATCAAGTTCTCTTTTAACTTCTTAGCCAAAGACTTCTCAACCATGAGCGATACTGCACCACCTTTTGGTACCATCCTCACCAACTCTTTTGGTGAACGCTATTTTCCCGCCATCAACGGTGAAACCTTTTCCAAAATCGGTTCGGAAAGTTATTTTCAACGACATTTCGGAAACATCATCCAAAACAAGGATTCCCTGCATCTGATCCCCGGCACCGATGGTGGACTGCTCGTCAACTGGATTTGTCATAAAAAAACCGGCGAAGGGAGCCGGTATCTGTTTATCGAACACCCCGAACTCCTGCAACGCCTCCACGATGAACACATACTCCCCCCCCAATTGCCAGACCATATTGCCATCGCCACCCCCGATACATGGCTGGAAAAAGCGGAGAAATTATCCCTTAAGGATTATTTTTACATTGGCAATGTCATCTCCCTGCGTTCCATGGCGGTCATCGATGGCAACCATGCCGCCTATGTCAAATTATGGAACGATTTTGACGAACGCCTCGGCCAGTTTCAGATTGGCGTGGCCCAGGAGACCGGTTCCCGGATTTTCATGGTCAAGGGCCTGGAAAACCTAGCAGAAAACCGCACCCCCATCATCCTTTTCGATCAGATCTTCAAGGGACGTACCGCTGTACTTTTGGGAGGTGGCCCCTCTTTGGATGAAAGTTTTGATTGGGTCAAAAAAAATCGGGACAATCTGGTCGTCATGGCGGTGGCACGTATCGCCGAGCAGTTGGCAGCCCAAAACATTGTACCGGATATGCTGTTTGCCATCGATCCGAACGACATCATCTTTCATCAGAGCAAAAAAACGCTCGAATTTTACGAAAAAAGTCTCCTGGTCAACATGTACCATCTCAACCCCCGGCTCGTGGGGTTATGGCGGGGACGCAGCCTGTTCATGGGAACCCTCTTTCCCTGGCCAACCCCGCTGAATCCTGCATCGCGCAATTATCCGGGCATTACCGTCAGCCATCAGGCCCTGGGGGCGGCAGTGGATATGGGATTTTCCAGAATTATCTTGGCAGGACTGGACTTATGTTTCAGCAAGGAAGGGTTTACCCATGCCCGTGGCAGCATCGAAATGGCGACCGGCCCCTATGTCCACCGTTCGGAACTTTGGGTTGAAACCAACGGCGGCTGGCGGGCCGAAACCAGCAGTGATTTCTTCAATGCCCTACCCGCCCTGCAATCATTGGCGGAATATGCCCAATCCCATGGGTGTGAGGTGATCAATCCAGCGGCGGCGGCAGCTAAAATTGAAGGGATTGCCTGGCATCCCTGGGATCAGCTGCACTGTGAACCGGTGGACCGCACCGCCTGGGAAGTGATCCAACAAACACTCCCCGCAGAGAGTTCCGCAGATCGTCTTAACCATTTTCAACAGGTCGAAACCGAGTTATTGCGCCTTCGAGGCGAGATTCGCCGCATCCGAAAACTGACGATCGAGGGGATCGATTGCAATCAGCGGTTATTCGGCAGAAAAGGGAAACCACCCGATTTTAAATATAAAAAACGGATGGATGCCATTGAAGCCATTTTGGATGGCGAATTGGTCGATGCCTCCCGTTTGGTCAAACGGTGGAGTGTTGGTGATCTCCTCAAGTTGAGCCGACCCGATAAAAACAAGGAATGGAGCGATGAGGAAATTGAAACCGTTGGCCGTCGTTATTATGAGATTTATCGCGATAGTGCCACCAACCTGTTAAAAACCATCGACGAAAACCGCGCCCGCGTCCAATCTCGCATGGAAGAGGAAAAAAAATCGCCCAATATCAAGGCAATCCTGGAACAATATCAAAAAGATGGCCAGCAGGGGCGCGTGGCCGTTTTCCTCGCCAAACAGCAAAAGTCGCCCGACAGTTATCCCGAAAAAATTAAAACGCGGCTGGAAGCGTTTCAGAATGAATTCATCGCCCTGATGCAACAAACCCAGAATGACTATAAGGAGCATTGCAAAAATCGTCTGGCGGCCCCAGGTGCCGTCCGTTTCAAGATCATGACCATGTATCAAAACAATGAAATTGAACGGTTAAGGAATTTCATGGATGGAATCAGCCAGGGGACCATGGAAGAAAAGGATCAATTTGTCTCTCTGATCCGGGGACTTTTGGCCGAACATGAAGCCGATTTTGACCATGCCTTGAAATGGTATCGGATGATCTCCTACAAACCGTTGATCATGGAAGGATTGCAGCGACAATTGACGGTACACCTGCGACGCAGGGAGTTGGTGAGTGCCACGGCGGTCGCCAAGCGTCTGGCGGAAAACTCTTTGGCCCATTTCCCATTCCTTGCCGATTTGTTACGTATGACGGGTGAACGGTCCATGGCGATTGGCATCTACAAAGATTATACCCGAATCGCCAAGGATGATTTTGTAAGCCAGGTCAAGCTGGCACAATTGCTGTTGGAAGAAGGTGACTGGGATGGGGTCAAAGGGTGTTGCCAGAAGATTTTGGATAAGGATGCGGAACACAAAATGGCCCTGATGCTGCTTGAGAAAGCGACCCATCAACAAGGAGCCGCTGATGCCTGATCGGACCGAATTCATGGCCCGCCTTTTGGGACGATCCCAGGGGCTTTTTCAACAAGATTTTGCAGCATCCAAAGATCGGATTGCGGCACTTGTTCAGCCGAGCCGGGTGTTGGTCGTCGGTGCTGCGGGTTCCATCGGCTCACACTTTGTTAAACAACTCATGGAGATCGGACCCCAAGGGATCTGTTTGGTGGATCCCAGTGAGAACAACTTGGTGGAATTGGTCAGAGATCTGCGTTCCTCCCACATCGTTTTCCCCAAGGATTTTTCCACCGTTTCCATCGCCTTGGGTACCCCCATGTTTGACCGTTTTCTCGCCAGCGTCCCCCGGTTCGACACCGTGGTCAATTTTGCCGCCCTCAAACATGTCCGCTCCGAACGTGACCCTTTCAGCACCATGCGGATGATTCAAACCAATGTGCTTGATCTGGCGCACTGGCTGGATCAACTGGAAAAAGCACCCCCGCAGCGTTTTTTTTCCGTCTCCTCGGATAAAGCGGTACAGCCCGCCAGCCTGATGGGGGCTTCCAAGGCGATGATGGAGCGTTTGATGTTTCTCCCATCGCGCAATTTTACCTGTACCAGTGCGCGCTTTGCCAATGTCGCCTTTTCCGATGGAAGCCTGACCCATGGATTTTTACGGCGATTGGAAAAAGGGCAACCTCTATCGGCACCACGGGATATTCAACGTTATTTTATCTCCCATGAGGAGGCGGGCCAATTGTGTCTCCTGGCCTGTTTTCTGGGGGAACACCGCGAAATCTATATCCCCAAGCTCAACCCCGATACGGATTTAAAGAGTTTTGCCGATATCGCCCTTCTCTTGTTGCAAGATCGGGGATTGGAACCGGAACTCTGTGCCGATGACCATCAAGCCCGTGCCTTTGCCCGCAATCGCCACCCTGGCGACACCCGTTGGCCCTGTTGTTTTTCTCTCAGTGACACTTCGGGGGAAAAACCGTTTGAGGAATTTTTCGACCCCTCGGAAACCGTCGATGACGCACGCTTTCACGCAATTTTGCGTGTTTTGAGCCAACCCAGTCTGGAAGGGCCGGTTCAAGAAGCGATACGTGGATTGTGTGCATTACGCGACGCCCCAAATTGGGAATCCCACACCATGGCCCATTGGCTCGGTTTGGCGGTCCCCGGACTCAAACATCTGGCAAAAACCAAAAATTTGGATGAAAAAATGTGACTGCCACCCTGATTCCTCTGGCTGTTCCCAATCTCTCCGGTAACGAAGCCAAATACCTGCAAGAATGTATCGACAGTGGATTTGTCTCCTCGGTAGGGCCGTTTGTCAGCCGATTTGAACAGAGGATCGCCCAGGCAGCAGGATCTCCCTATGCCGTGGCCACCGCCTCCGGTACGGCAGGATTGCACGTTGCCCTGGTCGCGCTGGGGGTAAAACCGGGAGACTTGGTGGTGGTTCCCAGTTTGACCTTCATCGCCACCGCCAACGCCGTCAGCTATTGCGGTGCCCAACCGTGGTTGGTGGATTGTGATCCCGACACATGGAACCTGGATTGCGGATTGTTGGAACAGATTCTTACCGAAGAATGTGACTTTTGCTGTGGACGGTTGACCCAGAAAAAAACAGGCCAACGGATTGCCGCCATCATGCCGGTCCATACCCTAGGCACTCCGGCAGACATGGATCGTATCCTCCCCCTGGCCCAGAAATTTGGCCTGCCGGTGGTGGCCGATGCCGCCGCTGCCCTGGGTGCCCAATATCATGGCCGCAACGTGGGTGATCTGGGTGCCGATTTGACGGTGTTTTCATTCAATGGCAACAAGACCATCACCTGTGGAGGGGGCGGTGCCGTCGTCGGTTCGCACAAGGAACTGCTACAACACGTCCGCCATTTATCCACCACCGCCCGCCGTGGCGAAGGTTATGATCATGATCACATCGGATTTAATTATCGTTTGACCAATATCCAAGCCGCCGTAGGGTGTGCCCAACTCGAACGATTGGATCACTTGGTCGCCAGAAAACAAAAAATCCGGGAAACCTATCGCCGAGCATTCCATGACCTGGAAGCAGTTACCCTGTTTCCCCAATCCCTTCAGGGCCAATCGGCAGATTGGTTTTCTGGAATTGTCCTGAAAAACCCATCGCTCACCGTGACCACGGAACTCAGAACTTTTTTGCGGCAACAGGGGATCGAGTCCAAACCGTTTTGGAAACCATTGCACCTCCAGGATCCTTATCGCAACGTCCCGACGACCCGCCAAACCGTTAGTGAAGAACTCTGGTTTCGGATTGTAGTCCTCCCCTGCTCCACCACCATCACCGAGGAAGAACTTCAGCACGTTGTCACGGAAGTTCGTCGGGGATTACAAAGGTTGGAATGATGTTTGAAAATTTAACCATCATTCCCAATCACACCGATCCCTTGGTATTGCTGGGTGCTGGAGGACATGCCAGCGTCCTGCTGGATGCCCTGTACCCAAACCAACAAAAAATTCTGGGTCTTTATATTCCCCCAGATGCCAGTGTCCCCCCCTGGGGAGAAAAGATACCGCGTATTTCCTCCGACGCCGCCCTCATCCAACAGTTTCCCCCCAGTGCCGTACACTTGATTATGGGAATCGGTGCGGTGGCGAGCAACGAAAAACGAAAACAACTTTTTACGCATTATCGAAATCTGGGATATCGCTTCGCCTCGGTCGTCCATCCCCGGCATTATTGCGCCCAGGCCGTCACCATCGGGGAAGGTTGTCAGCTCATGGCGGGATCCATGATCCAACCGGGTACCACCCTGCATGATAATGTCATCCTCAATACCGGAGCCATCATCGACCACGATTGCCAGATTGAAAGCCATGTCCACATTGCCCCTGGAGCGGTGTTATCGGGTGGCGTTCATGTGGGATCTGGCGCACACATCGGTACGGGAGCGGTCGTGATTCAGGGGATCCATATCGGTTCCGGTGCCTTGATTGCTGCGGGGGCCACTGTCGTCAACAATATCCCCGAAAACGCCAGGGTGGCGGGTATTCCCGCCAAGCCAGTCCACAGTCTGCGGTAATTCTTGCCGCTCCCATGGATACCGATTTGCCCATGGACATTCCCCTGTTTTATGAAACCATAAAAATATGGAACTATTACCCAGTAAAAACAATGATATGAATAAATTTTCCATTTAGGCACCATTATTGCATATTCACCCCCAGAACCCTTGAATGTCTTGGGTTTGAAGCAAGTTGAAATGCCAGGGAGGATACAGTTATGACGGCCGTAGAATATTGGCGGAAGGTTGTCATTGGTTCGCAGACATCCGTTCTGGATGTCATGAAGGTGATCGACCGTGGTGCCCTCAGAGTGGCACTGGTGACCGATGAGTCCAGCCGTTTGATCGGTGTCGTCACCGATGGCGACATACGCCGAGGATTATTGAGTGGCATCAACATGAAAGATCCCGTCGAAAACGTGATGGCACGAACACCGACCGTTGCACGGATCAGCGACTCTGAAGACCGGGTATTGGCACTGATGACCAGCAAAAGTATCGACCACATGCCGGTCGTTGATGAGGATGGTCACCTGATCGGTCTCAAAACATTGCGGGAATTGGCCAGTCGGGAGCAACGTAACAATTGGGTCGTTCTGATGGCGGGGGGGTTGGGTTCCCGCATGGGACCGCTGACCAAATCCTGCCCCAAACCCATGCTGAAGGTCGGGAGCAAGCCCATACTGGAATTAATCCTGGAAAGCTTTGCCGCCGACGGCTTCAAACAGTTTTATTTCTCCGTCAATTATCGCAAAGAGATCATCCAGGATTATTTTAAGGATGGTTCCGACTGGGGAGTCACCATCCAGTATCTGGAAGAACAGGATCGGCGGGGCACGGCGGGACCATTGGCGTTGTTGCCTGAAATGCCGGAAGATCCGTTTTTTGTCATGAACGGTGATCTTCTGACCCAGATCAACTATAAAAACATCCTGGAATTCCACGAGGAACATGGATCATTGGCGACATTGTGCGTCCGCAAGGTCGAACAATCCATCCCCTACGGCGTGGTCCATACGGACCATCACACCCTGTTGCGAATCGAGGAAAAGCCGGTTCAAGAATATTTCATCAATGCGGGCATCTATCTGCTGGATCCCAAGGTCATCGATTACATCCCGGAAAACACCTATTTTGACATGCCCGACCTGTTCCACCGGGTCATCGCCAAAGGGCACGCCACCGCCGCATTCCCGTTCCTGGACTATTGGATGGACATCGGACGGATGGGAGATTTACAACAGGCGAGCCGGGATTACCCGGAGGTATTTTCCTGATTGAAGATCATGCGTGTGTCCACACCCTGGGTCCAGGCTGTGGACACACAGACTTGATCATCCCACCTGATCCAGGGCTGTGCGTATTTTCGCCAGAACCTCAGTGACCACCTCGGTAAGACGATCATTTTGAATCACGTAACCGATGATTTCAGGATTCATGGCAGCGACTTCCACCGCACCGTGGCCGATTTCCCGGACAACCACGTTACACGGCAAAAACACAGCGACATCATGATCCGCCGACATCGCCCGATGCGCCACCGGAGGATTGCACGCACCCAAGATGATGGTCCGCGGCCAATCAACATTCAACTTGCTTTTAAAAGTTCCCGACAAATCAATTTCCGTCAACACGCCGAAGCCCTGCTGCATCAACGCATGACGCACCTTGGCCACCACGGCATCAAAGGTTCCTTGAACAGATTTTAAAACGACATATTGATTTTTATCCATCGTGTTCTCCTTAAAAATATTGACCCCGGTGCGTGGATCAATGCCCCGCCATGTGGAGCGATTCCAACACACCATCCCAAAATTGGATGCGTGCTTGAATCGCCTGTTTGGCGGCAGTCTCCGCCTCTTCAAAAAAATAGGGGTCGGCGGCACACAGTGAATTGAGCATCAACAAGGACAATGGCCCGTGGTGATCTTCATCCAGGTGAATATGCCTTTCCAGATAATAATGAAACGCTGGGGCTGCGGCGGGTGCAATCGACATTTTCCTGATCAATGCCCGAAACATCGGCGGTATGATATGTTCCCTTCCGAGGGCGAATGCCGCTGCGACAACGTGGGGTTTTCCACTCGCAATAAACGCAAATGTCTGCTTCATGAAATTTTGGGCAGGTTGCGGAATTTCATGGGCCGATGAAAGCAGTGCATCATGAAATCCCTTCTCCGCCGCTTTTTTCGCAAACGTTTGTGCAACCTGGGAAGACGCGCCCACCTCTTCCATGGCCGCCGCATAAAGCTCAAAGTGACTGGCATACCGAGGTTCACCCGCTTCATCCGGGAGGCCCAAATCGGTCTCTTCTTCCAGAACGATGTGGTTGATAAAACGGCGGACGGAGGTATTCCCACGCGGTGCCCAGGGAATCTCAGTCGGGGCGAGTTCTCTTTGGAGAAACTTCAATAAACTCATAAAGTCCCACACCGAAAAAATATGGTGCGACATGAACACGCGCAAATCTTCGATCGATTTTACGGCGGAGTAAACGGGGTGGTCATCGAGTTGCCTTCGCAATGATGCGATCCGATCCAATGCTATTTCTTTTGGCATTTTATTTTCCACACACATTCAGGATTACACAAGCTCTCGTGCCGCCCGCGCGATTCGTTTCATCGCCTCTTTGAGGTCGTCCATAGAGATGGCAAAAGAAATCCGAACAAAAGGATCCTTGCCAAACGCGGAACCGGGGACCAAAGCGACCTCCCAATCGTTCAACAGATGATCCGCCAAATCCATGCTGTTTTGAATCAGCTTGCCCTGAGAGGTCTTCTTCCCCATCAAACCCGCCACGTTGGGAAAAACATAAAAGGCCCCTTCCGGTGTGTTGCAATGGATACCGGGAATCGCATTCAAAGCCTGAACAACAAAGTCGCGGCGTTCGGAAAATGCCTGAAGCATGGGTTGAATACAGCTTTGATCCCCCGATATGGCTGCGGCAGCCGCTTTCTGGGAGATGGAGGTGGCGCAGGAGGTGCTTTGCTCCTGAACCTTGCCCATGGCCTTGATGGCATCGCGTGGCCCCACGGCATAACCGATACGCCACCCCGTCATGGAATAGGTCTTGGAAACACCATTCAACAAAAGGGTCCGGTCCTTAAGAAACGGGGCTACGGCGACAATGTTGGATTGGTGAAATCCGCCGTAGACAATTTGTTCATAAATATCGTCCGTCACCACCCAAACGTGGGGATGGGGCCGGATGACTTCGGCGATCTTTGCCAACTCATCGACGGAATAGGCGGCTCCCGTCGGATTGGAAGGGGAGTTGATCACCACAAAACGGGTCTTTGGCGTGATGGCGGCAGCCAATCTTTCCGGTTTTAATTTAAATCCATCCGCCTCCTCGGTATCCACAATCACCGGCTTGCCATCAGCCACCAAGGTCATATCGGGATAGGAGACCCAATAGGGGGCCGGTATGATCACCTCATCACCCGGATCCAGCAAGGCCAACGCCATATTAAAAAAAGCCTGTTTACCCCCAGCCGTGACCAACACCTCATCAACGCCGTAAGACAGGTTGTGATCTCGTTGCATTTTACCAACGATGGCTTTCTTTAATTCAGGAATGCCATCCACAGGGGTGTATTTGGTAAAACCGGCACGCAACGCCGTAACAGCGGCATCTTTGATATGCTCTGGGGTATCAAAATCAGGCTCTCCAGCCCCCAATCCGATGACATTTTTCCCCTGGGCACGCAACTCCTTGGCCTTGGCCGTGATTTGCAGTGTTGCGGAAGGTTTAACCTTTTGAATGCGTTGAGATAGAATCACCATTTATAGTCTCCATCCGGGGATAACGTACCCGAATCATCATGGGGTCGATTGAGCGGGTTGGATTTCCAACAATTCCACCTCGAAGATCAACGTCGCCTCAGGTCCAATGACCCCTCCCGACCCCATTTTGCCATAGGCCAGTTGAGGAGGGACAAACAGTTTGTATTTGGCCCCTTGCGCCATCAACTGCAACCCTTCCGTCCAACCAGCGATCACCTTGTCCAAAGGAAACGTCGTCGGCTGGCCACGCTTGATGGAACTATCAAACTCGGTACCATCCAACAAGGTACCCCGATAATGGACCGTCACCTGATCGGTCGCCTTGGGTTTGCCCCCTTTGCCCTCGACCAACACCTGATATTGCAGACCGCTGGGGGTTGTCATGACCCCCGGTTTTTTTGCGTTCTCCGCCATGAACGCCTGACCTGCGGCCCGATTTTTGCCGCCCAACTCTTCCACCTGCCGCGCTTTTTCCTTTTGGAATGAGGCCATCATCTCCATGCGGACCTTTTCCATCTCCACCTTATCTATTTTCGGAGGACTTCCCGCCATCCGATCCTGTATCGCCTGCATCAACGCCTTGGGATCTAGCTTCATGGGAAAATTTTCCAGTTCGGAAGCCATGCGCCAACCCAGAAGGTAGCTAAACTTAGCCTGTTGATCCATCGTCGCAGGTGCCGCCGTCGGGGCAGGATCTTCAGACCATGCCAGGGAAGGCAATGCACACATGGCGACCAATCCGACAACCGAAATGTTTCTTTTCAAGATACGCATCCTGCACCCTCCTGGCGTTGTTTCAGTAAAATTTCGGCCAAATAAAAATCGGCCATGGAATCGACATTGACAGCCCTTTCTGCGGATAAAAACCAGGGGCGGCTGTTGGACGAACCGTAACGACAATTCTCCACCATCAAATGGTCACGCCGCATGGCATAGATAGCCCCACTACGGATGTAGGCTTTGGGCAACAGATCCTGACGGCGGGCGTTCGGCGGTTCGGGAACACAAAAATCAACAATACGATCATCAACAATTTTTTTGATGCGCATGGGGTGATGATCTTGCAATTCATGCACGGCGATCACCGAATCGGCACCGGTCTCGATAAGTTTTTTCAGACAACCATCGATATCCTCCACCGTTTTCATGGGATTGGTTGCCATCAATTCGATCACATAATCATAAGGTTGCCCTTCACGCCCCTCCATCCAGGTAACCGCATGTTGCATGGGATCACGGGAATTGGCGGTATCGCTGGCCAAGTGTGCCGGTCGTAGAAAGGGGGCCTCGGCACCATACGCGATGGCCACCTGTTGGATCTCCACATCATCGGTGGAGACCACATAGTGGGTGATCAACGTACTTTTTTTAGCTTCGCCAATGGTGTACGCGATCAAGGGGATGCCGAGTATGGGGGCAATATTTTTACGGGGTACGCTTTTGGATCCGCCCCTCGCCAGGGTCATGGCCAGAATACGCGGTGGTTTTGCCGTTGCAGCCATGAGATTCCCCCCTGATCAAGCTTGTAGGAGCAAGAAAAACATTGTGTTCACATTTGATTTCGGATGCCGACGATTCTAGTATCCTAAAATGAGCGATTTGGCAACGCTATTTAACGAGACCCACCCTCTTTAATCCCCCTTTTGCCGGACCATCCATTTGCAACCGGGCGGCTCATGTCTATAATGCGACGCGAACTTTCCAGGACATTTCCTCCGCACGGAGTATTTTTTTGCCATGACCAACAGGAAACGACCCGCTTTGTTTCTGGACCGCGATGGGGTGATCAACAAAGAGGTCAATTATCTTTATAAGATAGAAGATTTTATATTCATCCCCCATTTGTTTGACACATGCCGCCTGTTTCAGGATGCCGGCTATGCCCTGATTGTTGTGACCAACCAGTCGGGCATTGCCCGGGGGTATTACACCGAGGATGATTTTCACCATCTGAACCGCTGGATGACCGCACGTTTCCTCGAAGCGGGTATTGCGCTCACCGACGTATTTTACTGCCCCCATCATCCCAAAGCCCTCATTCCCCAGTATCGTCTGCAATGTTCCTGTCGCAAACCCCAGCCAGGGATGATCCTCGATGCGTCGGAGCGACATCAGATTGATTTATCCCATTCCATCATGGTCGGGGATAAACTCAGCGACATTCAAGCGGCGCGTCAGGCGGGTGTCGGTCATTTGGTGTTGGTTCACAGCGGCTATGACATTACCGATAAAGATGCCCTGGAAGCCCACCATGTTGCCGAAGATATGGGTCAGACCAGCGTTTTTGCCAAATGGTTTCTACAAGGCCAGATCCAACACAGTGGGAACACGGCCTAGAGAGTGATTTAAATGACTTATGGTGATGTTCAAGGGGGCCACCCGCAAAACCATCGCGATGTTTCTTTAAATTATAAATCTCAAAGTAGTTCTTTACCAAAGCTAAAGGGGTCTCGAAAGACCCCTTTGATCGACCTTCCGGCATTGTCTACCAATGCTCGGCACTGCCAAAAAGATGGCTGAGAAAACCATGGTGGTGGTGGTATCTTTGATAGTGAGAACGCCCCAGAAAATGACCGTGTGACTCGTCAACCACAGGAATGATCACCATCTGTTGCGTCCCCTGAGAAACAGGCTGCACCATCACACCGGCAACCGCAGGATGGATAACCACATCCTGGGCCAAAGCAACGGAAGAAAGACCAAACGTCAGCACCAAACCAGTCACAGCACCAAGGATTTTTTTCATTTTTTACCCCTTTGTCATGTTTTCGATTTTTAAATGCCCCACCTTGTTGAAATCCGCTTTCTTCAAACAAAAGCTTTGCTCCGCAATCACGCGGATTTATTGCAAATCAAACAGCCTGAGGGGTAATCACCTCCATCCCCCCCATAAAAGGTCGCAACGCCTTGGGGATCACCACACTGCCATCCGCCTGCTGACCATTTTCCAAAATAGCAACCAAAGTACGTCCCACCGCAACACCAGATCCATTCAACGTATGCACAAGTTCGGTCTTTTTCTCGCCACCCCGACGAAAACGGGCCTTCATCCGTCTCGCCTGGAACGCCTGGGTGTTGGAACACGAAGAAATCTCCCGATAACACCCCTGCCCCGGTAACCAAACCTCCAAATCATAGGTCTTGGCAGCGGAAAACCCCATATCCCCAGCACACAAGCTCACCGTCCGAAACGGCAATTCCAAACGTTTCAATACCTCCTCGGCATGGCCCGTCAACCGTTCCAGTGCGGCACCACTCTCCTCCGGGCGGGTAATCCAGACCAGCTCAACCTTGTCAAACTGATGCTGGCGGATCAACCCACGGGTATCCTTACCCGCCGCCCCCGCCTCACGGCGAAAACAAGTTGTCCAAGCGGTCATCTGCATGGGCAATTGTTTTTCATCCAAAATCTGATCGGCAACCAGATTGGTCAGGGGAACCTCGGCGGTGGGAATTAAAAACAAGGGATTGTCACGACAGGCAAACAAATCTTCCTCAAATTTAGGCAGTTGCCCCGTACCAAACAAAGTCCGATCATTCGCCAACAAGGGTGGCATAATTTCGGTGTAACCATGCTCACCCGTATGGAGATCCAACATAAAATTGATCAAAGCCCGCGACAACCGCGCACCCGCACCCCGGAGGACGGTAAACCGTGTCCCCGCAATCTGCGTACCCGCCTCAAAATCAAGAATACCCAACGCCTCGCCAATTTCCCAATGGGGCTTGGGTTGAAAAGAATGCTGCGCCAGACTCTTTTCCTCCGGCCAATACCGCAACACCACATTATCCCGCTCATCCCGCCCCTCTGGAACCGAATCTTCAGGAAGATTGGGAATCACCACCAGCGTCGCTTCAACAAGACGTTCTTGCTCCCGCAATTGGTTCTCAAGATTTTTCAACGCCGGACCCAAGGTTTTCATTTCCTCGAAAAGCTCGGTAATATCCTGCTTGACCGCTTTGCGACGGCCAATTTCCGTTGAAATCTCATTGCGACGCGCCTGAAGTTTTTCCGTCTCCACGCGAATCTCGCGCAATCGGGCCTCGGAAGCGTGAAAACCAGACAGGTCAATCTTACCTCCCCGCCTTTTCAGACGGTCTTCAACCCACTGCGGCTGCTCACGAATCTGCTTGATATCCAACACGGCTCAATGTTCTCCATCTTCCTGATCTGGAACCTGGGATAAGTCATCCGAAGTCCCCAAATCGTCTTGTAATGTCAAAATAGCCTCATCCGGCAAAGCATCGGCATCGGTCGCCAAAGCCTCCGATTCCAACTCCTCCGATTCGGCGATACGGGTGACCGAAGTGACCCGCTCACCATCCGAGACATCCAAAATGGTAACGCCCGTGGCATTACGCCCCGTCATACGAATGGTATCAACATCGGTTCTGAGGACCGTCCCCTGGTCGGTGATCAACATGATCTGATCCCCCGGCCAAATCGTCAGGTTATCCACAACCGCGCCGTTGCGCGCACTGACGCCAATCCCAATCACCCCTTGGGTTCCCCGGCTTTTTGTGGGAAATAACGCCTCGGCGGTACGCTTGCCAAACCCGTTTTCGGTGACCGTCAGAACCTGACACCCAGAACCGGGTTGCAACACATTGAGGGCAATCACCCGATCATCCCCCTTGAGACGCATACCACGCACACCACGGGCTACCCGTCCCATGCGACGAACCTGAGGGGTCCGAAAACGGACCGCCTTTCCATTTTTGGAAAACAGCATAATCCGCCCCGGACGGTTGGAATCGGTCGCTTCCGACTCACCAACTTCATCCTCATCGGCCTCTTCCGTGGAATCGTCCACAGACTCTTCCGTCGGCTCTTCCAAGGACTCTTCAACCGATTCTTCCCCTTCCACCTCCCCGTCATCATCGCCACCCACCCGTTCTTCGGGCAACACCGGTAACAAAGCGACACCAACAAGATCATCACCATCCCGAAGATCGACCGCACGCAGACCGTTGACACGAATATTGGCATAGGCCGACAACACGGTTTTTTTAATCAACCCCAAACTGGTGGCAAAAAGAAGCTCCCAATCGCCCCATTCACCCAAGGGGATGGGGGCCGGGAGAATCTGACGCACCATTTCATCCTGTTCCAGCGACAATAAATTCACGATTGGACGCCCCCGGGCAGAGCGGGAAGCCTGGGGAATTTCGTACACCTTAAGCTTGAACACCCGCCCACGATTGGTAAAACAAAGGATGGTATCGTGGGTGGAAGCGACAAACAATTGTGAAATAAAATCTTCGTCACGCATTCCCGTGGCCGACTTCCCCTTACCCCCACGCTTTTGCGTGCGGTATTCATCACTGGGCTGGCGTTTGATATAACCGGCATGGCTGACGGTGACGATCATCTCCTCTTCGGCGATCAGATCGGCAACGGAGAAATCGGCAACACCCTCGATGATCTCCGTGCGACGCGCATCACCAAACATCTCCTTGATGGCGAGAAGCTCCTTGCGGATCACATCCATCAGGACCGAATCGGAAGCCAAAATGGCCCGCAGCCGAGCAATTTCAGTCAAAGTTTCTTCAAATTCGGAATGAATCTTATCCTGTTCCAGGCCAGTCAACCGGTGCAGACGCATATCCAAAATGGCCTGGGCCTGATTGTCGGTCAGTTGATAACCGCCGGGGACAAACTGAGGAGACGCGACCTCCCCTTCGCCCAGAGCACGGGTCAACATCACTTCGACGGGACCACGTTCCCAGAGTTCCTCCATCAGGGAGGTTTTGGCCGCAGCGGGATTGGGAGCCTGGCGAATCAGTTCGATGATCCGGTCAATATTGGCCAAAGCGACCGCCAACCCTTCGAGGAGATGGGAGCGGGCCTGGGCCTTGCGCAATTCAAACTGAGTGCGACGGGTCACCACCTCGCGGCGATGATTGATGAATTCCGTCAAAGCACGGGCCAGCGTCAACAACTCCGGCTTCCCCTGGACCAGGGCCAGAGTATTGATCCCAAAGCTGGATTGCATGGCGGTGTGTTTGAACAACAGGTTCAGAATGAAATCGGAACTGACATCCCGTTTCAACTCAATGACAATGCGCATCCCCTCCCGATCCGACTCATCGCGTAGATCGGAAATTCCGACAATTTTTTTCTCACGCACCAATTCGGCAATCCGCTCCACCAAGCGTGCCTTGTTGACCTGGTAGGGCAATTCGGAAACGACGATCACTTCACGACCATCTTTTTTAGTTTCGATACTGGTACGGGAGCGGACAACGACGGACCCCCGCCCCGTTTCATAACCGCTACGGATGCCGGCACGTCCCAGGATGATCCCCCCCGTGGGAAAGTCAGGGCCGGGGACAAACCGCATCAGATCTTGAACGGAAAGATGGGGATTATCGATCAAGGCGCAGGTTGCGTCGATAATTTCGCCCAGATTGTGGGGAGGAATATTGGTCGCCATGCCGACGGCGATACCGGAGGAACCGTTGATCAGCAGGTTGGGATATCGGCTGGGCATCAAGACCGGCTCCATGAGGGAGCCGTCATAGTTATTGACGAAATCGACGGTTTCCTTGTCGAGATCGGCCAGGAGTTCCCCTGCCAGACGGGTCATGCGCACTTCGGTATACCGCATGGCGGCGGCGGAATCGCCATCGACGGAGCCAAAGTTTCCCTGACCATCGACCAATGGATAGCGCATGGAAAAATCTTGGGCCATACGGACGATGGTATCGTAGACCGCCACATCGCCATGGGGATGGTATTTACCGATGACATCACCGACGACGCGGGCCGATTTTTTATAGGCGCGATTCCAATCGTTGCCGAGTTCGTTCATAGCGAAAAGTACCCGGCGATGAACCGGCTTAAGGCCATCGCGGACATCCGGCAAGGCACGCCCCACGATCACGCTCATGGCATAATCGAGGTAGGAGGTCCGCATTTCATCTTCGATGTTTACAGGAATTTGTTTGGCACTATCCGCTTCGCTCATAAGCTCTTCAATATTCTTTAGGCAATCGGTTTTTAGGCCAGGATTGGCCACAGGTATTTGGATGAATCAAAGCTACTGGTTATCGAACCCCAAATTCTACCCGATTTTCCCCCCCTTGCCCACCCCTTTCATTTCAATTCCCGGAAAATGCTCGCGGGGATAAAAAGGACGCCTGTTTGGACAGAAACGGCTGACAAGCTTCTTGTGAAAAAAGAGACGGAGCGTTTATGATCTTTTTTTTGCTTCATGCGTGTCATGGAACGGGGCCGGATGTCATGCGCAAAATCATCCATATCGACATGGACGCTTTTTATGCTTCGGTAGAGCAAAGGGACAACCCCGCCTTTCGTGGCCATCCCCTGGTGGTCGGGGGGAGGAGTGCCCGCGGTGTCGTCGCCGCCGCCAGTTATGAGGCGCGAAAATTTGGCGTTCGTTCCGCCATGGCCATGCAAAAAGCCTTGGCCCAATGCCCAAACCTGATCGTCGTCCCCCCCAGGATGGCCGCCTACAAGGCGGTATCCCAACAAATTCAGGCCATCTTCCTGGAATATACCGATTTGATGGAACCGCTTTCATTGGATGAAGCCTTCCTGGATGTCACCACCAACAAAAAGGGGATGGTTTCTGCGTCCATGGTGGCACAGGAGATTCGTGCCCGGATTCGCCAACAAACGGGCCTGACCGCATCGGCGGGTGTCAGCATCAATAAATTTCTCGCCAAGGTGGCCTCGGACATGAACAAACCCGATGGTTTCACGTTGATTGCGCCGCAACAGGCATCGTCGTTCATCGCCACGTTACCCATCGAAAAATTTTATGGGGTCGGCAAGGTCACCGCCACCAAAATGCACGCCATGGGGATCAAAACGGGGGCCGATTTATTGCGTCGGCCCTTGGTGGAACTGGAAACTGCCTTTGGAAAAACAGGTCGGTTTTATTACCAGATTGTGCGCAATCAGGATGATCGGCCCGTGGATCCCAGCCGGGAACGCCACTCGGTGGGGACGGAGGATACCTTTGAGCAAGATCTTCGCGACCCCGACGCACTGTTGGCGCGGTTGGAATTTATTGTCCATGAAGTCGTGCGACGCATGGAAAAATGCCATTTTTCCGGCAAGACGCTGACGTTGAAGATCAAATTTGCCGATTTTCGGCAGGTGACCCGTAGCCGCACCAGCGACCGCCCCATCATGGATGCGGCAGAAATGATGGCCATCGCAAGACTTTTATTTCGCCGTATTGCGATTCCACCCAGGGGGGTACGGCTCTTGGGGATCACCCTATCCGGTCCCTGCCAAAATGCTCCCGGAACTTGGCGGCAACTGACACTCCCTTATTTCAACCTGGAAGACGATCATCACAATCCCGCCACCCCCATTCGGATCCATGCAAACCATGAAAATTTTCTTTAAATTTTGTTCGGTCATTCTGTTATCATCACTTTGTCTTGCGTCAATCGGGATACGGTCACCCTTTGCCGAGAACAAAGCCATCGCCACCTTTGCCGGAGGGTGTTTTTGGTGCGTGGAAGCATTGTTTGACGCCATACCTGGGGTTCTTGCCACCACCTCCGGCTATTGTGGCGGCACGCTTGCCAATCCCACCTACCACCAAGTATCATCCGGCGGAACCGGTCATACCGAGGCGGTCCAGGTGGTTTATGACGAACACCAAGTCCGTTATGCCGATCTCTTGCGCCAATTTTGGATCAACATTGATCCCACCACCGCGCACGGCCAATTTTGTGACCATGGCGACCAGTACCGACCGGAGATTTTCGTTCACACCCCAGCCCAAAGGCTGGCTGCCGAAACCACGTTGCGCCAGTTACAACAGTCCAAACCTTTCCAGGAGTCGGTTGCGGTCGCCATTACCGACGCCAAAACCTTCTACCCCGCAGAAGAGAGTCACCAGGATTATCACCATAAAAATCCACTGCGCTATCAATATTATCGTTTCAGTTGTGGACGAGACAATCGATTAAAATCTCTCTGGGATGGTTATGATTCCAATCTGCTGATCAAGGGGATCGCCCGATGAACCGACGCTTATTTCTGATCCGTTTTTTCACCACATGCGGCGGCCTTCTGGTCGCAACCACCCACCCGTTTGCTGCCCCCTGGGAGCAGCAAAGCCTGGATCCGATCCTCAAGGATGATGCGGAATGGAAAAAAATCCTGAGTGCCGAGGTGTATGAAATTTTGCGCCAGGAAGGGACGGAACGACCATTCTCCAGCCCGCTCAACCATGAAAAACGCGATGGTATTTATTGTTGTGCCGGTTGTGATTTGGCCTTATTCACCTCCGCCATGAAATATGACAGCGGCACCGGCTGGCCCAGTTTTACCACCGCCATTCCCCACCGCCTCGCCCAAAAAACCGATTTTAAATTTTTTTTCCCCCGCACCGAGTACCACTGCGCCCGTTGCGGAGGTCACCAAGGCCACCTCTTCGACGATGGCCCACCGCCAACCTTGCAACGATGGTGCAACAACGGGCTGGCCCTGCGCTTTAAACCCGATAATAAAACTTGATGCATTCAGCAGCTTATATTCAACACAATATCCGAGATACACGCATGGGCTGTTCCAATCTCCCCGATGATCTCCTGATCGTCCCACGCCTCTTTTCCCGCTTGGATCCACCCCAGGGAGAAAAGAACGAACCACGTCCCTTATCCGATTTTTTTAACAAACATGCCCTGGTAATTCTCGGCGAACCGGGGATGGGCAAGACCACCAGCTTCATCCAGGCTGCCCGCGAAGAAGAAAATGCGGAATGTCTGACCATCCGAAAATTCTGCCGTCAGAACAATTCCACAAAGCTTGAAGGAAAAACCCTCTACCTGGACGGGCTGGACGAACAACGTGCCGGAAAGGCAAACGACAAAACCGTTCTCGACGCCATCATCGAGCGTTTGCAAGATCTTCACTGTCCAAAATTCCGCCTTTCCTGCCGTACAGCGGACTGGTCCATCCACTTAGATCAGAAAGAACTCCACAACGAATTTCCTCCAGGGATTGTCGTCATACGCCTGGAACCCCTGAGCGAAGACCAGGTTCGGGAGATCGTCTCCAACCGTGGTCTTGATGGACAGAACTTCTTGGAACAAGCACGGCAATCGGGCATCGCGGAGTGGACCACCAACCCGCAACTTCTGAACATGGTGTTGGAAGTGGTGTCCCAGGGTCAGAAATGGCCTGAAACCCGCAAAGAACTCTTCGAAAGTGTCTGTTCAGAATTTGTGCAAGAACACGACTATGACAGGGCGAAAACCAACCACACAGATGACCAATTGATTTTGGCCGCCGGGTTGCTGTGCGCCACAATCCTACGCGCCGACTTGGATGGAGTCTCTCTCAAACGCACCAACGCAAAAAAGAGATTCCCGGACCTGACACGTTTCCCGGAAACCCAATTGCCCCTTGTCGAAGCAGCCCGCACCAAACTCTTCCGCCATCCTGCCCAAGAACGCGCCGCTTATTATCACCGTACCATGGCCGAATATCTGGCCGCCCGTTTCCTTGTCCATAAAATGGCAGAAAGTCTGCCCGCTGAACGGGTACGCAGACTGTTGAGTTATAAAAATGAGCTTGTCCCATCCCACCTGCGGGGTTGCCACGCCTGGGTTGCTACGCTGTGTCCAGAGCCTACGATTTCTTTGTTTCTACGAACAGATCCCATGGGTTTGGCACTGTACGGAGACACCGCTTCTCTCTCACCGAGCCGAAAAAAAGATCTGTTGGACTGTTTTTTCGATTTAGCAAAAGAAAACCCGTGGTTTCGTGGTGGGTATTGGGAGGGTTATCCACTCGGACGTATGGCAGATCCCCTATTCAAAGATCGATTTGAGGCCATTCTGTCTGGTTTGCAACCAGAACGGAGTCACCTGATTTTTACGATTCTGGACATCATGCAATATGGAAAAGTATTCTTTGTTTCTCCAGAAATCCTGTTGACATTCATTCGTAACCCAGCAATCCCATCGCATTTTCGTAGCAGGGCCGCAAGTGTCTTCTTAACGCATTGTTCGTATCGTTTGGATGATCTAAAGCCGATTCTTGAAGGGTTGGGAGATCACAAAAATCCAGAAAATGACCTTGAATTGCGGGCCGTCCTTTTAGAAGCATTATATCCAGCTAAGTTGACGCTACAGGAAATAAAGCGATTTCTTGTTCCACCACGTGATGGTACTATTGGTTCCTTATCATTAGCCCACGATTTGGTTAAGATGACCCCTGACGAACAGTTGCCAACTTTGGTGGATATCCTGGATGATATTAAGTGCGAATATGAATTGTATGAAAGCGAATCAAATTGGCACTCCCTTGCAGAAATAGCCTTGGCACGGTCCCTGGAGCAACACGGAGAACATGTTCCTGTCGAAACCCTATATCTATGGCTACGGGTGGGAACCGGCAGATTCGGTATCCCAAATATTGATGTTCAAGACAATCAAGATGCTATTCGAGTAAAAAATTGGCTGCATTTTCACCCTGAAAAAATTAAATCTCTTTTCTTGTTGTTCTTACAACGTACCGTTGCTAAGGATCTTGGAAAACACACCTATTATTTCTGGGGAATGATGAGGAGTTGGACAGTCCCAATCTGGTTTCCAGAATGGTGTTTAAAACTGGCCACGGAGGACCAGTATGATAGCATTTCTGTAACGTTGTTTCGTATCGGGATCTCGGAACTTCTTCGGAAACAACCTGAACGATCATATGAACGCGCCTTCGCTCTTGTGGAAAAATATCCCAAGTTTGAGAAATGTCTCGATTTATATTTATATTGCGATCTGTATAGTCATGGTTGGGAGTTTCGTCAAAAAAATAATTCAAAAACAAAAACTGAAAAAGATAAACTTGTCACTGACTTGTCCAATCGACTTCCTGGTATTCGAAATGGCAGCGATTTTGGTGCAATTTTTGGTCTAAGTCAAATTTATCAAGGCTGGTTTACAGGTGCAAACACAAAAATTCAGCCTCACCAACGTCTAATAGAAGAAACTTCCAGTGAAATTGCCCAGGCCGCAGAAGAAGGTTTTGTGCAATTTCTAACAAACCATTCACTCCCTACCCCGGAGGAAATTGGAAAAATCTCTATAGAAAATAGAAGATATAATATTGCTTTAGCTGTATTGTCCGCATTAGATTTTAACCTCTGTGCTTCTGATACGGTATGGTCTTCAGCTATTGCCTTTCGGCTATCAGAAGCATACGATGACGATCACCCAGCATGGTTTAATAAAATATTAACAACACTTCCAGATATTGCTGCGAACGCCTGCAAAGAATTTTGGTTGCCACAACTGCAAGCTGGAATAGATCATGTCAATAGATTATTCGCTCTATCCAGCAATGAAATGTGGTCGGGCATCGCTCAAAGAGTTGCAATTCCGCTCTTGGAGGAATGCCCCGAACTAAAGGGAAGCCATTTGTCGCATCTATTGATTGCTGCGCTGATGTGGGGAGACCGTTCTGCGTTGACTTCTCTAACTATTTGTCGTTGTAAGATGGATCAAACTCCAGGTTGGCCTCAATGGGCAGCGGTGGCGTACATTCTTGAGAAATGCGAATGGTCAGAAATCAAACCTGTTCTTTCTCAAAATGAAAATTATGCCAGTGATTTTTTTGGCTTTATTTTTAATGTTTTTTATCCACAGAAAGTGGAAAGAGTGAAAAAAATACCAGGGATAGTCCTGAAAATAAAAAATGCCGAAGATTTGCTAAATTTTTATGGAAAAATCTACCCTCCCGTGGAATTTGGAAAAATAGAAAATGACCAAAAATTCTTCAAATCACAACGTATTGTTACATTGATTGATGAAATCGCAGAAAAGATGTCTTCAGATGCCACTGATGCTTTGCAACGGCTCATTGATCACAAAGATCTTAGTGCATGGGGAGATAGGCTTCGCTATGCTTTGAGCCAACATCGCCATAAAATGGCTGACGAGTCTTTTGAAGCCTTAGGATGGAAGGAAGTTATCAACGTTGTCACTGGCAATGTTCCTGCCACAGCGTCAGATTTTCATGCATTGGTTGTTGACCAAATTCGGACCATCGCCAAAGAACTGCGGGATAAGAAAACCGATGGTTATAAGACCTACTGGAACACTGAAGGCCGCCATAACCAACCTACCAACCCAAAAGTGGAAGACAACAGCAGGGACCGGCTTGTGGATTCGTTGCAACATAAGCTTGCATCCTTTCCGGGTCTCCGCGTTGAGCCTGAAGTACGACATGCCGGTGGTAGGCGTTCTGATATCGAGGTACAGTACCTAGACTGGAATATCCCGATTGAAATCAAACAAGACAGTAACCAAAAACTTTGGAACGCTATCGAAGATCAGTTGATCTCGTACATGCAGGATCAAAAGACGGGGGTCTATGGCATTTATCTGGTTATTTGGTATGGTAAACGTGAAAATGGGCCGAAACTACCCCCAACACCTCAGGAATTGGAAAATTCCTTGCGGGAAACAATCCCCAATGAATATCGTAATTCCATCGAAGTCATTGTCTTGGATGTTTCGACCCGGAGTCAAAGCCCCAAAAAAGGTCACTAAAACCCGATTGGGCCGTTGCATCACAACACGGCGCAATGGGGCTTCATATTCCAACGAGGATTGACAAATCTTGCCCAAAAGCCATAGCATGGTTCCATGGCTCGTCTGTTATCAAACCGTAATGCGGCGGTATCCGCCCGTGATCAACACCACACAATAACTCGCAGCCCAACATACGAAACAGGTCACCTGCTCGGTGGCTCAGAGGGATGGCCATCGTGAGCCTCTTTTGCGCCGATCTTCCCGACCTGGGCAGCGAAGCGAGCCTCATCCTGGATAGAGGGTAGTATGGATTCAACGTTGCAACCGGTAGAACAAGAACCCGGAGTCCCCCCTGGGATGGTCAAAATCGGCGAAGTCGCCAAACTTCTGGGCATCTCCATTCGTACCATCCACATGTACGAACGTGAAGGGCTGTTCATCGCTTACAAAAACAGCGCGGGTACCCGTTATTTTTCCCAGGATGATATCCAATGGCTCGTGGAACTGCGAAGAATGATCAAATCCAGCATCAGCATCGCCGGAATCCGCGCCCTCCTGTCGCTGATCCCCTGCTGGAAAATTCGTCAATGCGATTATACCTCGCGCAACCAATGCCCAGTGATCCCTAATCACCAGTTTCCCTGCTGGGCCAATAAAAATAATCTATGTGACGAAACAGGACAACAATGTCGGTTATGTGAAGTGTACCAACTACGGCACCAAGTCAGCACCCTTAAAAACGTCGTCGATATCCAACTCAAGGAAGAAAGCCCCGATGGTGCGCAATCTTCCATACTATCCGAGTAAAAACACAGGGTTTATACAACATGAACAAGCTGGAACCCGAACTCTCTGAATCCGTGGATACCAGCGGGGAATCCTTCGGGGACACCTTGTTGCAGCACATGCGAAAAGAACGCGCCGCCGAACGGCATGTCCTTGAAGAAATGTTTTCCCAGTTTCTCAAAGAACAACGGCGCACGCGCCGCTGGAAACTATTTTTCCGCCTCTTCATCATCGGCTACCTGCTGTTTCTTGCTTGGATCGGACTGGGAGATCAATTCAATAGCATGGGATTACGTCCCATGGCCGAAACAAAAGGACATACGGCCATTATCGATGTCATCGGTCCCATCGCAACCGGCTCCCCCGCCGGAGCCAAAAATATTATCACAAGTTTGCAAGCCGCCTTCAAAGATCCCGATACCAAAGGGGTCATCCTCAGAATCAATTCCCCCGGTGGCTCCCCGGTTCAGGCTGGCCAAATCTACGACGAAATCAAACGCCTGCGGAAAAAATATCCCGCCATTCAACTCTATGCCGCCGTGGAGGATGCCTGTCTCTCCGGTGGGTATTACTTGGCCGCTGCGGCTGACGCCATCTATGCCGACAAAGCCTCCATCGTCGGTTCCATTGGCGTTGTCATGTTCAATTTTGGCCTGGAAAAAACCATGGAAAAAATTGGGGTGGAAGATCGCAATCTGACCTCCGGGAAAAATAAAGCCTTCCTCAACCCTTTCAAACCCATGCTCGAAGAGGAGGTCACCCATGCCAAAGGTCTCCTCGATAGAATTCATGGCCAGTTCATTCAAGCGGTCAAAGAGGGACGGGGCGAACGGTTGAAAACCGGGAAAACCGATCTGTTTCAGGGACTCTATTGGACTGCGGATCAAGCCAAAGAGTATGGGTTGGTCGATGACCTGGGATCGGCGGATTGGATTGCCCGGGAAGTGATCAAAGTCGAAAAAACGGTCGATTTCACCAACGAAGACCGTTGGGTCGATCGGATCGGGCGGCAATTGACCGAAACCATGGCCCAGGCTTTTACTCAGATTGTCATGTCCGTGCCCGGATATCTCCCATTACGGTAGACCATGGCCACGCATTACCCACCTATCGGCGTCGGCGAACATTCTCAGGTGTCATCCGCATATAGAGCGAACCGGGATAAAGAAATGTAAACTCAAATCGACCGAGCTTGACCCGGTCGCCATCGTGGAGATCCTGACCCCGAGAAGAGACTGGCCTGTCGTTGACAAAAGAGCCATTGGTCGATCCCAAATCGCTCATATGGTAATGGCCCGGTCCAAGCAGGCCGATTGTCGCATGGTTGTTGGAAATGGAACCCTCCTGCATGATAACATCATTGGTTTCGGAACGGCCAATGCGGATGATCGGATAATCTTCCCATGCGGTTTCAGGCTCTACCAACGGATAGATGGCCCGCTCTAACATTTTAAAATGTTTCGGCTCCATACCGAAAGTAATATCCGGCAAAAATGCCAGCGTCGTGTTGCCGTCACGCGTATCCCGGTCCAGGGAGTAGCCACGAAACAACCCCGATCCCACCAAGCTGGGACTCATCATCAATTGTTCAAACATCTCCTGCCCATGGCGGATGGCATAATCCTGCAAAAAATCATGGTCCGCCTTGCCCAAAGAATCCAAAAACTGCTGAATTCTGAGCTTCAGTTCCACCCCTTTGAACCGGCAATACAACGCACTGGGGCTGAGAAATAAAAATTCATAACGGCCCAATGTGATCCGGTCCTCATCATGGAGAAATACTTCGGATTTTTCGACGGTGCGACCATTTAAAAAGGTCGGGTTGGTCGCAGGGGCAGAACGCAACAAATAGCGATTGGCCCCAGTACGGCGAATCCCCGCCTGAATGTTGGAAATCGTATAGTCCGGTAAGACAAAATCATTCTCTTCGTTGCGGCCAATGGAGAAAAAATCGGGATTCCCCGTGGGTAACCTCTTGATCAAAGGATAAACCAAATGCATCAACGGGGGACGCATCAACACCTGACGCCTGGAAATATTGGCGTGGTCCGAGATAAAAACGGTGGCATCACCGCGACGATGCGACAACTCCCCTTCAAGAACTTCGTTACCCATAAGAACCGGGGTCTTGAGGAAACGGACAAATGCCTCCTCGTCATGGTTCTCGGCAAAAGATTCCAACGCCTTGAAATCAAGACGCCCGGAATTTTTAAGAAACTGTTGTATGGCAGGCGGATCCTGAGGCATGATCATAAGTCGGCAAGGTGCAGGTTTTGGCGAACATCCGTTTGCCGATCATGCTACACTAGGCCAGCCTTGTCAGAATAGGCATTTTTTCTTTATGGTGTACCTTGGCAGGTCACCGATATGGATTCCGCCATAATGGATGAAAAAAGGGGATGATCGATGCTTGAAGCCTATCGCCAACATGTGGCTGAAAGGGAAAAACAAGGTATTCCGCCACTGCCATTGACTGCCGAACAAACCTCGGCTCTCACCCAACGGCTTATGTCTCCTCCGCCAGGAGAGGGACCGTTTTTGAAAGATCTCCTGGCCAACCAAGTGCCACCTGGGGTTGATGAAGCCTCCCGGGTCAAAGCGGAATTCCTGGCGGGGATTGCCACAGGTTCCCTGGTTTGTCCATTGTTTGATCGCTTCGAGGCGGTGAGCCTTTTGGGAACCATGATCGGCGGGTTCAATATCCTCCCCCTGATCGCCCTCCTGGAAGATACCACCATGGCCCATCATGCCGTGGAAGCCTTATCCAACACGTTGATGATCTATGATTCCTTTGACCGTGTGGTCACGCTGTCACACACCTGCCCCCCCGCCAAACAAGTTTTACAAAATTGGGCCGATGGCACCTGGTTTACCTCCCGCCCCCCGATGCCGCAGGAGGTGACCGTCACGGTGTTCAAAGTGGATGGCGAAATCAATACCGACGATTTTTCTCCCGCCTCCGAAGCCTGGAGCCGTCCCGATATCCCCTTGCACGCCCAATCCATGCTCATCAACCGTGGGCCAGAAGTTTTGGGAACGCTCAAAGGACTCCTGGCCAAAGGTGGTCCCATCGCCTTTGTCGGCGATGTGGTGGGGACCGGCTCATCGCGAAAATCAGCCGTGAATTCCCTACTATGGTTTGTGGGCCGTGACATTCCCCACGTCCCTGCCAAAAAAACGGGCGGGGTCGTCCTGGGAGGAACCATCGCACCCATTTTTTTCAATACCGCAGAAGATTCGGGCATGTTGCCCATCCAGTGCAATGTCAGCGGACTTGCCACGGGAGATGTCATCACCATCCATACCGCAAAAGGGTCCATCACCCGCAATGGGGTCGAGGTGACAACCTTTTCGTTACAGCCCAATAATCTGGCCGATGAAGTCCGTGCGGGGGGGCGTGTCAATCTGATCGTGGGTCGCAAATTGACCGAAAAAGCCCGTCAGGCACTGGGATTGTCGGCAACGCAAATGTTTGTCCTCCCCGATTGCCCACCCGAATCGGGCCAGGGTTATTCCCAAGCGCAAAAAATTGTGGGACGCGCCGTCGGCAAAAAAGGGGTCCGTCCAGGAGAATATTGCGAACCAAACATGACTACCGTTGGCTCTCAGGACACCACGGGACCCATGACGCGGGATGAAATCAAAGAGTTGGCGTGTCTGGGCTTTTCCGCCGACCTTGTGATGCAATCTTTTTGTCACACCGCCGCCTATCCCAGGGGGGTGGACGTGAAAACCCATGAAACTCTGCCTAAGTTCATGACAGAACGTGGCGGAATCTCCCTGGCTCCCGGCGATGGGATCATTCACTCCTGGCTCAATCGCATGTGTCTTCCCGATACCGTGGGGACCGGAGGCGATTCCCACACCCGTTTTCCCATTGGCCTCTCCTTTCCCGCCGGATCGGGATTGGTCGCCTTTGCCGCCGCAACCGGGACCATGCCCTTGTTGATGCCGGAATCGGTTCTGGTCCGGTTTCGCGGGACCATGCAACCCGGAGTCACCTTGCGGGATCTGGTCAACGCCATTCCATGGGTTGCCATTCAGAGAGGTCTTCTGACCGTGGCGAAAGCGGGTAAAAAAAATGTATTTGCCGGAGCGATCTTGGAAATCGAAGGGTTGGGAGACTTGAAAGTTGAACAAGCTTTCGAACTGGCCGATGCCTCTGCGGAACGGTCCGCCTCTGGGTGTACGGTGCTATTGAACAAAGAACCGGTCATGGAATACATCCAATCCAACGTGACCCTCCTAAAAAATCTGCTCAATCGTGGCTATGAATCGGCCAAAGCCATCAAACGCCGCATGGCCGCCATGGAGGCTTGGCTGGCCAACCCGGAGTTGCTTGCTCCCGACGCAAATGCCCAATACAAAGAAATCATTGAGATCGATCTAGCCACCATCACCGAACCGATCCTGGCATGTCCCAATGATCCTGACGATGTCAAAACACTTTCGGAGGTGGCTGGCACCAAAGTCGATGAGGTGTTCCTTGGCTCCTGCATGACCAATATCGGTCATTTCCGGGCCGCTGGCACTATTCTCGATGGTCAAAACCCGGTGGATGTCCGTCTGTGGGTCGCACCACCGACGCGGATGGATGAGCAACAACTCAAAGAGGAAGGGGTTTACAGCATCTTCGGCAAAGCGGGTGCCCGCACGGAAGTTCCGGGGTGTTCTTTGTGCATGGGCAATCAGGCGCGGGTGCGCGACAATGCTACCGTCGTCTCAACTTCCACACGCAACTTTGATAATCGCATGGGCAAAGGGGCCAAGGTATTCCTCTCTTCCGCCGAAGTGGCTGCGGTAACAGCACTTTTGGGACGGATTCCCACCGTCGAGGAATACATGAAAGCGATGAATGAGAGGGTTCTTCCCAAAGCGGACAAGACCTATCGTTATCTCAATTTTCACACCATTCCCGATTTTGAAAAACGTGGTGCGATCATTCCAATCCAACCGGTATAACCCTGCAATCGTTCTTAAGGCTGGCCGCTATCTTGGGCGGCCAGCCCCGGTAAAAGCCTCCATGCACCTCTTCAAAACCTAGCCATCAATTAAAAAAAGATCCACGCCCGATATATTGTTTATAATCCCTGGCTAACCCATACCATTCCTGTGGTATCTTCATTCTTGGATGGGGATGTCCGGGGGCCATTTGCGGTCGTGAGAAACAAAATAGTCATGAATACTACGTATAATGACGAACATTACCATCAATCGTTACAGGCCCGTCTTGACCTCCTTCAAGATGTCACCCATACGGGCGATTGGGAGTGGCGGCTTACCGAAAAACAAGTCCACTTGTCCCAAGAAACACAGCGTATCTTTGGGATGGAAAGTCGGCACCAACCGACAGTCACCGAGTTCTTGAGAAAAATTGATCTCAAAGACCGAACACACGTTATCCATGCCCTGCGCCAGGCAAAAAAGGGGATCGCATTCGACTTAAAGCATCGCATCAATCGACAAGACAACAGATTCTGCGTCGTCCGTTCCCGTGGTTGGACACTTCTTGACCGTCATGGTCGCCCAGAAATGATCACAGGGACCGTTCAGGATATCTCCCAACAAGAACAGAAAGCCATTATTGACAGTGTGGTCAACCAAATCGTCGCTGCAAGTCTGAGACAAATTCCCAAAGAAGAAATTTTTACAGATATTCTTAAAATAATATTTTCAATCCCTTGGATTTCTATTGAATCTAAAGGGTCCATATTCTTGAATGATTCTATCAATAAAAAGCTGATACTCACAACCCATATTGGATTCCCGGAAACTTTGCTGCGGCAGTGTCATACCGTCGCTCATGGCACCTGTTTGTGTGGTCTGGCTGCTGAAACCAAGCAAGTGGTGTTTGCTTCTCAAATCGATGAGCGTCACAGCATCCGCATGGAGGGGATGCGCCAACATGGCCATTATTGTATCCCCATCATGCTGGACACGACCCTTCTGGGTGTTCTCAACCTGTACATTGCCCACCAGCATGTCCGCTGCCCCGAAGAGGAAGGGATATTAACGACTGTCGCCAATACCCTGGCTGCGTTGATCGATCGAAAATGTAAAGAACACCAATTGGAAATTTTGGCCCGTTACGATGCGTTGACCGGACTACCCAATTGGATCACCTTCACCAAAAGGATGGAACAGTGGATCAGCTCACGGGTTCTCCCGGGACAGTTTGCTATTTTATTCATCGATCTGGATCATTTCAAAACCATTAACGATATCCTGGGACACAAAGCAGGAGACACACTTCTGGAATTGGCTGCCAAAAGATTGCAAGAATGTTTACGCAAGGAAGATTTTCTCAGTCGAAAAAATGGTGATGAATTCATTGCAGGCATCCGCATCGAACTCAAAGATCGCGCCCGGGTAGTGGCCCATAAAATTGTCGAAGAAATGTCCAAACCTTTTGACATCGAAGGGCGAGAAGGCCGTATTGGTGCCAGTATCGGTATTGCCGTTTATCCCCACGATGGCGTCCAGGTTGAAGATCTGATTGGGAAGGCCGATACCGCCATGCACCATGCCAAACGGTGTGGCAAAAACGGGTTTGCCTTTTTCTCCAGCGAAATGCAGTCATTTGCCATCAAATACCAACAATTGGCCGCCTTGTTACAACAATCCGTCCCCACCATGGTGGGATTTGAAATCTATTACCAACCCCAGGTCAACATTGATTCGGGAGAACTGGTCGGAGTCGAAGCCTTATTGCGCTGGCGGCGTCCCGACACCCAAGAGACAATCTCCCCCGAAGTTTTCATCGCCATTGCCGAGGAGGCCAATTTGATGATTACCATCGGCGAATGGGTTCTTCGGGAAAGCTGCAAACAAGCCGTTGCTTGGCAGCGGATGGGATTTCCAACATTGCGTATTGGTGTCAACTGTTCGCCCAAACAGTTTCGGAATCCCCGTTTTCCCGATACCGTTCAGGCGATCATTGAGGAAACCGGGATCAACCCCCGTACCCTGGAGTTAGAAATTACCGAGACCGCCATCGAGGGACGCGAAGAGGAACAATTGGCCGATGGCATTCGCCGAATTGCGGAAAAACATATTGCCATTGCCCTGGATGACTACGGTACGGGACAGTCTTCATTGCGACGATTACGAACCCTTCCCGTTCGCACCCTTAAAATTGATCAAAGCTTTGTCCACCGTTTCTTAACCGTGGAAGAGGACTGCGCCATCGTCACCGGCACCATTGGGTTGGGATTGAATCTGGGGAAGGTGGTCATCGCCGAAGGGGTGGAAACCGAACCCCAGCGCAAAGCCTTGATGGAACTGGGATGTGATGAATTACAGGGGTTTTATTACAGCCCGCCCGTTTCTGTGAAGGATTTTGAAACACTGCTGCGGCAAAATATTTTTATTATCATGGATCGTATTAGGGCGTGTTGACATTTCAACAGTTTTTAGCGGGGGCAATAAATTATTGAACATCAACACGCCCTAGACAATCAGGGCTGCTTCGTTCACCGTTCATTAAAATGGCGTTCCACATCCGTGCTTTCATGCAAAACACGAACAATCTCAATTTGGTCCTGTGTCAGCACTCGGTAAAAGATGAAATGTTTTCCAGCATGGTACTTCCGATAGCCGGAGCGAATGAAACCACAATCTCGCCCTTTGAGTGGATCGACAACCAAATCTTGAAAGCATCGGTCAAGCATCCGCAGGTAGCGGTTGCGCTGTTCCCTTCCCCATGTGCGTTCGGTATAATGCCCAATCTTCCGTAGATCGTTCCAAGCCTGATTGGTAAGGATGAAACCAAACATCAACTTGCGTTCTCTCCATCGAGTTCCTCAAGAAGTTTGTTCAAAGAATAATCTGCCCTGCCGCTCGTTTCTCCTTCTTGAAGGGCTTGCTGCAAAGCGGATCGTTTTAACTCCTGTTCCTCCAAAAGCCACAGACCGGCGCGGATGGCCTCGCATGTTGTCCCAAAACGGCCATTGGCAATCTGTCGAGAGATGAATTCCTCGAAATGCGGGCCAAGAGTGACGCTGGTATCTTTCTGCATGAGAGACCCTCCCTTGTGACAAATTTCACCGTAAAATACCTTCTCATGGTACTACAGACAGGCCTGTAGTGGAAACTACCCAGGGCAATCGCATTTGAAATTGGCACCTCCAAACGCCTCGAAAAAGATAAATTATTAAAAGAAAAAAGGGGTCTGGGGGATTGCCCCCAGGGTTTTGA
>JADGCQ010000079.1 GCA_015228925.1 Magnetococcales bacterium | reverse complement strand
TTTTTGTTTAAAATCAAAACCCTGGGGGCAATCCCCCAGACCCCTTTTTTCTTTTGATAGTTTTTTACGGTTTTTCCCTTTCAAACCTGAGGATCGATCATGGTCAAAATTGGTATTATCGGCGGTTCGGGGTTGGATAATCCTGATATTATGAAAGATGCCAGGAAGTTGGAAGTGGATACCCCGTATGGCAAACCATCATCGGCATTGACGACGGGGACGATCAATGGGGTCGATGTGGCCATTCTCGCCCGTCATGGCTATGGGCATACCATCCCCCCCTCTCAGGTTAACTTTCGTGCCAATATTGCCGCCTTGAGTCAGCACGGTTGTACCCATATTCTGGCGACAACGGCGGTGGGGTCGTTGCGGCTGGAAATTGCCCCGGGTCACCTAGTCTTTCCGTCGCAATTTATCGATTGGACCAAAAAACGGGCCAATACCTACTTCGATGGTGCGGGTGAAGTGGTCCATACCGCGATGTCCCAACCGTTTTGTTCCAGTCTGTGCCGCTTGTTCGCCGCAACCGCCCAAGATCTTGGGTTGGCATTCCACGAGAATAAAACGGTCATTACCATCGAAGGGCCACGATTCTCCACCCAGGCGGAAAGTCACATGTTTCGCCAATGGGGTGCGGATATCATCAATATGAGTACTGTGCCAGAGTGTGTCCTGGCGCGGGAAAAGAAATTGCATTATGCCGCCGTGGCCATGTCCACCGATTATGATTGTTGGCACGCGGAGGAGGAACCCGTAACCTGGGAGATGATTCAAAAAACCATGCATGCCAATGCCGATCGGGTGATCCGATTGTTTTTGGCATTGATCCCGAAAATGGTGGAAGGGGATGATGAATGTACCTTGTGATGGGAGGATTTTTTGTAAGAGGATGATCTTCCATCCGTTACACGATGAATTGTATTCTACGGTGGCCTGACAGGGGGAAGCACATGACCATTAAAAGTTTGATTCGGACCATTCCCGATTATCCCAAACCGGGGATCATGTTTCGTGATATTACCACGTTGTTGAAGGATCCCCTGGGGTTGCGTATGTCCATCGATGCCTTGGCCGAGCGGTGTCTCCGGGCACAAACCCCCTTTGATTGCATCGTGGGGATCGAGGCGCGGGGATTTATCCTGGGGGGGGCGTTGGCCTATACTTTGGGCAAGGGGTTTGTCCCCGTGCGCAAAAAAGGGAAACTTCCAGGTGCCGTGGTGACGCAGGAATACCAACTGGAATACGGAACCGATAAGATTGAAATACACAAAGATGCGATAGCCCCCGGAACCCGGGTGTTGCTTGTGGATGATCTCTTGGCGACCGGGGGGACGGCATTGGCGGCGGCATCGCTGGTCGAGAAACTCGGTGGTATCGTGGCGGAAATGGGGTTTATCGTCGATTTGCCCGATTTGGGGGGGAGCAAAAATCTTGCAAGTCGTGGTTATCGGTTCTTCACCTTGGTTGAATTTGAAGGGGAATAACGGGGTGGAATCTCTTTAGAAAGGATGGTTGTATTGATGAACAGCTTTCACGTTGTGCAGTGGATTGATGGGCATTTGCGGATGTTGGACCAGCGCGTTTTGCCCCATGAAGAGGTTTTTATCGACTATACCAGCGCGGAGGAGACTGCGCGTGGCATTCGGGATATGGTGGTGCGTGGTGCCCCGGCCATCGGGTGTGCCGCTGCGTTTGGGGTGGTGGTCGAAGCCTTTCGGATTGCTGCCTCCGGGATCCCTTCCTCATGGCCCCAGGCCATGGCCCCCGGACTGAGAGCCTTGGAGGAGAGCCGTCCAACGGCGGTCAATTTGCGTTGGTCCTTGGAACGGATGCGCCCCCTGCTCGTATCGACACCACCCGGAGATGTCCCGCAACGCTTGTTGGACGAAGCCCAAGCGATTTTGCGTGAGGATCATGCCGCCTGTTTGCAGATGGGGCGTTTTGGGGCTAGGGTATTGCCCGATACCCCCGGTCGTCCACTGACCATCATGACCCACTGCAATGCGGGAGCATTGGCCACTGGAGGCGTTTATGGAACCGCCCTGGGGGTGATTCGAGGGGCCGTGGATGCGGGGCGTGCGGTTCGTGTCATTGCTTGCGAAACCCGCCCTTTTCTCCAGGGTGCCCGTCTGACGGCGTGGGAACTCCTCAAAGATGGTATCGATACGACGCTCATTACCGATAATATGGCGGCCCACCTGATGAGTCAGGGGTTGATCGATGTCGTTGTCGTTGGATCTGACAGGGTGGCGGCCAATGGCGATGCTGCCAATAAAATTGGTACCTTGGGCCATGCCATCTGTGCCAGCCGGTATCGTATCCCCTTCATGGTGGTCGCTCCGTTGTCTACCGTGGATAGGAACGCCCCTGATGGGAGTCATATTCCCATCGAGGAACGTCCCATGACTGAGGTGACACATATCGGTGGTGTGCGCACGGCGGCTCCAGGCGTCAAAGTACGCAATCCCGCTTTTGACGTGACACCGGCAGAATTGATTACTTGGTTTGTTTCGGAAAGAGGGGCCATGGAACATCCAACCCGGGAAAAGATGCGCCTCTTATTTCTTGGTTGACGTTGGGGGTGGATGGATTTATCCTGTGAGGCGTCGTTTGATGGTTTGTGAATCACGATGGCTTCCTCACTATTCCATGTCGTCTTCGTATCATCTTCGTTGTCTTTCGCTTGACGATGTTCTGTCGCTGACAAAAGCGGCAGGGTGTTGTGGAAGCGTGTCACTGCGTACTTAAACCAAGCTGAGGTTATTGTCGTGGCGGATGTTATTCTGAAACGTTGTTGGAAATGTCAAATAACCCTTGAAACCAGTTCTTATTCCCGATCTGAAACCTGCTCCGGGTGTTCGTATCCTGTTCGGGTCTGCAAAAATTGCCTCTATTATGACCCCAGGGCCTATAATGCCTGTCGTGAACCGCAGAGTGATCGGGTGGTCGATAAGGAAAAGGCTACCTTTTGCGAATACTTTAAACCAGGTCAGCTCCAAAAAGTGGATAAGGTGACCAGTGTACGCCAAGGGGCGCGCAAAGCGGCGGAAGCTTTGTTTAAATGATCCACTGAAAAGGCAGCACCGCGATTGGCTAGGGTGTGAACTGTATCTTGGGCGTCACGCGAATCCCCTTGGTGATGTCGTCTCCCTCAACGTGTATTGCAAAATCATGACCTGCACCCCAGGGGGGCAACAAGTTGCTGACCTGAAGATCAAACCAATGGCGGTCTTTGAAACGCCATCCCCCCGAACCATGCATCAAAAAGTCGTCTCCTTGGATCTTCAATGCGTCTAGTTGGAATCCTTGGGAATGGATGCGGATATTCGCCTGGGCTTGATCCCAATAGAGCCTTTTGTCTGAATTGGTGAGGGTGAGTTCATCGGTGACGGGTTTCACGAAGGTCATGGGATCGACCCCTGTGAGGCGACCCGGTTGCAGACGGAGTGTGCCGTGGCCGGTCAGGGTTCCAGGTTCTGGGGTGGATTGTGGATCCAAAGTTCCTTGAAGGGTGACGCTGCCATACAACAACCCCTCCAGTTTTAAATCGCTGTCGGTGTTGGTGATGGGCAGTTTTTCCAGGGAGAGAGCCGATGGATTGAATGTGGCGGTGTAAAAGGGTGGTTTGTTTGGATCGGCTATTATGGTGAGGAAACCATCGATGCGCCCGTCTCCGGTGTCGATGACGAGTTGTGGCAAGCGGATTTCGGGTGCAATCCAGCGGAAGGGTGTTTCGAGTTTTTCGAATGAGAATTCATGGATTCGGCCCGTCTTGATTCGGGCAACCCCTGTGGCGCGATCCGGTTGGAAACCCTGTGGTGAGCTGGTCGATAGGGCCATATCCCACTCCAATTCACCCGAAGAGTTCCAGGGCGTCAGAATGGGAAAATAATTGGCGAGGTGTGCCAATTGCCAACGGCCAACCCCTTGTATCGCCAATGAGGGATAGAGCAATCCTGAAATCTCAACGGATGCGTTGGCATCATCCGGGGTTGTGATGCGGCAGTCTTGAATTGTCAACCGCTGGTTTGAGATGTGGGCTTTGGTTGCGATGATCAGGGGGATCCCCTCTTTTTTGACCAGGGGGGGGAATTGGAATGAAGTGGGTGAAAAATCAAGTTGGCTATGCAGTTCCAATCCATCGGGCCAGGAACCACGGACAGAGACTGCCCCTTTGGGTGTACTACCATGCAAGGGAAAGTCTGGGGGTAGGGGTAATTTTGAAAAATTGAAGCTGTCAAGTATGTTGAACTGTAAATCCCAGGTTCCCCAAAACCCTTCATGAATCAGCCCCTTGGTTTCTAGGATAGGGGTTCCGTTGAGGTAGATGAAAAATTCTTTGAACTCAAGTGTCGATTGATCCTCGCGGTTTATGTGAAGCATGGATTTTTGGCGGAAGGCAATATCCATGGCCTTGGGACTATCTTTTCTGGTACTCAGATTCCAAAAAGAGGCCTTTCCTTTGAGGATTGGGTTGTCGGTATTGACCAGTTCCAATCCGTCGAGTTGAAGCCAACTGCTGGTTTGTAGTCCAGAACGCAATGTTCCATTGACCATGGTTGTCAGATAACCACGGGATAGGCGTGCCTGGAAGTTGCTTTCGGGGAGGAGATCGTTGAGGTCGGCAAGACCAATGGACTTGGCCTCCATGCTGAGGAGGAGGGGCATTTCCAAGGGATCCAGCGAGGCTGGAAGGGGTCCGACGTGACCATTGAGGGTCAATGGAATGTTATGGATCCGTGCCGTGGCGGTCAGCGGTGATGCAACTTCCGGGGAGAGGGCGTGGATATTCAGATGAATGTGATCGGTAATCAGGGTGTTGACCGTTGGCTGGAGTCGATCGATAAAAGTCACTATGCCGTTTTGGATGGAAAGTTTTCCGAGGGTCAATCCTGCCAGCCCTTGTCCAAGATTTCTGGTCATATTGTGATCGCTGGCCAGGGCTTTGCTTTGGGCACGGGCGAGTAATTTCTGCTCTCGGTGGGCAACGATATTGATTTGTGGATTGACGAGGGTGATGGCTTCTATTTCGATCCTGGGCGACAGGAGAGATAAGGGGCGAATGCCAATAAAAACTTTTGGAGATGTCAATAAGGGTGGATCATCGGGATCGCTGGCTTCGATTTCCAGATTGTTCAACTCCAGAGCCAACAGCCCGTTGAATGGATTATAAACCACTTTTTCAAGGTGGACCGTGTGCCCGGTAATGTCTTCGATCACACGTTGAATGGTACCCCGGTATTGGCCTACATGGATGAAGGAGGGTATTCCCGACACCATGGTGGCCAGCGATAGAACCAGGACAACGAGGATGAAGGCGGAAAGACGGATCATCCCGTAAGTTTGTCTTGCAGTATGGCATTGACAGCGGTGGGATTGGCCTTGCCTTGGGTCGCTTTCATGACTTGGCCGACGAGGAATCCCATCACCTTGGTCTTTCCTTCACGATATTGTTGCACTTGTTGCGGATTATCGGCCAAAACTTGTGCAATGATGGACTCGATGGCCCCGGTATCGCTGACTTGTTTGAGTCCGTGTTCCTGGACGATTGTTTCCGGGTTGGCCCCGGTTTCAAACATGATATCGAAGACTTGTTTGGCGATTTTCCCGGATATTTCATTATTTTGAATCAGAGTGATCAACCTTCCCAGATGGTTGGGGGAGACCTTGGACTGCTCGATTTCCAGATTTTCACGGTTGAGTCGTCCCAGGAGTTCCACCGAAATCCAATTGGCGGCGGTTTTTGGATGTGCCCCTTGCTGCACGGATTCCTCAAAGAACATGGCCATTTCCCGCGTGGCGGTCAACACTCCGGCGTCATATTCGGAAAGTCCCAAGTCACGGACAAAGCGTTGTCTCTTGGCATCGGGCAACTCAGGAAGGTGTTGGGCAACGGCATCGATGCGCTGTTGCGTGATGACCAGGGGGGGGAGATCGGGTTCTGGGAAATAGCGGTAGTCGTGGGCCTCTTCTTTGTTGCGCATGGGGCGTGACGCATTGATGTTGGCATCCCAAAGACGGGTTTCCTGAACGATGGAACCGCCCGATTCTAAGATATCGATTTGCCGGTTTGCTTCATATTCGATGGCACGCATGACGTTGCGGATGGAATTCAGATTTTTGAGTTCGGTACGGGTACCCAGTTTTGTGTGGCCGTGGCGGCGCACCGAGACATTGGCATCGCACCGTAAGGATCCCTCTTCCATGTTGCCATCGCAGACTTGGAGATAACGGAGGATGGCGCGGAGTTTTTTCAGGTAGGCCCCCGCCTCCTGGGGGGTACTCAGATCGGGTTCGGAGACAATTTCCAGGAGGGGGGTTCCGGTACGGTTCAAATCGATCCAGGACGCCCCTTGGATCCCTTCGTGGAGACTTTTTCCGGCATCCACTTCCATGTGGATACGGGTGATGCCGATCCGTTTATGGCTGCCGTCATCCCGTTCGATGGTCAGTTCGCCCTGTTCGATGATGGGGAGTTCAAATTGTGAGATTTGATAGCCGGCGGGAAGATCGGGATAAAAATAATTTTTTCGCGAAAACTCTGATTTTTCACGGATCTTTCCATGGACCGCCAAGCCGGTTTTGATGGCCATTTGCACCAGTTCGGTATTCAGAACGGGGAGGACGCCGGGGAAAGCGGCGCAGACGGGACAGATTTGGGTATTGGCTTCGGCACCAAAGGTGGTGGAGCAACCGCAAAATATTTTGGATCGGGTCCGCATTTGGGCGTGGACTTCGAGGCCGATGACCATTTCGTAGAGGGGATCGTGTGACATAGGGTTCAGGGTTCCGGTTTGCGTTGATGCCATGGCGTCGCGGTTTGAAAGGCGTGAGCGGCAGAAAGGAGTTTATCTTCTTTGAGGATGGGGGCGATCATTTGCATCCCGATGGGCAGACCCAGTTGATCGGCACCGCAGGGGATGGACATGGCGGGGAGTCCCGCCAAGTTGACACTGATGGTGAAGAGGTCTGACAGGTACATGGCGATGGGATCATCGATTTTATCCCCCAGAGGGAAGGCGGTTGTGGGGGTTGTGGGGGTCAGGATGAGATCGACGTGTTGGAATGCTTGGTGAAAATCATCCGCGATCAACCGGCGCACTTTTTGGGCTTTGCGATAGTAGGCATCATAATATCCCGAGGATAGGACGTAGGTTCCCAGCATGATACGGCGTTTGACCTCGGCCCCAAACCCTTCGTTACGGGATCGGGTGTACATATCTTTGAGGTCTTTGGGATCATCGCAGCGATAGCCGAAGCGGATGCCATCGTACCGGGCCAGATTGGAAGAGGCTTCGGCGGGGGCGATGATATAGTAGGTGGGAATGGCGTAGCGGGTATGGGGTAAGGAGATGGGAACCAGGGAGGCCCCCAGATCACGAAAGGTTTGTTCGGCTTCTGTGAGGGCTTTTTGGATTTCGGCGTTCAGGTTATCGGGTCGGTATTCGGTGGGGATGCCGATACGGATGCCATCCATACGGGTTGCGAGGGCGTTGACATAATCGGGGACATCGGCCTGGATGCTGGTGGAATCCAGGGGGTCATATCCGGCGATGGTGTGCAGGACCATGGCGGCATCGGCGGCGGACCAGGCCATGGGGCCGGCCTGATCGAGGGATGAGGCGAAGGCGATCATCCCGGAGCGGGAGACGCGGCCATAGGTTGGTTTGAGGCCGGTGATGCCGGTGAGGGCGGCGGGTTGGCGGATGGAACCACCGGTATCGCTGCCGATGGTGGCGAGGGCGAGTTGGGCGGCGAGCGCGGCGGCGGATCCCCCGGAGGAGCCGCCGGGGATACGGCTGATATCCCAGGGGTTTTTGACGGGGCCAAAAAAGGAGGTCTCGTTGGAGGAACCCATGGCGAATTCATCCATATTGGTTTTGCCGAGGATGACGGCACCCGCTTCTTTGAGTTTGCGGGTGACGGTGGATTCGTAGGGTGGGCGGAACTGGGCGAGCATTTTTGAGCCGCAGGTGGTGGTGAGGTTTTCGGTACAGAAGAGGTCTTTGACGCCGATGGGGATACCGGTCATTGGGGTTGCGGTGCCATTGTTCAGGCGGGCATCGGCTTGTTTGGCCGCTTGCATGGCACCCTCATGATCGACGGTGATGAAGGCGTTGATGATGGGGTTGAGTCGCTGGATCCGTTCCAGGAAGGCGGTCGTAAGTTCTTGCGCACTGATTTGGCGTGTGCGCAACAGGGAGGCGGCCTGAACGAGTGTCATGGGGGTGAAATCCACTGGGGATGCTCGCTATTTTTGGAGGTTATTCAATAATTTTAGGAACCTGGAAATGGCCTTGGGCGACATCGGGGGCATTGGCCAGCAGGGCTTCTTTGCGTTGGGTATTGACGACGATATCGGGACGTTCGGGAGTGGGCATATCCACGGCATGGGACATGGGGACGACATCCTGGGTATCGAGTTCGTTGAGTTGGTTCACCAAGTTCAGGATATTAGAAAGCTGCTCGGTGAGGGCAGGGAGGGTGGCTTCGTCAACGTGGAGTCGGGCGAGAGCGGCAACGTGTCTGACGGTTTCTATGGGAATGGACATGATGGCACGGGTGATCTTAAAGAGGAGTGATGAATCGACTATGAGAGGACATGTGTAACAAAATAAAGTCCATTTTTCAAGGATGTGTTGCTTAGGAGCTTTTTCCAAGAATTTTATAACACGTTGATATTTTGATAGGTTATTACGGGGGGAGGGACTTGGCAAGGTTGTTTTTATGGGGGATGGTCCGATAATTCTTTTTGGTTATGGCCCTTCCCCCCAAAACACGATGGAAATGGCGATGATCCAAAACGACAAACCTTCCTTGGAAGAATGGAGCCTACGGTTTGTGGATGCTCGATCATGGGATGATGTTTTTTCGGCCAAGGTGTGATGCGGAGGGGAACCGGGGTCGAAATGTCCATCCGAATGGAGCTATGGGTTTACGGACGTTGCGGGAAATGGTGAAAAGAAGGTGTCCCGGCATCCCGATAGAGGTTTATCTCCGCATGATCATGGATGTTTCCACGATCACCGGACGGCCCAGGCGTTCGATGAACAGGTTGCGGACGTTTTCCAGATCGTGGCCCGTGATCAGATCACGGGAGGTGATCTGGATTTGAATCACCGTCTCCTGACCCAGATGCACCGCCAGGGGGGTGATGACGGCTTCTCTTAGATGGTGTGTCACTTCGGGGGCCGACAAAATATCCAGGATGCGATTGCGTTCCAACACATCATCAAACGCAAAATAGAGGGGGATGGAAACCAATGCCAAAAGGGAAACGCTCCAGACCAACCCCGCTTTTGCCAAACGAAACGGGGCAAATCCAAGGGCCAGGAAGGTCAATGAGGCCGATACCGCAATCCCGACCAAGTTGGTGGTAAACAAAAGGGAAGCCCCCAAAATCACCTCCCAGTCCATCCAACCCAGGCCAATACCCACCACACACAATGGGGGGACGAGAGCGACGGCGATGGCAACGCCTGCAAGACTGTTGGTCAGTTCCTCGCGGGCACTGGCGTAGGCCCCCGCCATACCGGATACCACGGCGATTCCCAGATCCAAAAGGTTGGGGCTGAGGCGGGCGGCCATTTCCTGGGTCAGTGTCCGCAGGGGAATGCCTGTCGCGACCACGGTGCCACAAAGCAATGCGAGTCCAATGCCTGTTGCAAGCGTTTTCAGGCTTTCGCGGATCAACAGGATGTGGCCCCGGGCTAACCCCATGGAAAGGGAGATGATGGGGCCCATGAGGGGTGCCAAAATCATGGCCCCGATGATGACCGGGGAGGAATCGGAATAAAGACCAAACAGTGCCAGAAAAGCACTCAAGACCGTCAGGACCATGAAATGATTGCCGATCATGGCCGATTCCTTGAGTGCCAGGAATAAATCACGAAATTCGTCTTCCGTGGCATGATTGAACAATGGGAGAGGTTTGCCCGACAACAGGGCAACACTCCCCCCAGTGGGGAGACGATTGACGCGGAGAGAATCTTTGGTTGGGGAGGAAAAATTTTCCAAAGAGGGATAGCGTTGACCACATCGGATGCGCAACGGGGTTTGGGAACTTTCCAGCATCATGGATTTGGCACTCATCAACGCACCATCAACAACCAGATCGACGCCCCGTTCCACGTTCACGGCGACACTTTGCGAACGAATCAATCCCAGGGATGTGGGGAGATTTTCCAGGTTGATTGTGTGTAAAAACATGAGTCTCAGCAGTAAAAGAAGCACTTCAAGACTGCTGCGGGGTGCCATGACGAACAGCGTTGTGCGGGTATCATCGAAAATCGGGAGATTTTTAAGATTTGTCCCCAGATAGGGTTGGTCCGGCCCGGTCAGAACGATAAAGCCGACGCCGGCTGTGGTCAGCGTTTGCCCCTTGGCGGTGTTGATGGAAATTTTGAAGGATTCAAGGGTACGTATTTTTCGGATCAGTGCGACGAAAATGGACCATTTAAAAAAAAAGGCTTGGAACATTTCACAGGTTAGCCATTTTCCCGCCACGATGGAGGATAATACCGGAATGCCATTGCAGGTGAGCAGTTTTATGGAGATCGGCTGTGTTTTGAGTGCATGATCGCGTTCTTTTGCCAAATCTTTGTTCAGGCGAAATCGTCGTTGACAGAGGGGGTTATGGGGGTGGGGCAGGGGGGCGATATCCCAATCGCGCTCCATGGCGATGGGGAGGATGTTTTTGAGGTTGGCATCGTCGAGATAGAGAAAGACTTGGGCATTTTTTCCTGGGAGTAACGTTGCATTTTCCAATGCTTTGGAAAATACCACAGGTTCCCCGTATTCTCCGGTTTTGACCGATGCACAGGAGCCGTCATGGATGATATGCCATGATTTCATCATTATTTTGGTCCATATCAGCGTTTTATGGTGATGATGACGGCCATGGTGAATTGGCCTTCACCTCGATCGTTTAAACGTCTACAGTGTGTGCTTTGGCCCGTTGGACGTTCCGACCATTGTACCACAACGATTCGGTGAGAGGTCAGACTGTCATGAATGGTTTTCCGCGTGTGCTGGAGGTTCCCCATTCCCGTATTCCCATGGCAATCCCGGCGGGGATGTCTCGGGTTGAATTTTTTAACAGTGCCGCCAACCTGAAAAATTTGACCGAAGAAAATGGGCTGTTGCGCTCTCCAGAAGATTTTTTGTTGTATCGTAAACTCATCGGCCATAGCCTGGAATTTGATGCCTCCATCATTCTCGACACCTCCCAGCGGATTCTCAATCCCATGGGACGCCCTGTCCGTCGTGACGAGTTGACCCGTCGGCAACGGTGGGTTTGGAGTCGCATGACCCAAACGATTTTTCAGTACATGTTGGAGACCTATCCTGATCCGGGGCAGGCACTGGTCATGTGTGGCGAGGCCAGCCTTGATCCCACTTGGCCGTTGAACAAGCCGGGTGTCCCAAGCATTCGGATGATCCATAATCATTTTATCGTTTTTCCCCAAGATGATCTCCGTTCGGCACCTCCCGCTGCGGTGGAGGATGTCAATCTGACGGATGGGGGGCATCATGGCCTGTTTTTGAATCAACTGAGTGCGGTTTATCGCCGGTTTTTGGAGACGCTGCAACTGGAAATATTAAAACCCATTGCGACCCAGGAGAGTCAGGTTCGGGCGACGGGTTATCCCCAGGGGCTTCCCAGTTGGCACGCCCAGGGGGATATGAAAAACCTTGATAATCCCCGATTTTGGGATGAATATGATCTGATTCTTAAGGGGTTTCTTGATTTTTATCGGGCTTTTTTTGCCCAGGTCTCCAGTCGCGGTGCCCCGGTTCCGGCGGAGTCTTATTTCCCGGAGCAGGTGGAAAACATCCTTTATTTCAACAATGATTTTTCCCAGGTTGCCAAACAAGTTCGGGATCGTATCAAACTGGATCCCTCGTTTGCCAATGAATTGCGCTGGCGTCCGGCGTATAAGCAATTGCTGTATCGGGATGACATGGGGCGTCTCATTGTTACCATCAGTCAGAACTCGGTGGGTAACGCCATCACCGAACTGTTGGGCATCGTTGTCCAACGTCAGGAGAATGAGGCCGCCTACCGCGCCGCCGAGCCGCGTCTGATCGAAAAATTGTTGACTGTTCGGGAGCGGTTACGGTTGGCCGATTTGGGAACGCCTATTCATACATCGGCTTGGCCCGATGGACAATTTGTCCCTTGGGAGGAGCAACAGCCCGTTCGCAGTCGCCGCCGTACTGACGCCGTGGAATCGATGAATACCGAGGGTCTGGAAGAGGTGTAGAATTGGCAAAATGAACGTCCCGCAACCATCACCGTCGAAGGGTGGAAAGATCGTTCTGTTCAATCCCAAACCTTCGGAAATCAGTCGGAAAAAGGGGGTTCTTCCCCTGGCTCTTCTCGCTATTGGTAACCGGCTGCATCGGGAGGGTTATGAAATCCTGATTTGTGATGGGATGTTTGATACGGTGACCCCAAAGATGCTCCAGGGGGCGGTGTGCCTGGGGATCGGTGTCATGATCGGTTATCAAATTCATGGGGGTTTGGAGGTGGCGCAAATGGCGCGGGCCTCTTATCCCGACCTCCCCATCGTCTGGGGGGGATGGCATCCCTCCATCCAACCCGAACAGACGGCGCAAAGTCCATGGGTGGATGTGGTGGTCCGTGGGCAGGGGGAAATAACTTTCTATGAACTGGTCAAAGCCTTGGAGACGGGGGGGGATCTTCAGTCGATTGCTGGATTGACCTATCAAAAAGAGGGTCGCATCCATTCCACACCCCATCGATCTTTGGTGGACCCCAACGAGTTTCCCCCATTGCCTTACCATCTGCTGGATATGGAACGGTATATCCATGAAACAGAATTTGGCTATCGCACCATCAATTATATCTCCAGCGTCGGTTGCCCGCATCGGTGTGGGTTTTGCGCGGAACAGTTGGTCCATGGTCGCAGTTGGCTCCCTCTGACCGCCGACCGTGTGGTATCGGATCTGGCAATGTTGGCGGCTACCTACTCGTTGGATGCCATTGCCATCAACGACAGTGATTTTTTTATCAGTGAAAAACGGGTCATCGCCATTTCCCAGGGATTGTTGGATCACGGGGTCCATCTTAAATGGGGTAATGTCAACGGTCGCCCCGATGAACTGGTCCGCTATCGTGAAAGCACCTGGGCATTGATGAAAAAAAGTGGGTTGTCATCCCTGTTGACCGGTGCCGAAACCAGTGATGGCGAAATCTTGGCCATCATCAATAAAGGGGGGACGGTGCAACAGGTGATCGAACTGGCCAAACGGGCGGGGCAGTTTGATATTGCCTTGCGTTGTTCCTTCATGGTGGGCCTCCCCTTTGCACAACGCCGAAAAAGCCTGGAGGCGGAGTTCTCGGAGTTGATGGATTTTATTAATGGTCTCTATGCGGAAAATCAGGAAAATATGTTCCTGGTGTTTCTGTATACCCCGTTTCCGGGGAGTCCGTTGTTTGATACCGCCGTGGAATTGGGGTATACCGCCCCCCAAAGTTTGGAGGCGTGGGCGGAAAATCTCACCGGGCTGAACCAGTCGATGACGCCATGGATGGATGATCGGGTTGCTGAGAGGGTGTATCAGGTTAATTTTTATTTTCCATTTGTCAGCGGCGTGGTCAGAAAAATTATTGCTAAAAAACCGTTTTATCAAAGAATCATCCTTTCCCCCGTGGAAAGAATCCTGTTTTATTGGATGAAATTTCGGTTGAAACGGCAGTTTTTTGCCTTTCCCCTGGAATATCACCTGATTCGCAAAGGTTTCCAGATTTTTCATTGAAGCTTTTTTGAGCCATCAGGGGCCAGCATGGGTAACGAAGAGATTCTCGTTCAGAAAGTGGAACGACTCCGCCAAAACTTGCGGCAGGGGGGACGGACTATCCTGGCTTTTTCCGGTGGGGTGGATAGCACGTTCCTGATGGCGATGCTCAAGGAGTCGGGGGTTGATTTTTTGGCGGTGACGGCGGTTTCGCCCACCATACCGACTCGTGATCGGGATATGGCACAGAGCTTGGCGCACAGTCTTGGCGTTTCCCACCGGATCATCGAAGGGGGGGAGATGCGCAATCCCGACTTTGTTAAAAATGATGCGGATCGCTGTTTCCATTGTAAAAACGATCTTTTTTCCCACTTGGTTCAGTTGGCCAGGGATGAGGGGTTTCAACGGGTTGTGGATGGCAGCACCGCCGACGATGTTGCCGATTATCGCCCCGGGATGAAAGCCAAAGTTTTGCATGGGATCCAAAGCCCGGTGTTGGAGGCGGGTTTGACCAAAGAGGAATTGCGGATTCAATCGCGGCGCATGGGTTTGTCTACGTGGAACCGACCCGCTTCTCCGTGTCTCTCTTCGCGCATCACCTATGGTGAACCCATTGAAGTGGCGGGATTGCACATGGTGGAGGCGGGGGAGGATTGGCTCAGGAACTATGGTTTTTCGGTGGTGCGGGTACGCAAGCAGCAGCGTACCGCCAGAATTGAAGTTCCTGAAGCGGATTTGGTGCGGTTTATGGACGCGGAATTTCGTCATGAAACCAACCGGGTGTTTCAAGACTTGGGCTTTCAGTTTGTGTCGCTGGATCTGGAGGGGTTTTCCAGCGGTCGGCTCAATCGGCAGGTGTTGTCGCTGTTTCCCGCTAGGGTTCTGGGGACGCCAGACGGTTGATGAGGCCGGCGACATAGCCCGCGCCGAAGCCGTTGTCGATGTTGACGGTGGTGACATTGGCGGCGCAACTGTTGAGCATCCCCAGAAGGGCCGATAAACCGCCGAAAGCGGCACCATAACCCTGGGAGGTGGGGACGGCGATGACCGGTTTGTTCACCAATCCCCCAACCACCGATGGCAACGCCCCTTCCATGCCGGCGATGACGATGAACACGTTGGCCTGGGTCAGGAGATCCCCCGCTGCCAACAGCCGATGCAGACCTGCGACGCCGCTGTCAAAATGGGTGGCAACCTTGGCCCCCATGAGTCGGGCGGTGAGGGCCGCTTCTGTGGCGACCGGGACATCGGCGGTCCCAGCGGAAAATACGGCGACCAACCCCGTTTTTTCTTCTTGGGGGGTCTCTTCCCGGTACAGACAGCGGGAATCGTGTTCCCCTTGGAGTTCGGGAAAATGGTCCTGGAGGCGTCGTTGTCGTTTTTTGGAAAGCCGGGTGATCAAGACCGCTCCGGGGCGTTGGAGGGTTTGGGTGACGATGTGTTGGAGATGTGGGAACCGTTTGCCCTGGGCCAGGATCACTTCTGGAAAACCATGACGCAGTTGGCGGTGGGTGTCGAGACGGGCGATAATGCCGTCATGGTCCCGGACCGTTTCGATGGGAAAATGTGCCAGTTGTTCCATGGCCCCGTCCACATCCAACCGGCCTTGCTGCACCTGTTCGATGAGGGTACGCAGACGTTGCGGAGTCATGATGGGGTATCGACTTCGGGTGATGATGGGTCGGGATGGGGGAGATGACGGGCAATGTGTGCGGCAGTTTCGGGGAGGGACCAATTCATGCGGGTTGCCAGTTGCACAAGGTCATCATATTCGGGTTTGGCGTGACCGTGGGCGATTTTAGCGCGGAGTTCTCCCCAGGGGGTCGGGATGATGGTGTCCTTTCTCGGGATGGTGAGCCGATCACAGGGTTGCAGACGCACCCCCAGGGAGGTGGATTGGGCCAGGATGATCCGGGCCAGGGAATCGGCGGTCTCCAGGGTGGCAATCACCTCCAGGCGGACGGCGGGCCGCCCTTTTTTCATGGTGATGGGGGTGATGGTGACATCCAATGCCCCTGCCTTGAAGAGATGATCCCAGAGAAGTCCGTACCATTCGGGGTTCATGTCATCGATGTGGGTGGTGATCACCGTGACACGATCTTGGGATAGGGGATCCTGTTTGCAGGGATCATTTTGGGCGAGAATGCGCAACCCATTGGTGCGGCCTGGGATTTCCCGCGTCCCAAGTCCCAATCCGATGCGATCTATGGCCGAAAGGCGACAGGGGCCGAAGCGTCCGAAGCGTTGCATCAGATGGACGAGAATGGCGGCTCCCGTGGGGGTTACCAGTTCGCCGACCGGGTTGCCGTCCGCTTCGGCTTGGATGGGGACGTGGTGGCGTTGGAATAAATCGGCAACTGCCGGGACGGGTACTGGCATCAATCCATGTTCCGCACGGACCACACCAGAGCCAACTGCGGGAGGTGTGCAGGTGATTTCGGTGATGTGTAGCCGCCATACGGCAAAGGCGGCGGCACAAATATCCAGGATGGCATCCATGGCCCCGACTTCGTGGAAATGGACATGATGGGCATCGATACCATGGACACGCCCCTCCGCCTCGGCCAGAAGGGTAAAGATCCTGCTGGCGTCGTTTTTCACGGGTTCGGGGAGTTGCGACCGGGTGATGATGGCGAGGATGTCGGGCAGGTGGCGGTGATGGTGTTCTTGGGGGACATGAAAAACAATATGAGTACCCAATAATCCACCCCGCCGTTGACGACTGACCTCAAGGTGCCAGGGATCCAGAGCCAGGGTGGTCAATGCCTGGGATAACTCTTCCACGTCCAGACCCAGATCCAGACATGCCGCGACAAACATATCGCCAGCGATTCCACTCACGGGATCCAGATGAATGTGCATGGTAGCGTGCCATCCTTTATTGCGGTCAGAGCCTTAGAGCGTGTTGACATTCAATAATTTATTGACACCCCCCCTAAAAAACTATTGAAAAGAAAGAAGGGGTCTGGGGAATTCTTTCCCCAG
>JADGCQ010000078.1 GCA_015228925.1 Magnetococcales bacterium | reverse complement strand
AGTTACGGCCGCCGTTTACCGGGGCTTCAATTCAAAGCTTGCACCTCTCCTCTTAACCTTCCGGCACCGGGCAGGCGTCAGACCCTATACTTCGTCTTCCGACTTAGCAGAGTCCTGTGTTTTTGATAAACAGTCGCTCCCCCCAGGTCACTGCGGCCACCTCTAGCTCCACGAGTAAATCGCTTCACCAAAAGTGACGCCCCTTCTCCCGAAGTTACGGGGCCATTTTGCCGAGTTCCTTCACCTGAGTTCTCTCACTCGCCTTAGGATTCTCTCCTCACCCACCTGTGTCGGTTTATGGTACGCGAGCTGGGTTCAGAACGTCGTGAGACAGTTCGGTCCCTATCTGCCGTGGGCGTAGGAAAATTGAGGGGAGCTGCTCCTAGTACGAGAGGACCGGAGTGGACGTGCCTCTAGTGAACCGGTTGTTCTGCCAAGGGCATAGCCGGGTAGCCAAGCACGGACGGGATAACCGCTGAAAGCATCTAAGCGGGAAGCCCCCCCCAAGACGAGTTTTCCCTATGAGACCCGTTGAAGACTACAACGTTGATAGGCCGGGTGTGGAAGTGCGGCAACGCATGGAGCTAACCGGTACTAATAGGTCCATTGGCTTTATACCTGACATTAGCAAAGTTTACCCATTTCCCCCAGTTGTCCAAGGACGTCCGAGAGCGTAGGATTAGATTTTCGAGATAGTTTATAGTAGGAACTTCCAGATAAGCTTTCTGGTGGCGATGGCGAAGGGGAAACACCCGATCCCATTCCGAACTCGGCAGTTAAGCCCTTCAGCGCTGATGATACTGCAACTTAAGTTGTGGGAAAGTAGGACACCGCCAGGAAGCTTTATTTTAGAATGAAGGCCGTTAGGATGAGCGTGACACCGAGTTGATGTTTAGGTGGATGTTTGTAGGGGCGGCAGTAGGACTGAAACGACGACGCGGGATGGAGCAGCTCGGTAGCTCGTCGGGCTCATAACCCGAAGGTCGGGGGTTCAAATCCCTCTCCCGCAACCAAAAAACACCGCGTTCTTTACGAGAATCGCGGTTTTTTTTTGTCGGTGGTGTTGATCGTATTGAGTGTTGATTTTTGTGTTTTGAATGAAGAAGGGGCCGTAGCTCAGCTGGGAGAGCGCCGCGTTCGCAATGCGGAGGCCAGGGGTTCGATCCCCCTCGGCTCCACCAAATTGATTTAAAAGGGAATTCTTTCTTAGAGGGCCGTTCGCAAGATCGGCTTTTTTGGTATCAAAAACCATAAATCCGGGGAAAGTGTATCAGTTTCCCTACTGTAATCTGGAATTTCTGTGAAATGGATATACTGTCCCCAGATTTAGAACGGCCAACCACTACAGAAACGGTCACCAAGGTTCAGGATTTTATTGGCAAAGTTTTGGGTCTTGAGCAAAAAGATGGTTACGAGGTGTTTTATCGTGGCCATTCAAATAGGAAGGAATACAGATTAGAGCCATCACTGTTCAGGAAAGACGAAGAAGGCAATTACCTATATAGAGATAATGAGCATATTCTATATAGAGAGCTATTAGTTTCTAACTCAGCAGATTTCCAATCAGACGTTTGCACGCTTGATAGTCTCGTGAGAATGCAGCATTACTCATTACCAACAAGGCTGCTCGATATAACTTCCAATCCTTTAATTGCTCTCTATTTTGCGTGCAAATCATCCATTGGCGAAGAGGAAGGGGAAGGGGAAGTGATCGCCTTCTCTATGAAGCGAGAAGATATCAAGTACTTCGATTCCGATGTTGTTAGTTGTATTGCGAATTTGGCACGGTTACCGCAATCCGATAAGAAAACTATAAATTTTAAATATGGAGAAGAAAGTTTTAACGAACAACCACCAATTAAGCAATTGCTACACTTCATCAGAGAAGAGAAACCATTCTTCGAGTCAAAGATAATCCCGGGCGATTTGAGAAAGATAGTTTGCGTTAAAGGAAAACAGAGCAACGATAGAATATCTTCTCAGTCTGGTGCATTTATTTTGTTTGGGTTGGATGCAGTATTTGATGAAGATGGTACTGCGGAAATCAAGGTATCAAGAATTAGCGTCGGGAAAAAAGATGCCATATTGAAAGAACTGGACTTTTTGAATATCAATGAAAGCACAGTTTTTCCATACATTGAAAACTCCGCAAAGTATGTTGCCGACAAGTTCAAATTCAACAAGGGATATTCGTGAAATTCGACGAAATCCGGGGACAGTATATCAATTTCCCAAATCCGAATTCGACGAAATCCGGGGACAGTATATCAATTTCCCCACTGTAATCTGGAACCTCTGGAAATCTGGGGACACCTTACCGTTTTCCCTTTGTGGAAATCTGAAAATCTGGGGACACCTTACCGTTTTCCGACAAAATCTGGGGACACCTTACCGTTTTTCTTTTGGCAATCATAGAAATTTCTATTACCAAATCTGGGGACACCTTACCGTTTTTCTTTTGACCAAATCTGGGGACACCTTACCGTTTTTCTTTTGGCAATCATAGAAATTTCTATTATTAACTTCCCCAATCTAGGCATAAGTCAGGCAAATCCGGGGACAGTATATCAATTTCCCCACTGTAATCTGGAACCTTTGTGAAATGGATGTACTGTCACCAGATTTCCGTTGGAACCCAAAGAACGCCGTGACGGATGAAAGGCTATGTCCTTAGTTGGCGAAATTATCAAGGGGGAATTTTATCTGTTGTCTGGTAGTGGCTCGTGGTACGCTTATCCCGGTTGTAACCTTGGAAGGAGAATGCAACATGGCCACGACGACGTTTGACACCTTGAAGTTCACCAAGCATTTGGAAGCTTCCGGGATTTCTCGGGAGCATGCGGAAGCTTTTTCAGAAGCGTTCAAAGCTGCCAGCGAATCCCAGGTCGAAGGGCTTACCACAAAAGCAGATCTGAAAGCTCTCGAAGACCGGGTAATGGGCGAATTACGGCTGAATCGGTGGATGCTGGCTCTTGTCGTTGTTGTGACGGTGATCCCGGCACTAAAAGGCTTGTTTTTCCATTGATCGCACAGAGTCATTGGCGTGAAATCCGGGGACAGTCTATCAATTTCCCCACTGTAATCTGGAACCTCTGAGGAAATTCAGGGACAGTCTATCAATTTCCCTACTGTAATCTGGAATCTCTATGAAATGGATGCACTGTCACCAGATTTCCATTGGAACCCAAAGAACGCCGTGACGGATGAAAGGCTGTATCTTTAGTTGGCGAAACCATCAAGGGGGAATTTTATCTGTTGTCTGGTAGTGGCTCGTGGTACGCTTATCCCAGTTGTTACCCTGGAAGGAGATTTCCCCATGAGTACCGCGATCGCGTTTGACATGTTGGCGTATGCTAAAAGGCTTAAGGCTGCTGGTGTTCCCGAATCCCAAGCGGAAGTCCACGCGGAAGCCATGGCCGAACTGATTGAAGATCGGCTGGCGACCAAACAGGATTTGAAAGAACTTGAGTTGCGACTTGTGATCCGTCTTGGTGGGATGCAAGCCGCGACAGTGGCTATTGTGGCCGCACTGGTGAAGTTGCTTTGATTCCTGTCAAATCCGGGGACAGTATATGTCAAATCCGCAAAATCCGGGGACAGTATATCAATTTCCCTGCTGTAGTCTGCAAAATCTGGGGGACAGTATATCAATTTCCCTGCTGTAGTCTGGAACCTTTGTGAAATGGATATGCTGTCCCCAGATTTAGGAATCCCGTGATATACTTATTCCAGTTGTAACCCTGGAAGGAGGATTGCCCGTGAGTACAGCCATTGCGTTTGACACGTTGGCGTATGCTAAAAGGCTTAAGGCTGCTGGTGTTCCCGAAGCCCAAGCAGAAGTCCAGGCCGAAACCATTGTTGACCTGATGGAAGAACGGCTTGCGACTAAGTTGGACATTGATGTTGTAAGGCGTGACATGAAGGAGATCGAGGCTGGTCTCAAGCGCGACATTGAGAACGTCCGACGTGACATGAAGGAGATGGAAACCGGACTCAAGCGCGATATGAAGGAAATGGAAACTGGGCTCAAGCGCGACATGAAGGAAATGGAAGTTGGACTCAAGCGCGACATGAAGGAACTTGATGCCAGCTTACAAGCCAAGATGAAGGAAATGGAATTGCGACTCACGCACAACCTGACACTACGCCTTGGTGGGATGATGGCAGCATCGATAGCGATTGTGGCCGCACTGGTGAAGTTGCTGTGAGTCATTGGAATGGAAAATCTGGGGACACCTTACCGTTTTCCTTTTGAGAATGGAAAATCAAATCTGGGGACACCTTACCGTTTTCCTTTTGGCTAAATCTGGGGACACCTTACCGTTTTCCTTTTCTAAATCTGGGGACACCTTACCGTTTTCCTTTTGTCTAAATCTGGGGACACCTTACCGTTTTCCTTTTGGCAATCATAGAAATTTCTATTACCCACTTCCCCGATCTAGGCATAAGTCAAATAGAGTTAAAGCAGAATTTCGGATGTTTGTTAAGGTTCTTGTATTTTTTCTCAGGTTCACGGACAATCACGGCTGCTGGTGATGAATCAGCGATCTATAATCAGACCTGCGAGGTATAATATGAGGAGTTCCAGGTTATGAACGAAAAACGGCAACATCACTCCCGTGCGGAAGAGTTTGAGATTAAAGCCGTATGGGATCCCGAAGCCAAAGTTTGGTATGTCGGAGATTCGGATGTCCCTGGACTGGTCACTGAAGCCGCAACTCTGGAAAGTCTGACTGAGAAAATTGTGTTGATGATCCCTGACCTGTTGCGGATGAACAATCGGGAACCCCTTCCCACGCACCATGTGCCCTTCAAATTAACTGGCGAAATGCACGGAAAAATCGAAATTTCTGTGTGATTCATGCCGAACAGTTTCACACCGGCTCTGAAAAAAATTCTGCGCCAGTTTGGTTGCCGCTTTTCCAGGCAGGGGCGTGGTGACCATGAAATCTGGTACAGCCCTATATCTGGTGTGTATTTCGTCGTTGACAATAATATGACATCTCGTCATACAGCAAACGGTGTCTTGAAGCAGGCTGGGGTGGAAAAGAAATTCTAAAACATAAAATCGAATTCGCAAAATCCAGGGACAGTCTATCAATTTCCCCACTATAATCTGGAACCTCTGTGAAGTGGATGTACTGTCACCAGATTTCCGTTGGAACCCAAAAAAACGCCGCGACGGATGAGAGGCTATATCCTTAGTTGGCGAAATCATCAAGGGGGAATTTTATCTGTTGTCTGGTAGTGGCTCGTGGTACGCTTATCCCTGTTGTCACCCTGGAAGGAGATTTCCCCATGAGTCCCGCGATTGCGTTTGACACGTTGGCGTATGCCAAGAGACTTAAAGCCGCAGGCGTTCCTGAATCCCAAGCGGAAGTCCATGCAGGAGCCATGGTCGAACTGGTGGAAGACAGATTGGCCACCAAGTTGGATATTGAGAACGTCCGGCGTGACATGAAGGAAATGGAAATGCGACTTGTAATCCGTCTTGGTGGGATGCAAGCCGCAACCGTGGCGATTGTGGCGGCACTGGTGAAGTTGCTTTGATTTCGCGGTGAAATCCGGGGAAAGTCTGTCAATTTTCATGCCGTAATCTGGAACCTCTGTGAAATGGATTATGGTTGTGCTAAGAGAATACGCAAGGTGTCCCAGACTTTATCATCGATAGCTGGAGGAATGAGGAAAATGGCATCCTTTGTAGAGAAGTTGGGTAATTTGGAAAAATTGGTGGAAACCTCTGCGGATTTGTCAGAGCCGTTCAAATACTTTATGGATCACATTGGTTTGGATCCTAAGTTCATGTCAGAGTCATCACGCACCAAAAACAACATGGTTCGGAAAATCATTCAAGAGGCACTGAAACGTTATTTTGATCTCACGTTTAACGCAACGCAATGCATGATTATGGAATACAAGGAACTCAAAACCTTCCATCATGGTACATGTCTGATCAGTGGGCGTCACCTTGTCTTTTTTCATTTTACCAAAATCAACACCGGCATAATTGCTATGAGTGATCTGCGCACTGGTATGAATCATTTTTTCCGATTCCGTGCCATTATCGCCAACGGTGAGATGACATTTCATCCTGGAGATCCTTCGGTAAGGCACTGAACGTCTGTAAATCTAAGATGCATCACTGTTTTTTGTGCGATCATAAATTTTGATATCACATCTCCTCCTGGTCCACGCGCAATTTAAGTTATAGTGATCAATAGGCATTTATGGCATGTCTTTATATTTATATCGTAAACTTTACCAATAGTTTTTAATCGATTTGTATATTATTAAAATAAGTAAATTAAAAGTAGAAAACGGTTAGGTATCTCCAGATTCAGAGATTTCACTGCGTTCCCCCTTCCTTGCTCCCCCCCGAATTGCACGCCTTGAATTTTCCCGTGCCCACCAAGTTTTTTCTTGAATTTCAATCTGTAGTGAAAATATTCGATTTTTTTTATTGATTAACGTCATGTTATATGGATATATGTTGATTATACGATGATAATGCGATGTCGTGATGCCCAATGATAGGATCAATAAAGAGCAGGGTATTATATCGGACCATGGTCTCCACGCTCCTGGATGTCGGTTGTGAAGATCGGTGCTGGACGGTTTGGAAGTCCAGAGATTGCAAACTCGAAGCCGCCAGGGCGGTCAGGGAACAATGGGGGGACTCAATTCCCTTTTTGCAAGTCCGGTTTTTACCTCCTCAACAGAGGGGATGCTCCGTTGATCGAAAACCAAGTCGATCCATTTTTCGCCGAACCAGATTAGGAGAATCATGATGCCTTTGAAAAATTATGGTGTTTTGAAGGGTGCGGTTGTCGATACGCGCTTTGCGTCCGGTAAAAATCCTCACTATCAAGTCAAAGTCGTTGATGATCGGGATGTTTGGCGTATCGCCATCAACGTCCAGTCTGCCGATCAATCGCTGGTTGAATACATTATTGATAGCCAGTTCCAACATCCTATTCTGGAAAGACTACAGGGATATCCTCGTGGTTTTACCTCACTCCCGTCTTCCGAGAAGCATGGGTTGGATTTTATTCGAGGCAATCTGGTCAACTTTGATAAGTTTGTTCCTCTGCCCATGAACTTGCCCGGGCCGGACAATGATTTGAACGAGAAGTTGAATTATTACATCAATCGGGCAAAACTGGATCAGGATGCGGAGATCTATGCGTTTGGTGAGACCTGGGGGCCGGAGGGACAACGGGATAAGGTGTTTGAATTTTCTCCTGGCCGGGGTATCCACGATATCCATATGAATCAGGGTAATGAAGGGCAATGGAAGAAGGATAATGGCGTTTGGCAGGATGGCGGATTGATCCTCCGTTTCCCGGCGACCAGTCAATGGGTGGCCATTTTCCTCAAATTTCAGACCCAACCCAGGCATACCGATGATGTTACAGGCAACTGTTTGTCTGGAACATCTCCAGTTGTTCCGCCTGGAGTTACACCGCCCCGACCGGTGGTCCCCGGGGAGACCGACGGCCATGTTCGGATTGTGGCGGCTTTGGTGAACGATGATGCCCCCGTGGAACAGGAAAGCGTAACCTTGTTGAATGTCACGCCCAATGCCATCGACTTGACCGGTTGGACTTTGCGGGATCAGGAAAAACGGTCCCTTCCCCTGTCGGGCACCATCAATAAAGGGGAAACCAAAACTGTGCTGGTTCGTCCGCAACTGGAACTGTCCAATCGGGGTGGGATCATCAGCCTGATCAATGCCCAGGGATTGCGCGTGGATGGGGTACAGTACACCAAAGAACAAGTCAGAAAACAGGGATGGACCCTCAAGTTTTGATGGCGTTTGCCCGGTCGTCAGATGTGTGCGATCAAAAAACTGTCCCCGGAATTCCGACAGCGTGAAGGTTCGTCGGAAAAAACATCCGGGGACAGTGTGTCAATTTCTCCGGTAAAATATTGGGATACTTTGCTATTTTTCCTTTGGTAATCATAAAGAGCAAACGGTAAGGTATCCCCAGATTTTCTCGGATTTTCTGTCAAATGGATTTCTAGTATGGTATGCTCGAAGACATGAACATGAAACAATCGGGATTCCGCAGCCAAGTTTTTATATGACGTGAGCAAGGGGCTTCTTCTTGCTTCAATCATCGCTCCGTTGACGGACAAAGCCGCTTGGATTTCCGCTGTGGCACTGGCCGGAGTGGCCTTTTATGGGAAATCCGGGGACAGTCTATCCATTTTCCTGCTGTAATCTGGACCGGTTTCGTTGGGGGAGTCTCGAACGCCTACTGCCAATAACTTGGAAAACTCTTCCGCAAAAAACGATTGCCCATAGACGTGGGGGAGGGGACCAGATCACAACTCTCGAGAGATCTGCGGACAGAACATTGACGGCATATCTTACCGTCTAGCCGGGGAAAAATCTTTTCCATGGCATCCTTCTTGGTGGCAAAAATGTTCTCCTTTCCCACATCCTTGATGCCTCCCACCTGTTCCAGGGTGTGCAACATATGGTCATTGGCATGAATCAGATAGAACCCTCCCCCCAAAGATCGAAAACGACGGGCTTCCATGATCAGCATTTTCGCCCCTGAACGATCCATGGAGCGGATGTTCTCGGCCATAATGGCCACATGGTTGCGCCCAGGGAACGCAATCGAATGGCGGGCTATGATATCCTGAATCGGAGACCTGACCCCATCATCCAATACACCGTTGATACACAATATTTTGAGCTGGGGACACTCTGTCGGTTGTACAGGTTGCCGTCTGAAAACGGAAAACAAAGCAGTACCGTCTTTGCTCCGCCATAGGGCAACCCACAAACAAGCCAAGAAAATTCCTATGCCTACCGTAGTACCGTCGGAATGCATGGTTTTTGAAAGAATATCATTCCTATCCTCCTGAGGAAACCAAGAGAAGGGGATCGTGAGAAGCAATCCTAAAAACGTGAGCCAAATAACCCGCGTAGTATTCACACTTTTGCTCCCAATTGTTCCTGATCGCCATGGGTTGCGGCGCAAGCTTTGGGCATGTTCTGACACTCAAGAAAAATGCGCTGCGTGCATTGCGCACAGATTCCGGTATCCAACCGAGAAACAATGTCCCTGATGGCATCACTTTTTGTATCATAAAGATTTTCTTGACCAATTTCAGATAAATGTCCGGTATCAGTCAATATTTCCTTAACTTTTTTCTTGACACGCACCAGGTAAAGTCCACCACCCAGGGTCCGAAATTTTTGCGCCTCTTCGGCAAGAACCCCGGCCCCAGAAAGATCCACAAAGTTGATGCCGCTGGCGATAATGGCCAGATGTTTGCGGCGTGGAAATTTTTCCAGTTGCTCCGCAAGGACATCCTGAAAATAGCTGACCGCCCCATAATAAAGGGATCCGTCTACCCGCATCAGCTTGAGTTGGGGACATTCTGGGAGTGAGGCGTCGGACGTGAAATTTCGGTTTGGAAGCTTTGGATCCGGTACTCTGGAGAGAATTTGAGGCCGCAACGTCTTGCGCAAATAAAAGCCTAATGAAAAGCTGGTCCCCAACAGAATAGCCCCTTCCAGGCTGAACAGCAGGGTGGACAAAAAGGTGATCCCCATCAAAAACGATTCCACACCACTTTGGCGCAATAATTTGAAAATATGGTGAAAGTCGATCAAATCCCAGGCAACCACCAACAGCACCGCTGCCATAGCGGCCTTGGGAAGCGTGGAGATGATCGGCGCGACGATCGGGGTTAACAATGCCAGGAATAATCCAGCAAAAATGGCCGCCAGAGGCGTTTTGGCCTTTGCCGCATAGTTGATGCCGCTACGGTTGAAAGAACCTGTGGCTACATAGGAAGAGAAAAAACATCCCACGAGATTGGAAAGACCCTGACCAATAAACTCTTGATTGCCATCGATGCGTTGGCCACTCTTTAAGCCGATGGCCCTGGCGATGGAGATGGCCTCGGTCAAGGCCAACAACGCAACCGCAAGGGGTTCTGAGCCAAACTCACGCCAGATGTGAAGGTCCATGGCGGGCATGGAGAGTGACGGTAGGGATGCGGGTAGGTTCCCGACGCTTGCAAGAATTTCCCGCGTTTCCGGCATGGAAAGACGCATCCCCTCGGCCATGAGACCACCCACCAACAAGGAGACCAGCATATGGGGAACCTTGGGTATGAACCGCTTGGACAGAATACTGGCCAATAAGGTTGCCCCTCCGATCGTCAGCACCGGCATGGTGATGGCGTCCAGATGGGTGAATAGATGCCCCCACGTCGCGGTGAAGGAACTCCCTTCGGGGATGGCGACACCAAAAAAGTGACCAATCTGTTTGGTGGCAATCAGCATCGCCGCCCCGGCGGTAAAACCGGCAACCACCGAATGCGAAACAAACTGGGTGACGACCCCCAAACGGAGAATTCCCATGACGAACTGGATCAAGCCCACCAGAAAGGTCATGGTGATGGCCATTTGAATATAATCGGGACTACCGGGGATGGCGTGCTGGCTCAAAATGGAAAAGAGCATGATGGATGCCGCCGTGGTGGGACCGGAAACCAAATGCCAGGAAGAACCAAATAGCGCGGCGATCACAGCGGGAACCATACCGGAATATAATCCATATTCCGGTGGCATCCCAGCAATGGCGGCAAAGGCTACCCCCTGAGGCATGGCCACGACCGCGCCGGTCACTCCAGCCACCAAGTCAAAGCGCATGGTTTCACGGGTGACCATTTTGCGCCATTTTAAAAATGGAAAAAACATTGGGAGCATGGTTGCATTCATGTTGCTTGAGCCTTGTCGCGGGATTAACGCAAAAGTATGGGTAAACCAATTGAAAACGTTTGAAAATGATTATAACCAACGACTTATGAATTGTGTTTCGACGCCTTGACCAACAGCGGAGGGTAACAAAGGATTTGTGAGTAAAATGTGAGGAAATGGTTAAATCTTCGTTAAGATTTGAAAGGCTTCAAAGAGGAGGGAGCCGGTCATCCAATGCTTGGGGCCGAAAGAGGAATTGCGCTACGGTCCCCTGGTTCGCTTGACTCTGGATGGTCACCTGCCAACCATGGTGGTCACAAATGCGTTTGACCAGGGTGAGACCGACACCGGAACCCTGACTGGCCGTCCCTTTGAATGGCTTTTGAAAAATTTTCTCCAGGACATGGGGATCCATGCCAACGCCGGTATCGGTAATGGTGAGGCGTTCTTCCTCCAGGTGGATATGGACCTCACCGTGATGGATAAAGTTGAAGGCGTTACGAATCAGATTGCCAATGACGATTTGGACAAAAACAGATTCGGCGTTCAATTGCGGTTGAGCATCGATTTGTACGCGCAGTTTGGCCGATTTTCCTTTGAGGCGAAATTGATTTCGTTCCAACACTTTATCAATAATTTCAGAAATAAGGCAGACCGCATGACTGGGAGTCTTATCCCCATCTGCCCGAGCCAACAGCAACAGCGCGGAGGTCAGGATATTAATGTCGCTCACCGCCCGGGCAAGACGTTGGATGGGGCTGGAAATGGCATCCGCAGAGGCATGATCGTTTTGGAGAATTTCTACCACCCCTTGGATGATGGCCAGGGGATTGCGCAGTTCATGGCTGACATCGGTGGCAAAGGCCCGTTCCCGTTCTATTAAATTTAATAGCTGATCCTGGCGATGGGCTAACACCTTGGCCAGTTCACCCAGGGCATCCCGGGAAAAATGGCGGGATAAATTCTTTCCCGGCGCGATTTCTGTCATGGCGTTCACCTCGCGGGCAAGATCCTTGAGCGGGGCGATCACCCAACCGGTCAACACATAGCCGCCGAGGGAAGCGATGGCGGTCATACCCAAACTACTCATGATGAGTATGAATAAAAAATGTAACTTCCATCTTTCGTATAATAGTGTACTATTATAAAGTATAAAAAAATTAATATTTTTAGTTTTTCTCACCAATACGCGGTAGGAGACATGATCGATATCGATGTCATGGATACCGGGTTGCAGTGTCAGCAGGGGTGGGGGGATGGAAGGGTCGGTCTGCCCGGCTGGGTGGACAAAACCCATCAAGGTGGTGGTTTTCAAGGGGGTGGAGGCGGGATTGCGGGTACGACGGGCGATGAAGTCATCCATTTCATCGATCAGGTTACGGTCGATAATCCGCATACCGATCTCTTGTACTGCAAAATAGACCCAGATGCACAGTACCAAGCTGATGATGCCGCCGAAACAGGCGAAGGAAAATGCGACCCGGAAAGGGAGTTCACGGGGCCACATCAGTTGGCTGCCACCAGTTGGAACCCTACCGAACGGATTGTTTTCAGCATAGCGGAGGCAAACGGTTTATCCAGGGTATCGCGCAGGAGGTGAATATGGGTTCTCAAAGCATCGCTGCCGGGAGGGTGGTCTTTCCAGATGGCATATTCCAGGTCGGATCGTGTTACGACAGCCGGATGGCGTCGCATGAGTATTTCAAGGATATTCATGGAGATGGGTGGGAGAAACAGTTCTTGTCCACTACGAAAGAGGGTATGTGTTTCCAGATCCAGGACCAACGCACCCACCGTCAGAACTTTTTTTGTCATACGCCCTTGATCCCGGCGTACCAGGGCACGAAGGCGCGTTTCCACTTCCAACAGGGAGAAAGGTTTGACCACATAATCATCACCGCCACTCTCTAAGCCCAGGATTTTATCCTGGGTGGTATCCAAGGCGGTCAGCATGAGAATGGGGGTATCCTTGCCGCCCGTTTGGCGCAACTCCTGACACAGGGTGATGCCACTCATACCCGGTAGCACCAAATCCAAAACGATGACATCGTAGGTGTTGACCATGGCCAGATGGAGTCCCACAAGGCCATCATGGGCGGTATCGACCGTGTGACCTCTGGCCTCCATGAAGTCAAAAATATTGGCCACCAAATCTTGATTATCTTCGATAACGAGAATACGCATTATTGATGCTCTTTGATATTTATCAAAACCTGTGAGGTGGTTGCGGATGAAAGCGTTTGTAGTGTGGCAGGTCTATGGTCACCTCTGGAACGATTCTCCCCAAGAGTGCATCCATGATCTTTGGGTTGGCGTGCTACGAGGATAAGTTTATGACAATCGCAACAAACTGCAATGTTTCATGAAGAGCCTATGGCGCAACGATTCATGGCCGCTCCGATCCATGGCGTGCCACGGTGTGTTGGTAATTTGCAGGTCTTGTTACAAAAAAAATCCCACGGCTCCTCTTTGCTGTGATAGGATGCCTCCATCAGTGATGTTGGGTGACGGTGTGGTTTGGGACATGTGGTTGGTAGTGGTTTGATGAATCTATCATCGTTTTCAATGGGTTTATCATCCGATTTCTTCCATTTTGATTGGTCAAGTGCATTCATGTGAACGAAAAGCTCAATATATCCCAGTTGGTTAACGATAGCTTTGTCGATGATGATTTGTTTGCGGAAGAACGGTTGCCAACTTCCACGGCGGGTTCCTCTTCGGTTTGGAAGGTTCTGGTTATCGATGATGAACCAGACGTGCATCAGTTAACCCGGATGGTCTTGCGCAGCTTGCGGTTTGATGGGCGTGAAATCGAGGTGATGAGCGGCTATTCCGGCAAGGATGCCTGTGCCATCATGGCCCAGAACACAGATATTGCCGTGTTGCTGTTGGACGTGGTTATGGAGACCGACCAGGCTGGTTTGCAGGTGGTCCGCGCCATCCGTGAGGAGCTGAAAAATGGTTTTGTCCGTATCATTCTGCGTACCGGTCAAGCGGGGCAAGCCCCCGAACCCGAAGTTATTTCCCAGTATGATATCAATGACTATCGGGAAAAAACCGAGCTGACCAGCCAAAAACTGATCACCTCGGTAACGACGGCACTCAGGGCCTACCGCGATCTGCGCACCATTGAAAATTTGGCATCAAACCTAAAAAAAGAACGGGAAATTCTTAAACGTGCCCAGGGGATTGCCCATCTTGGCAATTGGGAGTGGGAATGTGGACATGGGGACGTTTATTTTTCCGATGAAATGTTGGCCATTATCGGTTTGCCCCCATCGACGAACCATACCGATATCACGGTTTTCTTTGACTGCATTCACCCGGAAGATCGCCAACGGGTGGAACATGCCATTTTTGATTTGAACGTTGCGGGAGAGCGTTCCGATCTTGAATGTCGCGTCGTCCGTTCCGCAGGTGATGTTCGCATTGTCCATATGGTTTGTGAAAGCCATTCCCAGGGATCAAACGCATGTAGTCGGGTGTTGGGGACGGTCCATGATATCACCGATACCCGTGAGGTGGAAAATCGCCTGAAGATTGCCCATACGGTCTTTGGTGGGGCCATGGAAGAGGTCGATGAACAACTACGCATCGCCACCAAAGTCCTTGAAAATGCCATCGAAGGGGTCATCATTACCGACGACAAGGGGATCATCCAAAGCGTCAATCCCGCATTTACCCGTATTACGGGACATGAGGCGGTTGAGGTCACCGGTAACCCCCTGAAGAGTCTCCTGGGGCGTCATCAGGAGCCGGAATTTAATGAACAGGTATGGCAATCTCTTCTGGAACGCGGCATGTGGCGGGGTGAAATCCTGGATCGAAAGAAAAATGGTGAAGCCTATCCTCAGTGGGAAACCATCACCGTCATTCGTGACCGTGCCGGAAACGTCACCAACTTTATTTCCATCTTTCACGACCTGACCGAAATCCGCGCAAGCCAGCGTGAACTGCATTTTAAAACCTACCACGATACCCTGACAGGGTTGCCCAACAGGGATTTATTTGCCGATCGTCTTGCCCAGGCGGTTGTGAATGCCCATCGTAACGAAGGCAAGGTGTTGGTGATTTTTTTGGGGCTGGACCATTTTAAAAAGATCAACAATTCTCTCGGACACCAACTGGGAGATCAACTTTTGCGGAATGTTGCGTCCCGGCTGCGCACCTTCATCCGCGAGGGCGATACCCTGAGCCGTCTGGCGGGTGATTCCTTTGGGTTTATCATGCGGGAGATACACAACGCCAAAGATGCCGTTCTGGTTGCACGAAAAATCAACAATGCCTTGGCTGAGCCTTTTGCCATCGAGGAACACGAATTATTTCTGACTGCCAGTACCGGAATCACCCTTTTCCCGGAAGATGGCACCGATGCCGCTTCTTTGATCAAAAATGCCGACATGGCCCTGAATCGCGCCAAACTGACGGGACGCGATACCTGTACTTTTTATAAGGCTTCCATGGGTGAACAGGCCAATCGACGTTTGAAAATGGAAAAAGATTTGCGTCAGGGATTGGATCGGGAAGAATTTATTTTATTTTATCAACCGAAAGTATCCCTGGCGACCGGGCATGTGGTGGGGATGGAAGCCTTGGTTCGGTGGCACCAACCCGATATGGGGATGGTTTCTCCGGGTGAGTTTATCCCCATCGCCGAAGAGACCGGACTGATCCTCCCTTTGGGTGAATGGATTTTAAAAACCGCCTGCCGACAAAATCGTATCTGGCGTGAATCGGGTTTTGATCGCTTGCGGATGGCGGTCAACTTGTCGGTGCGTCAGTTTCGGCAACGTGACTTGTTTGAAAGGGTTCGGCGTATCTTGGAAAATTCGGGTTTGCCGCCGCAACTTTTAGAATTGGAAATCACCGAAAGTATGGTCATGGATAATGTCGAGTCGGTCATTGTCACCATGACCCGTTTACGTTCTTTGGGGTTGTTGATTGCTGTGGATGATTTTGGTACGGGTTATTCTTCTTTGAGCTATCTTAAGCGATTTCCTTTGCATACTTTGAAGATTGATCAATCTTTTGTACGCGATTTGACATTTGATTCCGATGATGCCGCCATTGTCAACGCCATCATCGCCATGGCCCAAAGCTTAAAGTTGAATGTGGTCGCCGAGGGGGTGGAAACGGAGGATCAACTGAGTTTTTTGCGTTTGCATGGTTGCGATGAGATGCAGGGGTATTATTTTAGCAAGCCTTTGCCGGCTGAGGAATTTACCAAACTGTTGGAAAGTGGTCGGCGGTTGGATGATTCAAGAATGTCCGGTGAAAGATCACCGGACAGATGATGGGTCAGTCGTCTTTGATGGGGCGTTTTTTCCGATAAAGCGCGTGAATCAGCCCGTCGGACAGGCCGATGCGTGGCACAAAGATTTGCACAATGTTGCTCCACTGCATGATATTGGTAAAAATCTGTCCGGCTGGAACGATGACATCGGCGCGGTCGGGTTTGAGTCCCAACTTGACCATCCGTTCTTCGATGCTCAACTGGGACAGATCGTTATGGAGCAGTTGGATCCGTTTCAGGGAGACCGGTTTATCGGGTTTGCTGTTGGTCAGTGAAAATAATTTGTTGATGTTACCCCCGGAGCCGATGGCACTCAGATTGGGGAATGTCAGGCAATGCTCTTCGATCCATTGTTTCATGTGCGTCCATCTTTTCGGGGAGACCAACCCTTCTTTGATGCGGATGGTCCCTATTTTGAAAGATCGTGATGCCATGAGCAATCCATCCTGATAGAGGGACAGTTCGGTACTGCCGCCACCGACATCGATGTAAAGGAAATTACCGATGAGGAAGCGGCCATCCAGACGATTGAGTGCGATGAGTTCCGCTTCTTTGGAGCCGTCGATAATTTCGATTTCCAGTCCCACTTCTCGACGCACCTGTTTGACCAGATCGGGTCCGTTTTTTGCGGTTCTCATGGCGGATGTGGCGCAAGCCATGTAATCATCGACACCACAAGCATTCATGAGTTCTTTGAAGGCGATCATGGTATGGATCAATGCTTTGGCCCGTTCTTTGGAGATGATGCCACGGACAAAGGCATCTTCACCCAGGCGGACCGGGACACGGTAAAGATCGGCTTTGCGGATGAAGGGTTTCCAGTCGCCTACTTCAAAGACGTTGGAAATCAGAAGACGAACGGCGTTGGAACCGCAATCGATGGCGGCAAGTTTCATGGTGGGCCTTTCCTGGAGAGGGTTGGCGGGATAGGGTCAATGTTTGGTAATTTTACCTAGTTTTTTGTTGCGAGAGGTCTTGACGAAACGGTCATCGGCGTATTTTTCGTCGCTGGGGTATGGTAAAGCTTTCGTCAACGGTCGATCTTGCGATTATTTGATTGTACTCTTCGATGGTGATGTTGGTGCGGATGGAAACCCCTTCATGGGACTCATACGCGAGGGCTTGGTGATGGGGGCAGTAGCAGTGTTTGGGCTGACCTGAGGCATGGTGCTTCCATTGTTCTTTGAAGCATGTTTCGCAAACACCGTAAAATCTGAGGCTGGCATTCCGGCTGTGCATGTTTTTTTCCGTTCACGGATTGAAAATTTTGTCGCTCATGCTGGTAAGCACGTAATGTGCCAAATAACCAATGAAACGCCTGATACTTGATCGTCAACGATTTTTACAACGGACAAAGGGTTGAAACCATGCTGGAAAATAATAGTCATGTGTGGGAAGAGCGTTTGCGCCAGCAAATACGGATGAGCTTGGCGGCGAAGCAGGCTTTTCTTGATGATATCTCCCTGTTTTCCGACCTAGCTCGCGCTTGCCAGATGGCCGAGGGGGCACTTCGTCGAGGTCATCGGCTTCTCATTGCTGGAAATGGTGGTTCGGCTGCGGATGCGCAGCATATCGCTGCGGAACTGGTCAGCCGTTTTTTCTTCGACAGGCCAGCATTGCCCGCCATTGCGCTCACGACGGATACTTCCATCCTGACCGCCATCGGCAATGATTATGGCTTTGACAGGGTATTTTCCCGCCAAGTTGAAGCCTTGGGGATGCCGGGAGACCTGTTGGTGGCCATCAGCACCTCGGGGAAATCGCCCAATATTCTCCGCGCCATGCAGGTAGCAAAGGAAAAATCGATGTCGATCATCGGGCTTACGGGTCGTTCTGGGGGGGCGATGAGACCGTTGTGCGATTGTTGCATCCAGGTTGCCAGCGATTCAACGCCCCGAATTCAGGAAAGCCATATTTTGGTGGGGCATCTGATTGCGGACCATGTGGAACAGGCCCTGTTTTCACCAGCGGTACCACAGGGATAATTTTCCAGGGCAATCGCATTTGAAATTGGCACGTACAAATGCCTGAAAATGATCATTTATTAAAAGAAAAAAGGGGTCTGGGGGATTGCCCCCAGGGTTTTGATTTTTCTT
>JADGCQ010000077.1 GCA_015228925.1 Magnetococcales bacterium | reverse complement strand
GGCAATCCCCCAGACCCCTTTTTTCTTTTAATAATTTTATTGAATGTCAACACGCTCTAGGCAGACTTAAACAGGGTACGGGTCTTTCATCCGCTACAGCAGATGTGCCAGACGTTTGTGTTCGACCATGAGGCAGAGATCCTGTACCGATAAAAGTCCGGCTTGGTTGGTGATGGCCAGGGCTTGATCGTTGATGATGCCGCTTTGCAGCCAAAACCCTCGCGCTCCAGCGGCGACCGCCTCCTGGGCGATGGGGGGGGTCTCTTCGGCGCGGCGGAAAACATCCACCAAGTCTATTTTAAGATCCGGTGGCAGGTCGGCCAATGATGCATAACAGGTTTCCCCAAGAATTTTTCCCGATCCCGGTCGAATGGGGATGATCCGGTAGCCCTGCTGTTGCATGTAGGCGGCGACCCGGTGGGAGGCACGGTCGGGTTTTGGGGAGAGTCCGATCACGGCGATGGTTTTAAAATTTTTCAGAATGGGTAAAATGATCTCTTGGTCGATAGGGTTCATGGTCTGGCTGGCTGAAAGGGGTTGTTGACAGGTGTACGGTGAAAAAATTGAATTTTAATCGCGGTAAATCACCGATTGAACGTGGTTTCCTACGGTGAAAAGGTTATTATGGAACAAACGGGACGACATGTCCTGGAATTTTCTGCTTCAGAGGATAAAGTTCCATGCTGGATGGGGCGCGTCGCACACTGGATCTTGAAGCGCGGGCTATCACGGCCATGGCGGATCGCTTGGATGCGCGGTATGTTCAGGCGGTGGATCTGATCCATGCATGTCGTGGCCGCGTGGTGGTCACGGGGATGGGTAAGTCGGGGTTGATCGGCCAAAAGATTGCGGCTACGTTGTCGAGTACGGGAACCCCCTCTTTTTTTCTCCATCCCGCCGATGGTAGTCATGGTGATTTGGGGATGCTCACCCGCCAGGATTGTGGGATTGTGCTGTCCAATAGTGGCGAAACGGCGGAAGTCGTGGCCATTATCCCGGTGATCAAACGGTTGGGTTTGCCGTTGATCGGATTGTTGGGGCGGGTGGATTCAACCCTGGCGCGGGTGAGTGACGTGGTCTTGGATGTATCGGTGACCCAGGAGGCGTGTCCATTGGGGTTGGCTCCTACCAGCTCGACAACGGCGGCGTTGGCTATGGGGGATGCCTTGGCGGTATCCTTGCTGGAAAAGCGCGGATTCGATGCCGAACAGTTCGCCTTGTTTCATCCAGGGGGGAACTTGGGCAAGCGGTTGCTGTTGAAGGTCCAGGATTTGATGCACGTTGGATCGCGGATTCCCCTGGTATCGGACCAGGGAAGCGGTCAGGATGCCATCTTCGAAATGACGGCCAAGCGGTTTGGTATGACGGGGGTGGTCGATCACCAGGGCGGATTGGTGGGCATCATCACCGATGGTGATTTGCGTCGTCACTTGGAAGGGGGTCATGCGCTCCTGTCGAAAAAAGCGGGGGCGTTGATGACCCCGCGTCCGCAGACGATTTCTGCCGAAGCCCTCGCGGTTGAGGCCCTGCGGAAAATGGAAGAAAAAAAAATCACCAGCCTTTTTGTCCATCCGGGTGGCGAGGATTCGGGTGGCGTGCTGGGGGTGATTCATCTGCATGATCTGCTACAGGCGGGATTGATGTGATTGTTCCATGTGTGGATGGGTGGTGTCATTTTCCAACGTGGATTGGGTGGCGATGAACGATGAACAACGGCATGGAGAAATTTTTGGGAAGTCTCCATAAAGGTTACCTCAAATACCTGTTCCTGGCTTTGGCATTGGTCATCATGCTGGGTTTGATTTGGTATTTGTGGCGACCGCTGGGGTTGGGGAAAGGTCAACTTCTGCTGCTTGCGCGTGGTCCAGAGGGGGCGATGGTGACCGATTTGAGCATGGTGCAGTTTGAGGGTCGGGATACCCGGTGGATGTTGAGTGCCAAAAGTGCCGTCCGTGCCAAGGATGATAATGTGGTGATCGAACGACCCCATCTTGAGTTTTTTCATGGCGAGGGGGAAAAAATGGATGTCACTTCCAGGCAGGGTGTGGTGAACGATGAAACCAGGGCGGTTATTTTCCACGGCGATGTGGAAGCGACGGATGGACCGTTCAACCGTTTGACGACCAACTGGTTACGGTTTGATCCCAACGTGAGAATATTGTATACCGACCAGGCTTTTCAATTGGATGGGGAGCATGTGCAAATGCAGGGCGTTGGCTTCACTTTGAATCAGGAGACCCGTATGATACGGGTGACCAGCAAGGTCAAGGTGTTGTTCAGTGAGGAGCTCATCAAGGAGGGTGGGGCGTGGGGTTCCTGAATTCAGTGTGGATGGCCGGTGGGGTGGCGTTCGGTATGGGACGGCGGATCATCGTGGTGCTGGTGGTTATGGCGGTACTGGTCGCCAAACCGTCCTATGGCGGGGGCGGTTTGATGGTGACGTCGGATACCCTGGAAATGGACCAGAAGAAACAGGTTGCCGTTTTTTCGGGTAATGTTGTGGCTGAGGATGGCAAAATGCGGTTGACCTCGGACAAAATGACGGTGAATTATGTCATGAAATCCCAGGGGACGGGGGGGCGTGGCAACGTCCGAGAAGTGAAAGCCGATGGGAATGTTTCGATTTACCAGGGTGAGAATCATGGGATGTCCCAGTGGGCGGTTTATAATGTACTCAACCGGACTTTGGAACTGGTCGGTGGCGAACGCAATGCGTCCATCAACCGTGGGCAGGACCATCTGGAAGGCAAGCGGATTCTGCTGACGTTGGGCAGCGATTTGCGTATCGACCGGGTATCGGTGCAAGGGGGTGGGAAAAAACGGGTTTCGGCGCGTATTTCTCCATCGGGTCGGGTGGAGGGGGGCGGATCGAGTGCCACGATTCCTGACCTGATTGGTGTGGGTGGTTCGGGGTCGGGTAGTCAACCCCCTGGGAAAGATGTGGGGGATCCCGTTGATGGTGGTACCCACCAGGATCGGAAGTCTGCGCCACAAACGCGACCTATTTCGCGGCCCAATCCGGTGACTGGCAATTGATTATGGGTCAAGAGATCGGTTCCATTCTGGATAGGGGTTCAGTGATGGCCATGGGGCTTGGGAAAAGCTACCGTGGGCGGTCGGTGGTGGATGATGTGGGGCTGAAGCTTGAGTCGGGTGAAGTGGTCGGTTTGCTGGGGCCAAACGGTGCGGGAAAGACGACGACATTTTACATGATTGTCGGCCTTGTGGCCCCCGATAAAGGATCCATCTGGTTGGATGGGCAGGATATCACAGGCGATGCCATGTATTTGCGGGCGCGGATGGGGATTTCTTACCTGCCTCAGGAACCATCGGTCTTTCGCAAATTGACGGTAAGAGATAATATTCTGGCTATTTTGGAGACGTTGCAACTGACGCGGGACCAAAGGCTGGAACGGTTGGAGGAATTGCTGGTCGAGTTGGGGATTGCACACCTGACCAAGGCGATGGGGTACACGTTGTCGGGGGGTGAGCGTCGGCGGGTTGAGGTGGCGCGGGCCTTGGCGATTGAACCCAGATTCATCCTGTTGGATGAACCTTTTGCGGGTGTCGATCCCTTGGCCATTGAAGATATTCGCTCCATCATTCTCCATTTGCGGCAGCGGGGGATTGGGGTATTGATCACCGATCATAATGTTCGGGAGACCTTGGGAATTTGTGACAGAGCCTATATTCTTTCTCAGGGGCGAGTTTTGGCCAGGGGTAACCCGGAAGCTGTGGTGAAGGACGAACAAGTTAGGCAGATGTATCTGGGGGATGCGTTCAAGTTGGATTAGAAACAAGGGAAGTTCATGGCATTAGGTTTAGAACTTAAGCTGCGGATGGGCATGCAGTTGGTGATGACCCCCCAACTGCAAATGGCGATCAAGCTGCTCCAGATGAGCAGTTTGGATCTGGCTGACTATCTTCAGGAGGAACTCGAAAAAAATCCACTCCTGGAGCGGGAGGACGGGTCCGTGGACGGCGTGGAGCCGACCGAGGCCCAGAAAATAGATGAATCACGGGAGAACTATGCGGCGGGGAATGACGATTCCTTCCTGGTGCGTCCCGAGAGTGCCGACGTTGCCAAGGAGCGTGAGGGTCCAGAAACAAGCCTGGGTGATGATTTGCAGGTGGATGCATCGTGGGATGATGTTTACGGGGACAGTTATTCGGCGGTCCCCTTCGAGAATGTCCCCAGTAGCGAGGCACCACCGCTGGAAAATACGCTGACTGGCAGCCAATCGTTGAAGGATCACCTGGTGTGGCAGTTGGGGGTGTCGGCGTTGCACGAGAAGGAACGTTCTTTGGGACTGACTCTGATTGATGCCATTGACGAGAATGGCTACCTCACGACGGAGTTGAGTGCCATTGCGGAGATGACGGGGGCCTCGGAAGAGGATTTGGAAGATGCGCTGATTTTGGTGCATTCGTTCGAGCCTGCGGGTGTTGGGGCGCGCAATTTGGCGGAATGTTTGTATTTGCAGTTGAAAAACGAGGGGATGGCGATTCCCCCCTATACGGTATTGTTGGAACATCTGGAAGATTTGGCGCGTCGGGATTTTCGCAAACTGAAACGTTTGTTGAAGTTGGATGAGGAGGAGTTGGGGGATGCGGTTGCGGTGATTCAATCGTTGAATCCCAAACCCGGCTTGGCCTTTGGAAGTGATCAGGCGAACTATGTTGTTCCCGATGTTTTTGTGAAGAAACTAGATGGTGAATGGGTTGTGGAGATCAATCCCGATACGCAGCCCAGGCTGCGGATCAACCGGGCGTATGAGTCGGCTTTGGGTGGCAACATCTCCTCACAGGATAAACGGTTTTTGGCGGATAATGCCCGCTCGGCCCAATGGTTGATCAAAAGCTTGGAGCAGCGTTCCAGTACAATCTTTCGCGTGGCGGAGAGCATTGTCCGTTTCCAGAAAGATTTTCTCGATCATGGGCAGGAATATTTAAAACCTTTGATTCTCAAGGATGTCGCCGACGATATCGGCGTCCATGAATCGACGACCTCGCGTGTGACCAGCAACAAGTACATGCATACACCTCGGGGTATATTCGAGCTTAAATTTTTCTTTTCCTCATCACTGGGTTCGCAGACTGGGGGAGAAAATCATTCCTCGGAAGCGGTCAAATACAAGATTCGGCGGTTGGTGGACAGTGAGCCGGCCAACAGACCGTTTTCGGATGAGAAATTGGCAAAGTTGCTGCAAGAACAAGGGATTGACGTTGCGCGCAGGACGGTGGCCAAGTATCGCGATGCCTTGAATATTCCCTCTTCCTCACGACGCAAGCAATTGGCCCCGAAGGAATGAGATAAGATGGGGTGTCAGGATGCGTTTTTCCCAGTTGGTGGATGAATCACGGATAAGGTCGGACTTGCCGGGTGCGGATAAAAGGTCTGTTCTTGTCCATCTGGCGGCCTGTTTGAGCGAAGCGTTGGTTGCGATTGGTTTTGAGAAACCGGGGGGTGATGCGACCGAGATCTTGCGGTTGTTGCTGGAGCGTGAGGCGATAGGGACCACAGGGATTGGCGGTGGCATCGCCGTCCCCCATGGACGGGTGATTGGTTTGGAGAGACCGATTGGTGTTTTGTGCCGTTCGGTGGCGGGGGTCGCTTTTGGTTCACCCGATAACCTTCCGGTCCGTCTGTTGGTGGGGTTGTTGACGCCGTATGAGGATAATGCTGCCCATTTGGAGGCGTTGTCGGCGGTGTCGCGGTTTTTTGTTCGGGGGACGGCCCGCGAGGATTTACTGGCCGCGCCAGACAGTCGAGCCATGGTGCAGGTGATTTTTTCTTTGGAGAGGCAACCGTGAGTGCTGCCGGGAAAATCGGTCATTTGGTCATTTTGACGGGGTATTCTGGGGCGGGGATATCCAGTTCTCTCAAAGTTTTGCAGGATCTTGGGTTTTATTGGATGGACAATCCGCCGCTGGGTGGGATTGTGGCGTTGGTTGAACAGTATTGCCGGGCTTCTGGGGATCGGGAAGGGTTGGTGATTGGACTGCATTGGCGTGACCATAAGTCGGTTGGGTTGATGCCGGGGGTTTTGGAAACATTGAGGCCGTTGTGTCAGCGGTTGGAGTTGGTGTTTTTGGAGGCCGATGCGGAAGTTTTGGTATCGCGGTATCGGGAGACCCGGCGTCGGCATCCCATGGCCGGAAATTGCACGGTGACGGAAGCGGTGATTGCGGAGATCAAAGCCCTTGAGCCGTTACGCGCCATGGCGGACCGGGTTTTGGACACTTCGTTGACCACCATGCCGGAGCATAAGGATCGTTTGCAGCATTATTTTCAGCGGTCGCACCTTGCCGATTTGGTGATTGTTTTGCGTTCGTTTGGTTTTAAGTTTGGGTTGAACACCGATGCCGATATGGTATTGGACGCCCGGTTTTTGCCCAATCCGTTTTATGTGCCGGAACTGAAAGATGCGACGGGATTGGATGCTCCGGTACAGTCGTATTTGTCCAAGGAGGGGGATGTTTTGTCGTTTCTGGACAGGCTGGTGGAGTTGTTTGGTTATCTGTTGCCGCGCTATCAACGGGAGAAAAAACACTATTTTACGGTCGATATCGGCTGTACGGGGGGCCATCATCGTTCTGTATTTTTGGTGCAACAGTTGGCGATGCGATTGGAACCCATGGGGTATCAGGTGTTGGTGCGGCACCGGGAACTGGAACGATAAGGCTGATGCCGGGGCGGGATGATCGATTACTCCATGACAGATTGATTTTATTAGTGTAGGCTAGAACCATTTTATATCTCTTTTCTCTAGTGTCGTTGTATCATGGACCGGATCTTGGCGGGATCTGGGTGACTATCAGCTCTGATGGAGACTTAACTTAAATGAGCAGAAACTATTTATTTACTTCAGAATCGGTTTCCGAGGGGCATCCTGATAAAATGGCCGACAGGATATCCGACGGTATTTTGGACGCGCTTTTGGAGCAGGATCCCAAAAGTCGGGTTGCTTGCGAGACCATGATCACGACTGGGATGGCGATTATCGCGGGTGAGATTACTACCAGTGCGGTCATTGATTATACCACGACGGTTCGGGATGCGATCAAAGAGATTGGTTACAACTCCAGTGAGAAGATGGGGTTTGATTATGCAACGTGTGCGGTGTTGGTGAGTTTGGACAAGCAGTCCACCGACATTGCCCAGGGGGTGAATGAGGGTCAGGGGTTGGATTTGGATCAAGGGGCGGGGGATCAGGGGTTGATGTTTGGCTTTGCCTGCAATGAGACGCCGGTGTTGATGCCGGCCCCGATCCATTATGCCCATCGGATCATGGAGCGACAGGCGCGGGTGCGCAAGAGTGGCGGCTTGGCATGGTTGCGTCCTGATGCCAAATCGCAGGTAACGATCCGTTATGAGGATGGTCGTCCGGCGGCGATTGATACGGTTGTGGTTTCGACGCAGCATGATCCTGATATTGCGTATGAGAAATTGCGCGAGGCGGTGATTGAGGAGATTATCAAACCGGAATTGCCGGCGGGTTTGGTCAAGGGCAACATCACCTATCATGTTAATCCCACGGGACGTTTTGTGATTGGTGGTCCGGTTGGGGATTGTGGTTTGACGGGTCGCAAGATCATTGTGGACACCTATGGTGGTGCGGGGTATCACGGTGGCGGTGCGTTTTCGGGCAAGGATCCGTCGAAGGTAGACCGTTCGTCGGCGTACATGGGGCGTTATATTGCCAAGAACATTGTTGCATCGGGGGTTGCGGATCGTTGTGAGGTGCAGGTGGCGTATGCCATTGGGGTCGCCAAGCCGGTTTCGATGATGATCAATACGTTTGGCACGGGGAAGGTTTCGGACGAGCGGATTGAGGGATTGGTCCGTGAGCATTTTGATTTACGGCCCAAGGCGATCATTCAGACGTTAAATTTACTGCGTCCGATTTATCGGAAGACGGCGGCTTATGGTCATTTTGGACGGGAGTTACCGGAGTTTTATTGGGAAAAAACCGACAAGGCCCAAGCCATACGGCAATCGGCGGGCCTATAAATATTACGGGGGTCCGGGGGGGATTATCCCCCCCGGCGGGGGTTTGGGGGCAGCGCCCCCAAGGTTCTAGTTTCGTGCATCACGTCCGTTGAAAAAAGGGAAAACCGATGACCGTTCAAAAACAATTGCAGGGTGACTACAAGGTTGCGGACATTTCGTTAGCGGCGTGGGGTCGCAAGGAGATTTCCATTGCCCAGACGGAGATGCCGGGATTGATGGCGTTACGTGAGGAGTTTGCGGGGCGCAAGCCGTTGGCGGGGGCGCGGATTGCGGGTTGTTTGCACATGACGATTCAGACGGCGGTTTTGATGGAGACGTTGGTTGCGTTGGGTGCGACGATTCGTTGGTCGTCGTGCAACATTTTTTCGACGCAGGATCAGGCGGCGGCGGCGGTTGCGCAGGCGGGGATTCCGGTATTTGCGTGGAAGGGTGAGACGGAGGAGGAATTTTGGTGGTGTATTGACCAGACGATTCGCGGTCCCAATGGTTGGACGCCGAACATGATTTTGGATGATGGCGGTGATTTGACGGTGGTGTTGCATCGACCGGAACATGCCGACTTGATGGCGCAGGTGATTGGGATTTCGGAGGAGACGACGACGGGGGTTCATCGTTTGAACGAGATGGCGGCCAAGGGGTTGTTGAAGGTGCCGGCGTTTAACGTGAACGATTCGGTGACCAAGTCCAAGTTTGACAATTTGTATGGATGTCGTGAGTCGTTGGTGGATGGGATCAAGCGGGCGACGGATGTGATGATTGCTGGCAAGATTGCGGTGGTGTGTGGGTATGGCGATGTGGGGAAGGGGTGTGCGCAATCGTTTCGCGGGTTGGGTGCGACGGTCTGGGTGACGGAGATTGATCCGATTTGTGCGTTGCAGGCGACCATGGAGGGGTATCGTGTGGTCACGATGGAGGATGCGGCACCGTTGGGCAATATTTTTGTGACGGCGACGGGGAATGTGAATGTGATCACCCGCGCCCATATGGACGTGATGAAGGATCAATCGATCATCTGCAACATTGGCCATTTTGATTCGGAGATTGACATTGCGGGGATTCGTGATTTGACGTGGGATAACATCAAGCCCCAGGTGGATCATGTGATTTTCCCGGATGGCAAGCGGTTGATTGTGTTGGCGGAGGGGCGGTTGGTGAATTTGGGTTGTGCGACGGGTCATCCGAGTTTTGTGATGTCGAATTCGTTCACGAATCAGGTGATGGCGCAGATGGAGTTATGGAACAATCCGGGGAAATATCCGGTGGGTGTTTATGTGCTGCCCAAGGCGTTGGATGAGAAGGTTGCTTGGTTGCATTTGGGCAAGCTGGGGGCCAAATTAACGCGACTGACGGCAAAGCAAGCGGAGTACATTGGCGTTTCTGTCAACGGACCGTACAAGCCCGATCATTATCGTTATTGAGTATCGCTATTTCCTGGGGGGATTGATTCCCCCCCCCCAGGAAATAGTGTGTTTTATCGTTTGATTGTTTTTTCCTCGCCTTATCGTCCAAGCATTGTTTTCCCTGCCAAAGTTTTAAATTTCACGCATAAACCCCGATAATTTCACATTGTTGTATCGGTTGCACATGTTTCCTGCTGGTGACTTCAAAACCAGTCAGGGCAATCGCATTTGAAATTTCATTGACACCAAAGGGGAAAGCCTTGCGTACCGTCCCAGTTTGATCTGATTCTGCAAACTTTCGATAATAATGGCGAAGGGAGTGGAATCGATGAAAGAATTTGTGGCATGTTTTGAGACATTAGAGGATCCGAGGACTGGTAACGCCGATCGACACAACCTATTGGAAACTATAATGATAGCATTATGCGCGGTTCTGTGTGGATGTCAAACAGCGGTAGATATGGCGGAATTCGGGGTGGCAAAAGAGGAATTTCTTCGTCGGTTTTTGAAGTTGGAAAATGGAACTCCAAGCCACGATACATTCAGCCGAATATTCCGACTACTCGATCCAGAACAATTCCAGGCTTGTTTTATAGCATTCATGACCAAATTTGCCGGTATATGCCAAGGTGTTATTGCCATCGATGGCAAAACATTGCGCCATTCTTTCGATACGGCAAGCGGTAAATCCCCGTTACACATGGTTAGTGCCTGGGGGCATGAGCAACGGTTAGTGTTAGCTCAAGTGGCTGTTGATGAAAAATCTAATGAGATCAAAGCTGTTCCAAAATTACTCGAATTGCTTTCTCTCAAAGGAACCATCGTCACCGTCGATGCTCTCAACTGCCAACGCGATATTGCTCGACAGGTTATTGAGCAGGGCGGTGATTACGCACTTGCACTCAAGGGAAACCAGGGTACTCTCCACGATGATGTTAGCCTGTTCCTGGATGATCCAGAGAACAACTGCATCGAACACAGCACAACAGACGGCGATCATGGTCGCATTGAAATCCGCACCTCCATGGTCTCAACTAACATCGACTGGCTTCAAAAAGACCATAACTGGCCGGGACTTGAAGCAATTGGAAAGGTAACCAGAGTCCGGGAGGCTACCGTCAAAGGTACCAGCAAAACCACTACTGAAACCGCTTACTATCTGCTCAGCACACCACTTTCCTCAGAACGATTTGGGCAGGTTGTACGTGCGCATTGGGGTATTGAGAACAATTTGCACTGGATGCTGGATGTTGTACTCAATGAAGACCAAAATCGTACAAGAATGGATAATGGCCCTGAAAATTTCGCTGTCCTTCGTCACATGGCACTCAACATTATTCGTAAAGAAACGTCAAAGGGGTCCATGCGCGTCAAGTTCAAGCGGGCCGGGTGGAATAACGATTTTCTCGCTACCCTGCTTGCTCAAATTTGAAATGTGATTGCCCTCCCTGGGAGGACACATCAAATCTTTTCTTTACTATATTATATAATTTTAATTATATATTAATAGATAAATATTATAAATTATAATATTTACAATTTCCCGAGGGGAGTAGCTGAGGTGCCTCCCGAAAGTGGATCCACTTCAGTTTTCTATTTGTGTCAAAGAATTTCAAATGCGATTGCCCTGCAAAACCAGTGGTTGTGTATTTTTGGCGGATGATGTAAAAGTTCAATCTTTGTCAAATGTTTCTGATGCGGGTTCGACTCCCGCCACCTCCACCATTTTTTTTTCAATAGGTTTTCTCCATGACGCGGCCACCCTTCGGGGTGGCTTTGTTGTATAAAAAAATAACAATGTTTCCAATGGTTAGCGCAGGTGGTTCGAAAATGAATTTGGTCCACCGCCGGACCCCGCCAGAGTTGGAGCTTGCCTTTTCCTTCTCACTTTGCTAATATCCTCCAAAAGCTCTGGACTCACCCCCTGGTGGGTCCGACAAAACCGGACTCGCTTTTCATTTGGAATATATCAGAAATCGATAGATCTGGAAGGTCTTTCAATTGTCGGTGGTGGAAGAGCGCAGGAATATAGAGCAAACCCTAAGGGTTTTATATTTGACTGTTTGCCCCCGAAGGGGCACCACGGTGCGCCTGTGAAGGCGTTGCACCAGCGTGGTGAAGTCCGCGCCGTGGGCTTGCCACAGCCACGTAGCTGAAGGTAACTGGGTAGCCGTGAGGCTGGGTGGGGAGCAACCGGAAGCGAACTGTCGGTCCGCAGGATGACGAACTCGATTCGGCGGAGTGTTGCGGCGAGCCTGCCATGATATGGCGAAGCCTGGAAATAATCGATCACGCTGTTGCTGGCGGATAAAGCGATGATCGGGCACACCACGTGATTGGAGGTGGAACGATAGGAAGGTGCAGCGATTAAGCAGGAATACCTGGGAGGTGTGGATTTAACCCCAGGAGTCAGATCCCTCATAGTACCGCAAATGGGTAGTATCCATGGAAAAGCATTGGTTAGCAAAGCCGTGCCGAGGGAAGGGGGGTAGGAAGGTGGATGCTTGATGATGGGAGAAGGCGCAAAAGCAGCCCCGTAGCGCGGTCTCCGCTATTATGCGGGGCAGAATCTCCAGCACCTGTGGGGGAAAGGAGAGAAGCGTCAATCCTATCAAGAGAGTATGATGGCGAAACCGGTAACGGGGTTTGTTTGAAGCCATTCCCGATGTGGAAACCACCGACTGGAGAGCCGTGTGCGGGAGAACCGCCAGCACGGTTTGGAGGTAGGGGAGATGAAATCTTTCCTACCCCTATTTCTTTCATTGATGTGAATGTGGTCAATCTAAAAAATGGGGATATATTAATGGCTAAAAAGAGAGTTTTTGTTAGTTTTGATTATCCAGATGATCTTGGATTAAAGAACCTACTTGTAGGTCAGTCACGAAATCCAAACTCCCCGTTTGAAATCGTTGACTGGTCAATGAAAGAATCCGCTCCTCAAGCAAATTGGGTTGATTTTGCAGAAAAGAGGATAAAGTCAGTTGATTTGGTTATAGTTCTTGTTGGCAGTAAAACATATAAAGCTAAAGGAGTTCATGAAGAAATTAATCTGGCTAGAGGGAATAATCTTCCTGTTGTTCAAATCATCGGAGAAAGCGACAAGTATGAACGAGTCCAAAACGCCGGAAAACTTTATAAATGGACATGGGATAATTTGAGAATTTTATTGTCTTAAAAGTTAGTTTGGCAAAATGGGTTATGAGCAATAGCCAATACTTGCAACACCATGATTTAGCCATGAAAATGATAAAGATCGGAATTGATGTTTTTATCCTTATGCTGTTTTGGGGGTGGTTATGAAGAAGGCACTGATAGTAGGGATTGATCATTACGATTTAGGGCAGTCACTTACTGGCTGCGTTAATGATGCGGTCGAAATTGCATTATTATTAGCGACAAATGAAGATGGTTCTCCTAATTTTTCGGTTCGGACCGTAACAAGCGACAAAATTAGGGTTACAAGTAGTGCATTGCAAGGTGAAATAGAAGATTTATTTTCTGGTAATGCTGATACAGTTCTCTTTTATTTTGCAGGGCATGGTATTCTTAACCAAACAACTGATGCTGGCTTTATTGTTAGTCAAGATGGGAAAAAGGGTGCGTGGGGTTTTCCATTGAATAGTCTTCTGCAGCTTGCTAATAAGGAAGGATCAAGAATCAGATCAACGGTTATTATATTAGATAGTTGCAATTCTGGGTATATGGGTGAAGTATCCGGGTTAGGGAATAATGGGCAGGTTTCTGTTGTTGGGAATGGTGTAACAATTCTGACAGCATGCCATCGGGAAGAGGTGGCAGACGAGAGAAACGGACATGGATTATTTACATCAATTTTAATAGATGGCTTGAGAGGAAGTTCATCTGATATTTGTGGGAATATTACACCTGCATCAATCTATTCTCATGTTGACCAGATTTTAGGACCATGGGAGCAGAGGCCAATCTACAAGGCCAATGTTGAGACTTTTATTGTGCTTCGAAGAGTCTCACCGAAGATACCGTTAGAATTTCTTCGTCACCTTCCGAATGTTTTTCCAGACCCAGCATATATCTATCAGCTTAATCCATCATTTGAGCCTGAACGTGGTGAAGAGGCAGATAGATTGCAACATGTCCCAATTATTGAAAAGAATGTACAACTTTATCGTAAGCTCCAAGCGTGTAATCGGCACGGACTTGTTGTGCCGGTTAATCAGCCGCATATGTGGCATGCTGCAGTATTTTCTACTGGTTGTAAATTGACTGCATTAGGAGTTCACTATCGGAAACTAGCAGAAATGAGGAGAATATAGCATATTACTTCCCATGGACTATCTTAAACTAACCATGGAGATAGTATATGATTTTTATATAGGAATATAAATTCTACAAATTAAGAATTTTTTAGAATGTTATTATTAAATAGAAATCTTGAGGCTGAAAGATATTTATGGGATAAATAATCCCAGGAGACCAGAATAACCTGAACAACTTGTTAAGTAAAATAACGAAAAGCTTGTTTAGGTTGTTTTGATATAGCATCCCTAAGTTGGTTGCGTTAATTCTATTTGGATCGTCCCGGAAATTCCCCGGAAAATTTGGATCGGTGCCCCGGGAATTCTCACTTAAGACGCACTATTCACTGAGGAGTATACAGACATGAAGTTAGTTCGTTTAATTGCTCTTGCCATTGTAGTGATCGTCTTGGCACCGGTTGACCTAAGCTTTGCCAAGCAGAGTCATACCTATCGTATCGGTCTTGGGCCATGGATCGGCTTTGGTCCGCTTTATCTCGCCCAGGATAAAGGCTTTTTTAAAAAAAGAGGGGTTGTCGTCGACTTGGTAGTTCTTACTGGCCTTGCCGAACGCAATGCGGCATTGAAGGCCGGTAAGATTGAAGCACTGGCCGCACCAGTCGATTATTTTGCGTTGGCTGCAGGTAACAATCTAGAGACAATGATCGTCATGGCCATCGACGAGTCTACAGGGGGCGATGGTATTGTCGCACGTAGGGACATCGCTAACGTCGAAGATTTAAAAGGAAAGCATGTTGCGTTTCAACGTGGCTTGCCTGGCGAATTCTTCCTGCGTGCTTTGCTGCAGTCGACCGGCCTTTCATTGCACGACATCAGAAGCGTGGATATGGAAACCGCCCAGGCAGGTGCTGCGTTTATTGCGGGCCATGTCGATGCTGCCGTGGTATGGGAACCATGGCTAAGCAAGGCGGTTGATAGCGGAGCAGGCCAAGTGCTGGCGTCCACGAAAGATTTTCCAAATTTAGTGGTCGACGTTCTTGCTTTCAACCAAGAGACATTTGTCAAGTCGTCCAAGGACGTGCTTGCCATCGTTGCGGCGATACTTGACGCAATTTCCTATTGGCAGAATAACCCAGAAGAGGCTAACCGGATCATGGCTCCTCATTTTCAGGTTTCGCCAGAGAAATACGCGTTGATTTTAAAAGGTGCCAGCTTCACCGACCTCTCGCGCAACCGCTCCTATTTTGGCTCCTCTGATGCCAAAGGGCCTATCTATGATGTCGCCAAGCGAGCCTCGGCTATATGGAAAGACGCCGGAATGATTTCAGCCGAGATTGATCCCAATAGAATCATTTCACCAATTCCAATTCACAATGTGCGTTGAACTGGCACTTTTTTGGGGAAATAAATGCCGAATCAAGTTGCCGATATTAGAGTATTCATCGCATCATCAATGAATGCCACATTTGTAGCCCAGAAGGTTGAGGATAATCTTAACATCTATCAATCAAAGCGTTTTTCGATGCTTGCAAACTCATGGTGGAAGTTTTGTCCCGGCCCCATCATCCTTCAAAAGCTTGTTGAAAAGACGAGGGAATGCGATTTTGCCGTGATCATCCTTACATCGAATGACATCTTGGTGCCGGAACAAAAAGAAGATTTGAAAGGCAATTTGGCATCATACAATTGTGTGTTTGAAGCCGGTCTTTTCTCTGGGGCACTCGACCATAAACGTGTTTTTCTAATGCTCGTGGGCGATGTCAAGTTGCCGTGCGACATCCGAGAACTCATTCACATATCATTGAATGACGAGCCAGATGATGCGGCAATCGAAGCTGCAACCGGTCGTATTGGAAGGGCTATTGAAGAATTCGCTACCCGTGGTGAGTTACGCCCACCAAGGTACATTAAGGCACAAATCTTGACTGCTAGAGATTTGATTGCTTATGAAAGACCCGTCAAAAATGGAGGGAAGTTAACTGGAGACTCAAAGTTTGTTTTTGTCAATGCTCCTCAACCACTTGAGCAGGAAAATGATGATGTTGCAAGAACTGTAATCGATAATATCGTTAATTATAGAGTTTCATACTGTTATCTGTTCCAGGCGAAAGCTGGCACGACTGCGGACGAAATAGCGGGATTTCTGTGCCGCCTTGTCTCAGCACTGAAGAACACCGCCTTAATCAGCGTGATTGATACGTTGAAAATGCGTTGCCAGATTTGCTTCGTGCCGGACAGTGCCGGACAAGGACTTCAGTATTGCGTACACAATGCTGGCCACAGGGAGTACGCTGTTTGCTACCTTCGTACCCCTCGTGGAGGGAGCACTGAATGGGCAATGTGGGCGAGTGGCACGGAAGCCTATGGAATTGCACAAAGTGTTACCAATATTATCTTTGACAAGGAAAAAAGAATATTTCGCAACACTATACTTTATGAATTGTTTGGTAATAATCAATCCAAGTTTCTAAAGGATTTATGGGAGGCCATCGATAATCGCTTCATCGAGGATTTCAATGATGACTATAATGATAACATTAAGCAAAAATTATGCGAAGTCTGCTTTGGTGTAATGGTGGCGAAAAACATGCTAGCATCATGCATAAACGGTTGACATTATTGCTTCCTTTTCTATTTATTTTTCTAATTTGGTCAGTTGCGACCGAAAGCGGACTGACTGATCCTGTATTTTTACCTTCACCACAGGCTACGTTATATAGCTTAAGCCAATTGTTTAGTTCTAATTTTCTCGTCGATCATCTTTTACGCAGTCTGTCGCGGGTTGCCGCCGGTTTTGCCATCGCAGTAGTTATAGCTGTGCCTCTGGGTGTGCTATGCGGTCAGATTTCTGTAGTTGAACGATGGGTACATCCAGTCGCTGGATTTTTTCGTTATTTGCCGGTAGCCGCTTTCGTACCACTATGTATATTATGGTTCGGAATTGACGACGGACAGAAAATCGCAGTTATTACTTTTGGCGTAGTATTTCAACTGCTTCTTCTGATTGCGGCAGATACTGCGGCCGTACCGGAGGAACTAATAGAGATTGGTCTTACGCTTGGCTTGAAACGAAGACGGGTTCTTATATCAATCATTCTGCCCTGTGCCGCTCCAGCGATCTGGGACGATCTGCGTATCTCGGCGGGTTGGGCTTGGTCATACTTGGTATTGGCCGAACTTGTGGCAGGCAACGAAGGAGTTGGCTATTTTGTGATCCAGTCACAGCGATATTTGAACACAGCAGATGTCTTCGCAGGCATCTTGTTGATCGGTTTGTTAGGGTTGTTCACCGATATAATATTCAGGAACCTTGGCCGCATAATGTTTCATTGGCAATGATTATTACATCCCCCAGCTTAGCTTTAGATGCCGTCAGCAAGGAATATATCGGTACGCGAGGTCGGCAGGTACGAGCACTCGAGAATGTTTCCTTAGCGGTTCCTCGAGGCGCGTTCTGGTCCGTGGTTGGTCCTTCTGGATGCGGCAAAAGTACGTTTCTACGCCTTGCTGCCGGGTTAGAGATACCTAGTGCCGGAAATATTCTGTTTGAAGGGCAGCTAATCGTAGGACCCTCGCCAGAGCGTGGTATGGTGTTCCAAAATTATGCTGCTTTCCCGTGGCTCTCTGTTCGTAAGAATATTAGTTTTGGCCTGGACAAATGCGGTCAATTGGTCGACGATGCCAAGGTAACCGATTGGTTGATTCGGACAGGCTTACAAGATTTTGAGCATTCTTATCCCAAAACTTTGTCTGGTGGCATGCGACAACGCCTAGCTCTAGCGCGGACGATGATCGTTGCGCCGCGTCTGTTGTTGTTGGATGAGCCTCTGGGGGCACTTGACCCACGAACAAGGGAGCGGTTGCAGATTTTTCTTCAGGAAGTCGTTGCCGAGGCTCAATGCACCACCCTTCTCGTAACCCATGACATTCGCGAGGCGGTGCTACTATCAGATCGTATCATAGTAATGAGTCCTAGACCGGGACGTATCGTAGCTTCTATCGAATGCAATCTGCCCAAGCCAAGGGACCGCCACTTGCTAGTAACGGAATCGTTCGCAGTCATATATGAACGGGTCGAGGCAATGTTGGCGGAAGATGGCACGACGGCAGATGGGTGAATTTTCACTGAAGGCAGGGGAATCTGAAATAGAGGGACACCATACGCATTTCCCTTGTGCTGCGATAGAAAACGTTTTGCGACCAAAATCCGGAATCGAGGGACACCATACGCATTTCCCTCAGGGCAATCGCAGGAAATGCAGGAAATGGGGTCAGGTCTTGCATTACGACATTCACATTCAGGAGGGGGAAATGGGGTCAGGCTTGCACCACGACATTCACAGAAATCCGAAAGGGAAATGCCGCAATGCAAGACCTCAAGACCTGATCCCATTTTTTTCTTGCAAAAGTCATGGAAACAATTTCAACACGGAGATCACTGTACCCGTCGCTGCCACCGTCATTCCGCTGACCTTTCTCAACCAAGTTTATACCGCTGCCGATGCGGGTTGCCCCG
>JADGCQ010000076.1 GCA_015228925.1 Magnetococcales bacterium | reverse complement strand
TCAAAACCCTGGGGGCAATCCCCCAGACCCCTTTTTTCTTTTAATAATTTTTTAGTGGAATATCAATAAATTATCGAATGTCAGCACGCCCTAAGGTTGCAGATCCTGTGTTTTCGTGAGACTGTAGCGGAATCTTGGATCGTTTTCCCAAAAGTGCTTGACGATGTTCACCTCCCGATTGTGTTGAGTCATTGCTTGACACTGGTTGAGACATGCAATCTTCTGAGTTACTCCCAAAATCGACTTTCCTTGTTGCTCTGGTTGGCCGCCCCAATGTGGGGAAGTCTTCCATTTTCAATCGCCTGACCCGGTCGCGTCAGGCTTTGGTGGATGACACCCCGGGTTTGACCCGTGATCGTCATTATGGCGAGACGGTGTGGGATGATCGGATGTTTCGGGTCGTGGATACGGGGGGGTTTGAGCCGGATGATGGTGAGACCATCAAGCGTCAGGTTTGGCAACAGGCGCAGTTGGCCTATGAGGAAGCCGATGTGGTGGTCCTGGTACTGGATGCCCGTGTTGGACCGATGACGGATGACCATTATTTGGCTGATTTATTGCGGCGCAGTGGTAAACCGGTTATTTGTGCGGTCAATAAGTCGGATGGCCATGTGGGGCGGCACGGTTATGCCGAGTTTTATGGTTTGGGTTTGGAACCGATCGTCCCGGTTTCGGCGGCGCACGGCACGGGGATGGAAGATTTGGTGGCGGCATTGTTTGCCGCTGTGCCACTGCCGGCGGTGACGACCTCTCAGGACTCGGAAGTGGGAGCGGAGGGTGTTCGGGTTGCGGTGGTGGGGTGTCCCAACGCGGGCAAAAGTTCTTTGATCAATCGCTTGTTGGGGGAGAGTCGATTGGTGATTTCGGATGTCCCGGGGACGACGCGGGATTCTATTGATATGCCGTATGTCGATCAGCGCGGTCGGCACATGATTTTGGTGGATACGGCGGGTATTCGGAGAAAAAGTCGTATTGCGCTACGGATAGAAAAATTTTCGGTCATTGCCGCCATCAAATCCATTGAAAGATCCCATTTGGTGGTTTTGGTGATGGATGCCGAACGGGGGGTGACCGATCAGGATCAGCGGGTAGCCACTTTGGCCTTGGATGCGGGCAAGGGGTTGGTGTTTGCAGTGAACAAGTGGGATCGTGTGGGGGGCGGTGGGCGGGGAGAACGGGAATTCATGCGTGTTGTTGCGGATGCCTTTCCCCATTTTAATCATGCCAGGGTGATGTTTATTTCCGCCATGACGGGGCGGGGGGTTGACAAGTTGGTTGATGGGATCCATGCGACGTATCAGGAGGGGATGCGTCATATTTCCACGGGGATTTTAAATCGATGGTTACGGGAGGTCGTGGAAAAGCATCCGCCGCCCAGGCGAATGCATCGCTTGATCCGCATTCGTTACATGACCCAGATTTCCAGCATGCCCCCGACCATGTTGATCTTTGCGAATTTACCCGATCAGATTCACCAGACTTACCGGCGGTATTTGGAGAATCAGTTGCGTGAATCGTTTGGTTTTGGGGGTGTGGTGATTCGATTGTTATTTCGCAAGGGGGATAATCCGTATGATGGCCAGGAGGATGGCTAACGGGTTTCGATCGTTTGTTTTCCCTTCCAAGTCGTGCGTTTATGCCGATTTGATGAACCGATCCAACAAACGCCACCACCCTTCGGCCATCGACATGAACGCATCGGGACAGCGTTGCGCCCGGTGTCGCGGGATGGTTCCCGATTTGGCCAATGGTGCAAACTGGGTTGTGTCACTGCCATAAACCCAACAGACCACCTGAGAAAACCGTTGCTGGTCCAGGGTGTGTTCACTCCAGAATGGATCCTGATGTTGGTGTGGGGCGAGTCGCGCCAATAAATCAGCCGCCGTCAGGGCGATATGACCACCATCCTCCACCAGTTCGATGACCAGGAAGGTGGCCAGGGCATCGGCGGCATCTTCCTCCCGTCCCAAAACTGGCAAATCGTATAGGTGGATGAAGGCGTGTGCCAATTCGTGATAGACAACCCATTCGACCACATCCAAGGTATCGGTTTGCAGTTTGTGATCCCCTTCCGACGGGGGACGACCAGATAAATGAAGGGCAACATCGGCCATGAAACGGTAAGGCAACACAATTTCCATCCGCCCTGGATCGTATAACGGACCTTCTTCATTGCTGAAATGTATGGTTACTGATTGGGGCAGGGCAAAACTGGCACGCAAATTTTCTACCACAGCTTCCATCCGCTGGGAACGCTTGAGCAATTCCCAACCCCAGGTCGCAGTGGGTTGCATGGGGGGGTCCATGATCAACAGGAAGGTATTGCCTCGATCTCCGGCCATGGCACCAGGGGAAAATAGTCCCAAAAACAATCCCAGGCCGATAGTTGCCAACAGCCATAGGGAACGATGTTGGTGGTATTGCGGGCGGATGTTACCGATTTTGTTTATTTTTGAAGGATACAGCATCGATTGCGTCCTTCCTGTTTGGCTTGGTATAAATTGCGGTCGGCGAGGCCGATAAGGCTCTCTGCGGTAGAATCTGGTTGGGAGATGGCCAACCCGATGGAGACGGTAATACCGGGCAGTGGTTCGGCATTTTGCGAGATTATTTTTGTTTCCATAATGGCAATGCGTACTCTTTCAGCGATCATGGCGGCAGCTTCAAGGGTGGTATCGGCGAGGAGGAAAGCAAATTCCTCACCGCCATAACGGGCGGCAAAATCGGCGGGGCGCAGGGAATCACTCAGAACTTTGGCTAGGCTTATCAGGGCCTGATCACCCGCTTGGTGACCATGACCATCATTATAGCGTTTGAAAAAATCGACATCCAGAATCGCCAATGCGATGTTTTTTTTGGTGCGAACGCTGCGATCCAGAAACCGTTGTAACATCTCATCGAACGAACGTCGGTTGTAAATACCGGTCAGGCCATCCATTCTCGCCAAACCTTCCAGGGTTTCCAACGTGCGTAACTGCTGGCCGGTTTTGACATTACCCGTGATCACCCAGCCGGAGAGAACCAATAACAGGTTGCGGGCGATTCTCGGTTCACGTTCCATGAAGTCCCATAGAAGGTCTTGATCGATGACGACCAGCTCCGCTTGTTCCATGCTGATGACATAGGCGGAGGAATAGGTCGAGGCGATGATGGAAAGTTCGCCGACCGTTTCACCTGGGTAGACGATGCGTATGGGGGGGCTGTTCTGTTTTTCCAAGTGGATGGATAATGAGCCACGGATGAGGAAATAGACCGACTGATTCTCCTGTCCGGGTTGGATCAAGATTTCGTTATGGGCGATGGTTCGGCGCGGGCAGGCACGCAGATCATGTATAAACATCTCCCGGTCCAAATCTTGGAAGATTCTGGATTGGTCAACGGCAGCATCAAGTGGGTCCATGGCTTTCTCCCCCGTGTTGTGGAAGTGTTTTTGTGACATACTGGATTTTTTTAAGTCCCCCCTTGAAAGTCGTGGGTTGCACTCCCATGTGCATCACTTGATTGTCCACCCCGCGAGCGGGCTTCCTTTTATAACCCAAAAGGATACCGATTTCGAGCGGTGGCGCGTGGATGAAGAGAAAATGGGCAAAAGGGAAAAAAAAGATCATGATGGATCCTTCACAATTTAAGGATTATTACAAGGTACTGGGCGTTGCCCCCACCGCCGACCAAGGGGAAATCAAAAAAACCTTTCGTAAGCTGGCGCGTCAGTTTCACCCCGATATCAACAAGGAACCGGGCAGTGAAGCGCGGTTTAAGGATATTTCATCCGCTTATGACATCTTGGGTGATGAGAGCAAGCGTCAAGAATATGACATTCTGTATCACCATATGCAAAGCGGCGGCGGAAGATCCCATCCGGGGGTTAGGCCGGGCGGTTCGAGTGGACAAGGTTTCAGTTTTGAGTTTGGCACCGACGGCACGTCGCCGAACATTGAAGATATTTTCAATCGTCTTTTTGGTGCCCAGGGGAGCAGTCAAAATCCGTTTTCCCGTGCCAGATCGGGTGGTTTTCCCTTTCCGGGGGGGCAGGGTGCCGACGGTCAGGAGGGGCGTCTTCGGGGCAACAATCAACGGAAGGGTAGAGAAAAAACGCCGGAAATCCAGATGGATGTGACCATGGAAGAGGCTTTTCAAGGTTGCAAACGTCCCTTGGATGTGCAGACCCCTCAGGGGGTCAAACAGATTTTGGTCACGCTGCCGGCGGGTATTGTCGATGGTCAAACCATCCGCATCGGTGGTGGTTCCAAGGGGAGTGACATGCTGGCGGGGGAGCGGTTGATCAAGGTTAAAATTGTCGCACACCGTTTGTTTCGTCTGACGGTGCGGGATGTGGAACTCGATCTCCCCTTGAGTCCTTGGGAGGCCGCCTTGGGTTGTCAGGTGACGGTCCCTACCTTGGGTGGACAGGTCCGTATGCGTATTCCGGCCAACAGCCAGTCGGGCAATCGTTTGTTGCTGCGGGGGAAGGGGCTTCCCGGTTCTCCCCCAGGGAATCAAACGGTTATTGTGCGTATTCACACCCCCGAAGCGGTTTCCCCAGCCCAGATTGAAGCCTACGAACGCTTTGCCCAGGCGTTTTCCTTCGATCCGCGTGGTGAGGTTTTTTGAAAGGCTGTATCCGTTACTTTCCCCGCTTGACGGCCTGGATGGTCTCTTCAAACACCTGAAGAAAGCGTGACCGATCCTTGGGTCCGAAAGGGGGGCCACCGCCTGGGATTTTTCCGGCATCGCGCAGGTGGGCGTTAAGATCACGCATGGCCAGGGCCATCCCAATGCCATCATGATCAAAAGGTTTCCCGGTTGGACCGAGAACCTTGGCACCTTTGTCCAGGCAGCGGGCTGCCAGGGGGATATCCGAGGTAATGGCAATGTCCCCCGTTGCAATGGCCTGGACGATCCAATCGTCGGCTTTGTCCAAACCGTTTGCAACCACCTGGAGGCGCAGCCATGGGTTGGGGGGGAGACGCATCCAGGTGTTGCTCACCATATGGACCACGAGGCCATGGCGTTCGGCAACCCGTATCACCTCGGATTTGACAGGACATGCATCGGCATCCACATAGATTTTCATGATTGTACGGTCAAAGGATCAGGCTTCTTTTTGTAATGGAGGCTTTTGTTTTCGTGAACTCTCTGAGAGTCATTCTCACCGAAACTTTTTCCCCCGTCCAGGGAAATGCAGTACGCCACTTTTCAAGGGGGAAGCTGATCGGTCAATAGGACCAAAAGAGGTTGAAAACAAAATGGACAAAGGGTACGTCTTGGGCTAGATTGGCGTGGGTGCTTAGGGTCGTGTTTAAGGACCACCTTCCTATGGGAGAAAATCGCCAGATGATGGAGTTGTCGTTGCGCACGTTGAGGAGAATCCGTCGGTTTTCTCCCTTGAAGTGTTCGTCACCCTCTCTGCGGCCTTTTGGGTTTTTGGTGGTCATGGTTTTGCCTTTGGTGTGGTCTCCGGTTGCGACGTTGTACGCGGCCCCTTCCATGGAGCAGCGTGTTTTACCGCTGCTGCAAGGGTTTGAATGGCGCGACCGTCCCGCCGATTTTACCGATCTTGGTGAAGGGGTGGATCAGGTGTTGATGACGATCGCCGCCAATCCCCAATGGCATGGTGTTATCCGCTTTCGTGCGTTGGCGGCATTGCGTTATTTCCCCAATCCAACGGTGGCCCGTTTTCTGGAAACGCTGATCGGCCAGGATTCCAGTCCGGGGTTGGTGCGTCGTGGATTGAATGCCTATGCCCAGGCATTTGGAAACAAGGAACCTTCCAGGGTAGCCGACCTCGCGGAGCCGTTGTTGGTGCATGGCAATTCCAGTGTGCGTATGCAAGCTGCCCAGATTTTGCAGACATTGCCACGGAATGCCGTTTCCGTGCGTGTGCGGCAGACGTTGGATGCAGGGGTCGCTCTGGCACAACCAGAGGGAGTTGTCCGTTGATGTTCGCGGGGAAAAATTCCAGGTTGGTTTTGGGATGGGGGGATCTCCCTTGGGGTTGGGTGGCACTGGTGATTTTCAGTTTGTTGGCCTTGGCCGCTTGTGGGGGGGGGGATTCGGGTGATACCACAACTTCTCAGGGGACTACGGAAAGTTCCAGTAGCGGGGCCAGGAGTATCGTGACGACAACGGTGGCACCGGGTGTCATCTCCGCAGCGTTGGGGAGTCACGCCGATATTGTTTTTACCAGCCAGGGGAGGCAAACGCTCTCCGATGTCATGACCTTTGATAGCGGTGCCATGGCTGCATTGGGGATGAATCGTGCGCTGGCCAGAGCCAATGGTGAGCCGCTCTCTTTTGTGTTGCATCTGACCGGGGCTGATGTGGGAGATGGTGGGGTTTCATTCCAATCGGTGACCAATCCCAAGGGTGAGTCGTTGGACATGGGGATTCAGCCTTGTGTGCCGCATTATTGCAGCGTTTTGGTCCCGCGAACGCCGACGATGACTGACATTCAAGGCACTTGGCAGTATCGTTTACGCAATGCGGGTACTCGTGCCAAGGATTTTTCTGTTTACATCACCTTGAGGTCGGGGCCGACTCCAGGGGCTGCAACCAAGTTGATCGTTGCCCCTTATCAGGTGGCGGGGACATCGTTTACCGCTGCCGATGTGACTGCGGCCATGACCCATCTGGTTTCCATATTTGCCAAAAATGATATTGCCGTCGAAGTGCGTAATCTGACGACCATTGAGGGAGCGCAATTTAAGGTGATTGACCTGGATTTTACCAATACGGTTGTGGTCGATCTTGTTTCTCGCGGTGCTGCGGATGCCGTCAATATTTTCTTTGTCGAAGATTTCCTGGACTATGGGGCGTTGGGGATTGCCGCAGCCGTACCGGGATCTATGGGTCTGTCGGGGGGGCATAACGGCATCCTGATTGGTATGGCTCCTCACGCTGTGGGGTCGGTGTTGGATACCGATTTTATGGGGGAAACGGCGGCCCATGAGATGGGACATTTTTTCGGATTATTTCACACCAGCGAATATGATGGATCATCCCATGACCCCTTGGCGGATACCCCAGAATGCCCGATGTTGCGTGATGTGAGTGGATCGGGTTCCTTGGAAGTTGAGGAATGTTCGGGGCTTGGGGCGGATAATCTGATGTTTTGGACCCCTTTTAACTCTTGGGCGGGGATCCATCCTGTCCAGGATGTGTTAACTCAGGATCAAAGGACTCTCCTGCGCTATGCCCCGATTGCGCAATAAAATTATTAAAAGAAAAAAGGGGTCTGGGGGATTGCCCCCAGGGTTTTGATTTTGATTTTAAACAAAAAGGTTTCCATGTTCCGCTTTTGACTGTGTTTTTGAATTTAAACAAAGTCAAAAGCGAAGAATGAAGTTTTTTTTAAATTCAAAAACAAAGTCAAAACCCTGGGGGCAATCCCCCAGACCCCTTTTTTCTTTTAATAATTTTTAATTAATATCAATGTGATAGGTCAAATCGGTATTATGTCTGATTGTTCGTCTATCCGGTGTTGTTTGATCAATCCCCCCTATCTTGTCAAGGCGGGCAATATCTGGAATCATATCAAAAGTACGATGCCACCCTTGGGATTGCTCTACTTGGCCGCAGTCCTGGAACAAGGAGGTGTGCCGGTAGACGTGGTTGATTTCCAAGCCGAATCATTGGATTGGGCTGGCATCGAAAAAAACATCGCCGCCAGTTACTACCCCTTTTTTGGTATCACCGGAACAACGCCAGTTATCAGTAGTGCCTACCGCATTGCTGGTTTGATTAAAAAATATCATCCCCAGGCCCAGGTTATTTTGGGCGGTGTCCATGTGACGGCTCTGCCCGAAGAAGCCCTGGGGCGCAATGAGTGCGATGTGGTCATCCGTGGTGAAGGAGAAAAGGCCCTCTTGCAACTGGTGCAAGGAACCCCCCTCCATGCCATCGAAGGACTCAGTTTTCGTGATAATGGCCAGATGATACACAATCAACCCAACGGAACCGTGGAAAATTTGGATGAGATTCCACCGCCGGCGTTTCATAAGCTGGACCTGACACGCTATAAGCCCGCAGCAGGGGCCTATAAACGATTGCCAGCCATCAACATGACCTCGACCCGTGGATGTCCGGCACATTGTACGTTTTGCAATTCCGCCAATATCCCCCTGCGCCGACGTTCCGCAGAAAAAATATTTGATGAAATGGCCGTTTTGGTCAATACGTATAAAATTCGAGAAATTCAGTTTTATGATGATACCTTTACCGTTTTTCCTTCCAATATTAAAAAATTATGTCAACGGATTATTGATACTCGGCTCGATGTCACTTGGTCATGTTTTGCGCGTGCCGATTATGTCAATCTGGACCTGTTGACGATGATGAAAAAAGCGGGATGCCACCAGATTATGTATGGCATTGAGTCGGCCAGCGAAGAAATCTTGGCCAATATTCAGAAAAATTGTTCCAGAGAAAAAAGCATTCAAGCTTTGGCTATGACCCGGGCGGTGGGGATCGACTCCCGCTGTACCTTCATGCTGGGCAATCCCGGCGAGACTGTCGAGACCATTGAAGCGACCATCCGCTTGGCGATTCAATTAAATCCTGACCTAGCCGTTTTCAATATCACGATGCCGTTTCCGGGGACGCACATGTTTCAATGGGCCAAAGAAAAAGGTTATTTGCGCCACGAAAACTGGGATGACTATGACCTTGGTGCCCCGGTGATGCAATTACCGACCATCTCTTCGGAGGAGACGGTTGCCTTGTACAACCGTGCCTATCGTTCATTTTATCTGCGCCCGGGTTATGTGTTATCCAGGTTGGGCAAGATAACGTCATGGTCCGATATGGGGGTACTCCTGCGGGGAACGGGAAGCCTCCTGGGGTTCGTCCGTAACACCTTGTTTTCCAAACCGTGATACGGACCATCGTGCCAAGTTGGTAAAAATGCTCCAGAGACAATACAACGCCATACAATACAGCAAGGGTCTCAACGGGATGCTGTAGCGCGGATAGGGGGGGACAATCATGTGTATCCCTGTCATGAACCCCAGTGTTAGGCTCAGAAGTCGCGCCGTAAACAGGGATGGTTCCCGTGTGGTTGGTTGGAACTTCCGAGGTAACCATGGCAGGATGCATCCTATCCCCCCCAAGAAAACAAAGATCCAGTGTGTGGCGGCCATGATGTGGTGGGAAAATTGAAACCATGGTTGTTCAAAATAGGGTGAATGGGTGACCGGATAAATAAAGATGTCTCCTTGGCCTTGAATGATACTCCAAGACCATAACCAAACAGGTTTTTCCAAAATATACCAATGGAGATAACGCCAGGGTTCATGGGTCAGGCGTGTCAGAAATTCTTTGAGGATGGTCCCTTTGCTGGCACTGATTTCTTGGAATCTGGGGTCGAAGCGGTAGGGATATCCAAAGGTTTTTGGATTGGAATCATACGTGATTTGTGGATAAATCCCTTGGGCCATGGAACTGTTCATGGAAGAACTGTCACTCAGAGTTCCCAGGGAGATTTTATTGCGTACCATCCATGGGGTCATGATGAGAAAAAATCCCAGGACAAAAGCGAGGGATCTTTTTTTTCGGTTGGGGACGGCCTGGCGTGTTCCGATCAGCCAAATCGCAATCGGTAAAAAATAAAACCAAATGGGACGGACCATCCCCGCTAGGCAAACAACGATCCCAATGGCAAACCATAACGGCCACCCACCTTTTCTTGTCAGCAGTACCAACGAAGCCACAAGGAGGAAGGTAAATAAGGATTCGGTGAGCAGGTAGTGATTCATGGAGATCAAATGGGGGCATAGGGCGGTCAGGAATGTGGCCAATAACGCCAACGCCACCGGGAGAACGGATCGGGCAAGAACGTAGGTGAGTACCAACGTCAACAAACTCATCCACGCTTGTACTTTAAGGACAGGTGCAATAAAGGTGTCGCCAGGGAGGAGGGCGATGAATGGGATGAGGAACAGGGGATAACCTGGTGTGCGAAGCCCATCGGCGACAGGGGCGATACCTGACAGAATGGAAGGATCTTTGGAATACACGCCGTGATGGAGTATGTTGTAGGCATAATTGAAATAATGCCAAGCGTCCGGGCCAAAAGGCCGTGGCACATGGGTTTGTGCAATATCCGTCAACCGCATCCACCCCCCAAGGGCCAAAATGGCGATCAGGACGCCCCATACGGGAGACCGGGATTTGAACGTGTACAGGGTAAATGGAAAGGGGCTGGCCATAACCACCGTTTCGGCAATTTGTTGCGGATCGATGAACATAAACGGCGATTTTGAACATTATTTGGCCAGTGTGCAGTATATAGAGTCGTTTTCTTGTTGTGACCAAGGCCCTAAATATCACTACCAAGCCTGGAAAAATGGTGGCGATGTCCTTATCCTATTGGCTTTCAGGGACCGACGGCATGACCCGTGTATCAAGCAATGACTTCAGGAGAAATGTATCGTGGCAGCATCCTGGTTAACCGAACCTGTTCGACCTTGTTCCATCACGGCACAGGATGCCGCAAAAAAACGGATGGAGGCGATGCAAAAGCCTCTGGGGGCTTTGGGTTTGTTGGAAGAGACCGTGATTCGCCTGGCTGGGCTTTATGATGACCCCAGCCCTACCCTGGATCCGGCGCGTGTTCTGCTTTTTGCCGCAGACCATGGTGTTACTGCGGCTCATATTGCCGCTTATCCCTCAAGCATGAGTGGACAGATCGTTCAAAGTACGCTCATGGGACAAAGTGCCGTCGCCGTTCTGGCGCGACAATTGGGATTGGAACTGGAAATCATCAACGTTGGTTTGATCACGGATCCCCCAGAGGCTCCTGGTTTCGTGAACCAGTCGGCGGGACCGGGAACCAACGATATCCGTTTTCGTCCCGCCATGAACGAAGAGCAGTTGTCATTGGCCATGGCCGCTGGGCGTGATGCGGTCTTGCGTGCCGCTTCATCGGGTATCCGCATGGTCATCGGCGGTGAGATTGGTGTGGGGAAAAGTACTTCGGCTGCGGCAGTGACATCCGCTTTGTTGGGGGTTTCCCCGGAGTCGGTAGCGGGTCCAGGGACAGGGTTGGATCCCAGGGGGATGGCGAGGAAAGCCCAAGTCATTCAACAAGCCCTGGATCGGCATCTGCCGGGACTCCATGGTGCTTTACAGACGGTCCGGCGACTGGGTGGTTTTGACATGGCGGCATTGGTAGGCGCATTCATCACCTGCGGTCAGGTGGGAATCCCCGCGATGGTCGATGGCCTGACCTCCACAACGGCGGCATTGGTGGCTATTTCACTGCACCCCTTGCTGAAAGAATGGCTCTTTTTTGGCCACCGCTCCGCCGAACCGGGTCAGTTTTCGCTCCTTCGCGCCATGGATGCCACCCCCTTGCTGCATCTGGATATCAGTCAGGGAGAAGGGGTTGGCGCCACGACCGCATTTGCCATATTACGCATGGCCTGTTCCCTGCAAAGGGAAATTACATTCCTTCGATAAATTCTCCCCAGGGGGTCACTTGTTGGCTTGGGGTATCTTGACCTCATCTTCGTCAAAGGATCCAGAATCGGCCTTGGTATGGCACAACGGACAGGAACTCCAATGCGACACCGGGCCTTTGGCATTCACATGTTTGGCGACCTCCGTGTGTTCTTTGACAAAAAATGGCACCTCGCTGATGCGCAAGGGAACTTGGTCGGCCTTGATGGATGATGCCACATAACGATCCAAACGGTTTTTTGACCGTTCTCCGGCGTTGGCCACGGCATAATCAAGGATTTTGGCCGCCACCTTTTCGGGTAAAGTGGCGTCCTCGCCAAAATGATGGGGAAGATCCGCCATGATGGCACGCCAGGAACGATCCGGTAACATGCCGACCGGAAAGGGAAAATGACAGGCCCCACACTCTTTGACGTAGATGGGATCCACGGTTGCAGGTGCTGCATTTTCGGTCGTTTTATTGTTGTCGTGTTCTTCGCCCTTGTGGCCATCATCGTCCGCTATCGCCCAGGATGCGGTCAGCAGGATGGTGGAAAGGGCGACCATGGCCCATCGTTTTTTCCCTTGCATCGTCTCTCTCCTTTTAAAGAGTTTGTCTATAAACCGCCCAGGTAGGACAAGACATCCCCTTTTTCCTGAGGGGTACATTCCCGCCCCATGACCTGACGGCAATTACGTAAAAACCATTTTTCAACTTTTTCGGGATCGGTAAAGCGTTGCGGGTTGACGCTGACGGCCATAGGTTCAATAATTTTGCCCGTTTTCCGATGTTTACCCGGCTTGCGCGGATCGTTCAGATGGCAGGCGGTGCAAACTTTTTCACCAACTTCGGGGTCAGTGCCGTGGGAGGTGGTCCACAAGGTTTGCCCTGCCTTGGGATCAAAGGTTCCGGCTCCTTGGGTGCGGTAGCTGGCCAATTGCTCCTCCAGGGTGGCGGCAGTGGCGGTCATGGCGGTTATCATGGTCATCAGCGTAAAGATCATCGCCATCATTGATTGTTTCATCATCGTCCATTCTCCGGTGATTGTTTGCTTTGCGCGTTAAACGGTGCATGCCAAGTGATGGCACGATCATCAAAGATTCCCTCTTTGGCATCGGCGTGGCACCCATCACAACGGGCTTTTCCCATGTCTTTGTTCTTCCAGGTTTCTACATCGATGTTCCTGTGTTTTTTCCGCCAATACGGGGTGTCGCTGATCCGTTGCGGTGTTTGATTTTTCTGCACACTGTGATTGATCTGATAAGCGGCTTCTGTTGGTTCATCCTCAGCCGAGTGTCCTGTGAACGACTGCCGCAGGGCCTCTTTGGTTTCTGGTTTCAAGGCGAGGATGTCACCAAAATGATCTTCTTCACCCGCCAGCAAGGCTTCCCAGGAGCGACTGGGAAGCAAGGAAGGGGAAAAGGGTAGATGGCACTCTCCACAGGCAACTTCCCAGGTATGGGTTATTTTGAGTCCGGGGTTGTTGGCCCAGAGGGGTTTGGAATCCATGGACAGAAGAAAGACTGTTGGAGTGACCAGGGCACCCAAGGCGATCACGATGGCCAACTTGGCGTGCGTAGGGACCGAATTGGGGGATGGTGCCACATTTTCCACTCTTTTGCGACCGTGAAACATGGCGGCAACCAGGTTTTCCCGATGCAGGAACGATTCGACGATAACGCCGGCCCAGTGAATTCCGATGAGGGCCAACATGGAAAAGCAGATCGCTTCATGAATTTCCATGGCTTGATGGCCTTGAGCAAAGGTGAGGAGACCGGCAAACAGACCGTAGCCCTCCTGACCACCGAGGACCAGAAATCCAAACAGTGCCAACAGGAATCCCAGACCGAGGAGTAACAGGATTGCCCATCCCCCCGCAGGATTATGCCCGAGAAAACGTTGCGGGCGGCGATGCAACACCCCGATGATATGGGCGATGACGTGTGCCGGTGAGGCAACAAAGTCGGAAAAACGGGCATAGCGTGTACCGATAAATCCCCAGACGATACGAAACACGATCAAGCCAAAGAAAAGAAAACCACTCCATAAATGGACCCTAAGCAGGGGATCATCACCGCTGGTGGCAAAGGCGATACCAAATGTCGCAACGAGAAGCCAATGGAAAAGCCGGGTAGGCCAATCCCATACGATGATGTTGGTGGGGGTGGTTTGGGTCATCGTAGGGCTTCCTTGCGGCAACGGAACAAAGCACGTTTTTTTGCTGTCGCCTTCAAAGCAGGATATCTTCGTTGTCCACTGCGGTATTGGACTCCAAGGGGAGGGTAATCGTCACTTCCAATCCCCCTTCACTGCGATTGCGGGCGGCGATGGATCCGCCGTGTTCTTTGGCGACTCGGGTTGCAATAGCCAAGCCGAGGCCGAACCCACCGTAACATTTCATGCGTGAGTTTTCAACGCGGTAAAAGGGGAGGAACATGCGATGGAGGTCTTCTTCCGGTACCCCCGGCCCCTGATCAGAAACGACAAACCGGGCTTGGTTATCCTGGCGTATGAGTGCCGCATGGACCAACCCTTTTTGACCGGAGTGCTGCAAGGCGTTGCGCAGGACATTATCCATGGCGGAATGCAAACTAGAGGCGTCTGCCCATAGCAAGGCGGTGTCTACTTGGTCCAGAACCAAGGTCTGTTCTTGCCGTGCCGTTTCAAAGCGACCATCCGCAACGACATTGTGGACCATCTCCCCAAGATCCACCAAAATATCACGCCGAACCTTTCCCGGAACCGATGGTGAAGAGACGGTAATGATTTGACCGATCAACTCATCCAAGCGTTCCAGTTCCAGGACCATCCTGTCCAGATTTCCATCCGCATCGGTATGGGCTTGTTCCATCAGCCCCAGGGCGACCCGAATGCGCGCCAATGGCGAACGCAGTTCATGTGAAACGTCGCGGAGAAGGCGGTTTTGGGCATGAAAGAGTTCTTCCAACTGGCCTGCCATAAAATTAAAATCTTTTTCAAGGTCGTGCAACTCATCGGGGAATCGTCCCCGTTTTACGATGGCCCGTGCTGTCAGGTCGCCACGGGCCAATGCCATGGTCATTTTGCGCAATCGTCGGATGGGTTTGGAAAGGTGGCTTGCTTGGAGAAATACCACCAGGGAACTGACCACAATCACCCCCAAAGGGAGAAGGGGATATTCCCGGACCACCAGCCACCACCGGGGCGGCATGGGCATGAAGGCTAAAGTATAGGATTGATTTTCAGGATCCTGCACCAGCAGCGGATGATGGGACGTTGGTCCTTCTACTTTTGGGGCATGTTCACCCAACGAATGGGATTTTTTCTCCATGGATGATGCCGGCGTTTCGGCGGAACTGACAACGGTATAAGGCTCGCCAAGGATATTTTCCAACAGTTCATCCGGGAGCAATCGTCCTGAGAGATCCTGATTTTGTGCGTCAAAAACCAGCAGAGAATTTTTAAAGGGGGAAAGAGCCAATTTTTGCCGCACCGCATCCACCCCTTGTGTTTCCAGAATGGTGATCAATTCCAAACGTTCCTGGAGTAATTCATGTTGGTTTTGGCGCACATGTTCATCCAGTTTGGCGCGCAAATAATGACCACTCCAGAAGAGTACCACACTGGCCAGCAACACGGTGACCAGGAAGGAAAGAAAAATTTTAAGAAAAAAACGCATCACTCATCCCTGGATGGGGAGGGCACACATATAACCGATGCCCCGAACGGTATGGATGGGTGAATTGTTTCCTTCTCCATGGCCTAGTTTTCGGCGAAGGTTGCTGATGTGAATGTCCACACTGCGATCATAGCTGTTGAGTTTACGTCCTAACCCTTTTAGGCACAGGATTTCTTTGCTTACCGGTTGCCCAGCCGCCAACAGCAACACATGCAGGATGGAAAATTCTGCTGAAGTCAGATCCAGGGGAACACCGTCCATGGTAACCATGCGTGCCCCGGGATGCAACATCAACGTCCCCACATGAATGGGCGGTTGATTCTTTCCCGGTTCAGCCGGTGTGATGGCACGGCGCAGGACTGCACGCAGGTGTGCAACCAATACTTTAGGATTGCAAGGTTTTGTCAGATAGTCGTCTGCCCCAGATTCCAATCCTCGGATGCTGTGATTATCTTCTCCACGGGCGGTGAGCATCAGCACAGGGGTTCTATTGCCATTCCTGCGCAAGCGTTGCAACACCTGGATTCCGTTTAATTGCGGCAGCATGACATCCAGAACAATGGCGTCAAAGGGTTCCGACATGGCCGATTCCAGGGCAGATTCGCCGTCGTGTGACAGCCGACAACGGAAACCTTCCGCGATCAAATAGCGGCCCAGCATGGTGCAAAAATCTTGGTCGTCATCCACAAGGAGAAGATAGGGATTGATTTTGGGTGGTTCCATGTTTATTCCTGTGTTCAACCGGTACGGCCTGTATGAGGTGCCGTTCAAGCGTATACCGTTTGGCAATGATCTTTAAGTTTCCGTCCATCGTTTTACCGGAAAATCATATCATGCAATCTGGATGAATATCTGTCTTGATTGTGTAAATATTTGTATAGAGGACATCATGGTACTGGTCCATTCTATGGGAGAGGTATAGGATTAGGTCCGCTGGTGCGTATACTCAATCCATGGTCTAAGTTTAGGAGTCTTTCAATGAAGAAACTGATTTCTGTTTTTGTTGCCTTGTTTGTTGGCGCAGGGTTTATTGGCGCAGTTTCCGCCGCCGATGCCGCCGATCCTGGCTCCCATGCAGCGATGTGCCAAAAGAAGGCAGAAGAAAAGAAGCTCACGGGTGAAAAGGCTGCCAAATTTATTGCCAAGTGTGAAAAGGACGCGGCCAAGAAATAGAAGAGATAGCTTCCTGGGTCTGGGTTCTGGATTCATGTACGGTGCAGACCAACGCCCGCTTAGGTTACCTGCACGGTCCTTTGACCAGAACCCAGACGATGGGATCCCCGATGGACTGCCTCACAATGTCGCAACCGAATGCTCGCCGATCCACGCATCCTGATTAATTTCCATCGCTTTTTTCGACCGCGCCGTAGTGGCCATGATCCACTTCATGACTGGCCGTTTGATAGTACGCAATCGCCATAGACCTATCCTGTTCATCGACGGGAATGCGAGTGGCATCATCCTGGTTAAAGTGAACCCGGAAGGTTTCCACCAGTTGCCGTGGTGAAAGAATGGTCAATTGATCGCCATGCAAATACCCCAATTTTTGATAGTTACCCAACAATGCGCGTCCCGGCAGTTCTGGATTGGCCAGCAGGTCTTTCCCAAAAAATTTTGAGTCGTAGGAAAAATTCAACAAACCCAACATCGTCGGCATGACATCGATTTGGCTGGCCATTCCAGGAACCCTTCGGGGTGTCAGCAAGCCTGGTCCTACCATCAACCATGGTATGTGGTGTTTGTTGGCCGCCAAGTCCACCTTGCCCGCACTACTGGCGCAATGATCCGCAATAATTACGAATATCGTATGGTCATACCACGGATGGTTTTTGGCCTCTCGCATAAACCGTCCGATGGCATAATCGGTATATTTGACGCCACCATCCCGATTACTGTGCGAGGGGATGTCGATACGACCATCCGGGTAGGTAAACGGGCGGTGATTGGAAGTGGTCATGACCAAGTGAAAAAAAGGTTTGCCACGGGCATGGGAGATATCGCTCTCCTTGAGAACCCGATCCAAGAGATCTTCATCGGCCACACCCCAAATATTAGCAAAGTGGATTTCCTCTTGGGACAACGAACCGCGATCGACGATTTCAAAACCATTTCCAGAAAAAAAGGTGTTCATATTGTCAAAGTAGCCATGCCCTCCATAGATAAAACGGACATCATAACCACGTTGTTTAAAGAGAAAACCGCTACTGAACAGATGATCGTTGTTGGGGCGTCGGAGCAAGGATTGGCCGGGTGTGGGGGGGATGGAAAGGGTCAAAGCTTCCAAGCCCCGGACCGTGCGTGTCCCCGTGGCATAGATTTCCTCAAAAAGCAGGCTTTCCGCTGCCAAGGCATCCAGGTTAGGTGTCAAGCCACGGCGGTCACCATAGGCACCGAGAAATTCGGCACTGAGGCTTTCAACGGTGATCAAGACAACATTGCGATGCAACTCCGGTCCTGGGGGGCGAATGCGGCGGATGATCGCATTTTGGTCTGGGTGTGGTGTCGGGGGGGCACCCACCTCCTTTCGCATCAGGGCAAACGCAGCATCCATCGGAATGGTGGAATAAAATATATTATAATCCAAACGGTTGTCAAAGAAGGCGGCGAACAGGTTATGGATACTGTTGCCGGCCAATTCTTGGGCGATCCGATTACTTTTAAACTCTGGGGGGTGAATGTGATCTAAGCAAAAAAAACTGATCACCGGCAGACTCAGAAGCGCCAATCCCGGTTTGAGTCGTCCGGGTTGTCCGCTGCACTCTTTGATGATCCGTGAGAGTGGTCGCTGCAAAAAACGGGTGACCACGAAGGCGGCGATTCCCAGAGACGATAACAGCAGGGGGAGTGGATAGGATTCGCGTATATTGCCAAGGACTTCGTGGGTATAAACCAGATAATCGACGGCAATAAAATTAAAACGGGATGTAAATTCTTCCCAAAAGATCCATTGCGCCACATTTTCAAAAAGCATACCGAAGATGACCAGATAAAAAAACAGATACACCAGCCAGCGGTATCGTGCATCACGAAAAATACGGTCGGGTGCGACAAGCAAGGCGACGACCGGGGGGATTATTAAAAAGGTGACGGTCAGGAGGTCATAAATCAGACCCAATCCGAATATTCCGAGAATATCATACCCACTGTCTGGGAGTTGCTCCATATTGCGCCAGACATAAACCAAACGTTCCACCGTTTGGGTCACTAGGTACACCAGCGATAAAAGGGCGACGATCTGATAGCGGGGGTGTGAGAAAAGGCGAGGAGAGCTGCCAAGAGATGGGTGTACGGCCATGATCAAGGCTCCAACGGTATGGAAGGTTGGGTGGTGTTCCAAAATAGTTGATTTTCAAACAGCCAAACCAAATTCTTAAACGGTTGATAAACAATCCGATCACAACGTCGTGCATCTGAATTGTCTTCGAAAAGCAGATGGTTTTCCGAGCCAACCGCTTCAGCCTCGTTCTAAAAGTCAGGTTTTTCCGTTCAATCTTTTGCGTGTTTCTCTTTCCAACCACATGATACTTAGGGTCAGTATGCCTTTCATAGGCTCCCCAGTCTTGGCCTTAGCTTCTTTGAGTTCGACCAATAGCCGTGTAATTCAGAATAAAAGTCATCATACCACAGTCAGGAGAACCACAGCGATACCTCTGTTCTCCACCAGGAAGTTTGCCATGC
>JADGCQ010000075.1 GCA_015228925.1 Magnetococcales bacterium | reverse complement strand
TCGCGCAGATTCAAGACGAAGGATTCTATGCGGCGTCACACAGTTTGCAACATGAGCGAAAATTTCAATCGTTATTTGAACATCAGTTTCGACATGCCACCCGGTCGGTCATTGATTTCCAGTGAACAGATAATCCCCGCCCACCTGATGGCCTGCGGAGAGCATGGCCCCATAGTGTGGTGTCTGTGGGGCCACCTTGACGACCTCGCTGCGGATCAGATTAAACAAGTCAAAGCCACGTCGTGGTTGGTTGCCATCCCCCAGGTTGGATAACAGTGTGCGGGCAAAAACCGAATGCCCGTCGCCACCCCCATCCATCACCGGCTCCTCACCGCCCGAAGAGAGCATCATCACCGCCCGCCGTTTGCCGACCTCCTCGACGCTTAACCCATCGCTATCGGCGGAAAAGGTATATTCCCGCGTCAAAGAACCCGAATAACAGCTATCCGAAATCACCATGATGTGTGCGGCGGAAATTTTGCTGAGAAAATCGGAAATATCCTTGGTGGAAATCCATTTTTCCGACGAAGAGACATCCACATCCCCAGGGATCCAATAGCCGGTGGCCGTTTCCTCCCGGTAATAGCCATGTCCGGCAAAATAAACAACCAGTTCCTGACCCGGCTTGATCTGCATGGCCAGGCTTTTGAATGCCCCGATAATGTCGCCATGGCTGGCGTCTTTGAGGACAATGGATTGATACCCCAGGGATCCCAGCTTGTCACCGACCGCTGTGACATCGTTCACCGCCGTTCCCAAACTGGGGACTGGCTGTGGATAAGCGTTGATGCCAATCAGCACCGCCACCTTTTGCGAAGTCAGCTCAGGGAAGGGACGTTTCGCTTCCCATTCGACCCCCGGAGGTGGCACCCTCTCAAAGACATTTTCTCGGTTTTCTCCCAAGGCATCCAGTTGTCCCAGGGCGGCGGAAAACATCTCGGTGCGCTGGGCCTTTTGGACCATTTGAAATGCCAGCAGATGCGACATACGCTCCCTGGAATCGACCCCCATCCCGTTCAATACCTTGATCAAATCCCCCTGGGTCACAGGATCCCCCTCTGCGACACGGGCCAGAACCGTCCCCACCTCCCGACTGTTGGGATTGTTGGACTCCCGATAGCTTGCCACAATACCCGTACTCTCCAGTCCCCCCAAAACCAGTTTTTGTTCAGCGATCGATAATCCCGCCTGGTTCATGGTGGTCACCAAGACTCCGGCATCCACGATCCCGCCATCTGCCGATCCCGTGACCCGTAATAATGTAGCGACAGAACCGGCAACGTCCCTGACCACCGGGGTTGAGACCATCCCTTGCCCCCTCTCTATAACTGTGGAAGGTGGCAGAGATTCTTTCCCAAAATTACCCACCCTAGAATCCGACCGGATCAGCGAAATGCCTCCCGGCTCAATCGCCGATGTGGGATCTCCCGGGATGATGATTTCTTTCGTGGCATTGGAAGTGGCCAGGGCCTTTTGGGCCATCAACCCTTGAATATTTTCGTGATCGGCATCTTGAACGCCCGTTTCCGTTTTTTCTGAAGCTGCGGTATCCGTTTTCACCATGGGTTCGGTTACATGGACCGTTGTGGTCGTCTCCACCGGGACGGATGTTTCTATCGGAGTCGTTGTTTCTACCGGAGCCGTTGTTTCTACCGGAGCCGTTGTTTCTACCGGAGCCGTTGTTTCTACCGGAGTTGTTGTTTCGACTGGAGTGACCGGCACCGGGGGGGGGATCTCGGCAACGACCTCATCTACCGGTGTGACCACCACCGTTACGTCTTCATCAGGGATTATTGGGTCCGGGGTGACTACGGGCAGAACGGGAGCGTTGGCAACGGTCACGGTGAAATCATCGGAAACACTGGCATGGCCATCCGAGGCCGTCACGCGGATGTTCCATGCACCCACATCTCCTTGGGCTGGGGTGCCGGAAAACGTGCGGGTGGCACTGGTATAGGTTAGCCAGGATGGGAGTGCGGATCCATCGACTTTAAGGGCGGTGGTCGTCAACACGTCGGTACTGTCCACATCCGAGAAGGTGGTGGAGGCAACCTGAAAACTGAATGCGGTATCCTCGGTGGCACTTTGATCGGAGATTGTGGTGGCGACGAGGGGGCTGTCATTGACCGGGGTTACATCCAGGGTTATCGTCCCGGTCACAGCAGAACTGCCATCCTCGCCACCATCGGCGATGGAAACCGCCAGGGTGGTGTCGGTATCCCCGTTGGCTACCGGCACAAACGCCACCGCCGCCAATGCTGCATTGACATTGGCCACTGTGTCATCGATGCTCCATACCCCTGTGCTGGCGTTGTAACTACCACCGCCCGTGGTGGTCAAACTTCCTGCCGCGATATCGGCCAAGGTCAATTGTGCGGTGATCGTTTCACCGGTATCGCTGTCGGTCACGACGATATCGGTCAGGGCGACGCTGGCGGCATCCTCGGTATAGGTCGTGGTTACCGTGGTATGGGTCGCGGTGGGGCTGTCATTGACCGAAATTACATCCAGGGTTATCGTCCCGGTCACAGCAGAACTGCCATCCTCGCCACCATCGGCGATGGAAACCGCCAGGGTGGTGTCGGTATCCCCGTTGGCTACCGGCACAAACGCCACCGCCGCCAATGCTGCATTGACATTGGCCACTGTGTCATTGATGCTCCATACCCCCGTGCTGGCGTTGTAACTGCCACCGCCCGTGGTGGTCAAACTTCCTGCCGCGATATCGGCCAAGGTCAATTGTGCGGTGATCGTTTCACCGGTATCGCTGTCGGTCACGACGATATCGGTCAGGGCGACGCTGGCGGCATCCTCGGTATAGGTCGTGGTTACCGTGGTATGGGTCGCGGTGGGGCTGTCATTGACCGAAATTACATCCAGGGTTATCGTCCCGGTCACAGCAGAACTGCCATCCTCGCCACCATCGGCGATGGAAACCGCCAGGGTGGTGTCGGTATCCCCGTTGGCTACCGGCACAAACGCCACCGCCGCCAATGCTGCATTGACATTGGCCACTGTGTCATTGATGCTCCATACCCCCGTGCTGGCGTTGTAACTGCCACCGCCCGTGGTGGTCAAACTCCCTGCCGCGATATCGGCCAACGTCAATTGTGCGGTGATCGTTTCACCGACATCGCTGTCGGTCACGACAATATCGGTCAGAGCGACGCTGGCGGCATCCTCGGTATAGGTTGTGGTTACCGTGGTATGGGTCGCGGTGGGACTGGTATTGACGGCGGTTTGATATTCATAGGAGCCAATGTCAATAATCCCCACCGGACGGGTCTGCCCCGCCTGATCGGTGGTCAAACCACCCGCATAGGCTGCATTGCCTGTGTTGATTGCCAAGCTGTTGGATGTCAACGCATGGGTTTGGGTGGTGCCACCATTGTCGGCCAGTGCCGAAACGCCAGGACTGAGTGGTGATGCCCCTGTCCCCACCTGATCACCCGTACCGGTGAACCCGGAAGAACCATCTCCGTCTCCAATCAGGTTATAGCCTCGGGAGGTAAAGGATGTGAGTGCCGTGTTGGAGTTGACATCATTGGTCACGGTGCCGACACTGCCAATATAATTACCGGCAATGAGGGTATGGCTCACACTGACCGATCCTCCCCCCATGTAAATACCACCCCCATACTCGTTGACGCCCGCATTATCAAAATGTGCCTTGTTCGCGGTAATGGTGCTGTTGTCGATGGTGGCACCGCCTGTGGATAAATACCCCCCCCCACCAAAGTTGGCGGCGGTATTCCCGGATAGCGTGCTGTTGATCATGGTCAGGGTGCCCAGCGAATAGATACCACCCCCATGGGTTGTGGCGGTATTCCCCGATACGGTGCATCGTGTCAACGTCACATTGGCCGTCGTGACATAAAGACCACCTCCAGAGGTGGCACTCCCGGAGGTCATGCTGGTGTCTTCGATCACCACCGTACCGCCGTTGATGTACACATCACCCCCCTTGCCGGCAGTCCCAGTACCATCCGTTAACGCCAAACTTTTCAGGGTGGCATTCTTGGCGATTGAAAAAATGGAAAATGGGCCAACGCCACCCCCGTTGATGATGACATCTGCTTTGTTGTCGCCATCCACATCGCCATCGATGGTGATATCGGCACTGACCAGACCGCTGATGGCGATACCCGATGCTAAGTTGATTGTCCGCAGATTGGCCGCCACTGTAGATGCAAAGGCGGTGGCATTAAAGGTGATTGTTTCTCCAGCGCCGACATCCGTCACCGCCTGTCGCAAACTTCCCGGCCCGGAATCATTGGTGTTGGTCACGACTTGGTTGGCCAACAATCCTGAAAAATCATCGGTGGCTTTGGAAGCCAAAGCCCAAGAAGCCTCGATGGATCCCACACGGTGTTCCAGATCCCAGTCTCCCCCCAAAGCCGCTTGTCCGGTCGCGTCTACCGAAGCCCCCACATCGGCTTTTGTCACATGGGCCAATGCTCGTAGGAATGCCTCTCCCTGGGTTCCCGCCGCCACGTCACAGCCATAGAGCAGCAAATCCCCCCCAGTCTGCAACGCCTTTCCCCACTGTGCCACGGCTGCCTCATGCCCGGCCAGAGTGGTCAGGTCCAAACTTTCATGGCCTAAAATGATTTTCCCCGGTTCCCCATGGGAGATAATCTGGATGGATTCCAAGTTTTTTTTGTCCGCCAGACATTGCGTGATGCGGGCAATCCCATCATCCTCCCCCTGGATGATTTCAACCTGCGTATCGGGAGGAACGCCTTGCACCAATGTCGCCAGATCGGGTACGCGGGCATCGATGAACACCATGTTCTTGGGATGGACCACCGCACGTTCCCATAAATCCAAGAGCGGTTGGAGTTCCGCCATACCAGGGCCATCCGGCATATCGTGGGTGGGGTGGGACTCCGTGACCTCGGGATCCAGAGGATCCATCCCCGATTCCAGCCCCATGATCAACCCTGCCACCACCCCCCCGTCGAAGAGAAGGCGCGGTTCCAAGGCGAGGGCGCGAAAGGGGAGGGGTTTACCCCACGAAACATCGGTCCCGGGTTTTTCAACCCCCGCCCCGCCACCTTGGCCACCATGGTAAGTCGCCTGGGATGTTTTCATGGCATCGCCCTGGATTTTCAAATGCAACATGGTTCGGCAAAATCTTGTTTTCTATCGATCATAGTACGCCAATCTTGTGCCAATCTCATCATCCCATTTTTCCTCATGCCTGTGGGCTAGATGTGTAATATTTTTTGATTATGTAAAATTTTTTTTACGTTTTTCTTGTCTAGCCCTTTCGCTATTGGCCATCGACTGTACCGCTTACGTTCAGAAACCCTCTGAAATGGTTCAAGATCCATTTTCCGGCAATGGATCCGTGGCTCTGGCTTATAATTTGCGCTATATAGGGGTGGGGGCTGGTGATATTCATTCACCTTAAAGCAAATACAGGAGGTCGTCATGACTTGGAAAATACGAACTGCAAGTACTTTTATTGCATCAGGTTTCCTATGGATCAGCACCGCCTGCGCGTCTAACCTTGTGGTGTTTGAAGCCAAGGGGGCCGGTTTAAAAACGGGACAGGTCATCGATAGCGGTCTTCCCCTGAAACTTGCCGAGGGTGAGAGTGCCGCGCTGATTGCCGAGACGGGGCGTATCATCCGCCTCAAGGGGCCTTATGATGCCGCCCCTTTGGCCGAGGGTGGTGGTAACGTCGGCAGTGTGAAGGATGCCATGGCCAGTTTGCTCAACTCCGGCACCAAGGAGAGGAGTGCCCTTGGGGCGACTCGTAGTGCCGATTCTGCGTTTAAAATGGCCAAAGAGGGTAAAAAGCTACCCAATCCCTGGGTGATCGATGTCACCGAAAGTGCGGACCATTGTTATCGTGAGGGGGAACGTTTGGTCTTTTGGCGTCCCGATAGTGCTGCCGATGTCACGATCCGGGTTGTCCTGGGTCAGGAGACGTGGAAAGCGCGTACCGATTGGCCCAAGGGGAAAAATAGTCTGTTGTTACCCGCCAACGCCCCCGTTCAGGACGGCCTTGGCATGACTTTGGAAATGGACGGCAAGAAAACCGCATCGGTTCTCCATCTTGTCCCCAGTGCTTTGCCATCCGATCCGGCGAAGGCGGCTTGGATGCATGAAAAAGGGTGCAAGCATCAATTCATGGCCCTGCTTGGGACTTTCAATCAATAGACCACCTGCCATGGTTCATCACGGGGCCGGGAGAATCTCTCCCCCCCCCATGGCTGGATTCAACGGAGGTCTTTCACGACTGAAAGATACCGTCGATGGATTGGGCGTCTAAGATCCGGTCGGTCCAGGTTTCGAGTTCTTCCAGCGATGCACTGTGGCGGTGTTGTTCAAAACGGGATGCCAGGTCAGGCCCGAACTTTTTTTGCAAAAGGCGTTGGAGTGTTTTGACGGCCTCGGCGCGACGACCCTTTTGTATCTCTTCGAGTTCCGCTTTGAGTTCGCTTTGGTGCTTAAATTCGTCCAGGTAATGTTTTAACTTCGGTATGGCGAAAAGTTCCTCATCGGGGGTGCATTCGACCATGAATTCGAGCCAATCCCTCCCAACTTGGATGATGTGCTCTGGGGTGGCGTTTTCCATCTCATAGCTTGTGGATGAACCTTTCATCAGTAATCTCCTCAAACCGGTAATGACGCGACCAAAGGCCAGCGAGATTTGGAACAGTCCTGCTTTCTTGATCGTCTCGAACGCTTTTTTCCGTTCTTCCTGGCGACTGGCAAAGCACTTCAATGGGGCGTTTCTTGGCGTATCCGCCAGTTCGTTGAGGAGGATCAACCGAAGTGTCCCTCCCCAATGCGGTTGACTCTGAAAGACACCATCCGGTCCGACGGGTTTAAAGGCAAATCGTTCGATGAATTCATCCCGTGGGGTTACGGCACTGATGGCAACACTGGCCAACTGGTGACGTTCCAGACCTGCCGCTTCCAAGTACAGGGTATCATAGACCGACAGCTTGGACAGGGAATTCTCATTCAGGCTTTCGGTAATTTTAAGTTCAGCCAGAATATGGTCTGCATCCAGATCCCAAAGTCCGTCTGCCAGGAGGTGACGTTGTTTTTTTGTCCATCCACCCGATTTGCGCTGGATGAGGATCAGATCCGCCTTGGGTGGTGCTGAAACCACCGGAACCTCCGAACGGACTTCGATGTCCACGGGTTCCAGGAGAGTTTTCAGCGTTTCGCCCACCAGACAATGCCAGCAGGTATTGGTCCCTACGTCACTCAAACCGATTTTCTCCAATCAGTCCATTGGATGGTGGCAACACGGTATCATGGTCTATTGTGGAGAGTAAATTGATTGTTTGGTATGGAATCGTGTGTGGGTGTTGAGTGGCCATATTTCCGTGGGAAATCCCCCCCTGGGTCCGCATATTTTTCTTGCCGAAAAGGAAAACCTAATAGAAGATGGCTGGGGATCTGAGGCGTTTGTGCAGGGGATCACGATGCCTGTCGGTTTAGCCCATAAAAGCAATGGAAAGTGCCTTGAATAATCCTGAGATGGAAGAAATCACGCCCGAATATGTGATTCAGCTTGGGAAAGAATGGTTCGAGTCTATGGTGGATACAACGCCGGAAGAGGAGCTTTTTTCCTTGCCAAGGTTAGAGCAGCGGCTAGAGGTGTCTCACCGGGATGGCGAGCGCGATGGCGAGGCAAAGATTTTGACTCGTTTATTGAAACGCCGTTTTAGCATTGTACCGGATTGGGCCAATGAAGAAATAGCCAAAGCCGATTTTTCCTCCTTAGAGGCGTGGAGCCTTCGCATCTTCGACGCTCAGTCTTTGGACGATGTTTTTTCGGGGAAGTCATGATGTGACCTGGGGTGACGCTTTCCACATTAGCTGGACAAATGGTTCCAGAAGAACCGCGTGGTATCCGCGATTTTGAATTCGACACCATCGACGTCAACGGCAGCAACAATTTGCCCAATCTGAAGCTGGATGACGCGAACTGGAAGGTCTGCCTCATCGAAGAAGAGTTCATGAAGCGCATGTGGAATACGGGGGGCATATCATGAGAGGAGCAATAAAAAAACTTAGCATCAGCGGATGCAAGTCGATTCGGGATTTGAAAGAATTTGAACTCAGAGACTTGAACATTATCATCGGAGCCAATGGAACCGGCAAAAGTAATCTTGTGCAGGTGTTTCAGTTGCTCGTGGCGATGACACGGAAAAACCTCCAGAAATTCATTTTGGAAAACGGCGGTGCGGACAACTTTCTGCACAATGGCCTTAAGAATACCCCTGCTATAAGAATAGAACTTGAATTTGCGTCGCACAGCGACTATGCGCAAGGACCAAATTTTTACCGTTTCGAGCTGACGCCTACCGTGGAGGAAACATTTCTCGTCCGTGAAGAACGGAAACATGGAACGACGAGCTGGCGTTCCTATGGACCACCTTCGCCTGAAAGCCGTCTGCACGACGAACGCGATGAGAAATCTGTCACTGGAGGGGGACGGTGGAACGGTGTCGGACATTTTATCTATGAATCCATATCACGTTGGATAGTCTATCATTTTCATGACACCAGCGCAACGGCACCCATGCGCCGCTCGGAGATTGTCGAAGATAATCAGGTTCTTCGGCATAATGGCGGCAATATTGCGCCCTTTCTGCTAAGACTGAAGAATGATCCATCTCTCCGGTCCTATTATCAGGAGATTGTTCATGCCACGCGACTGGTGATTCCCTTCTTTGATGATTTTCGTCTGGACGTACTCATGTTTGGTGATGCGGAAAAAGTTAAACTGAGCTGGCAGCAAAAAGGTTCTGATTTTCCAATGCAACCCTATCATCTTTCTGATGGTTCTATCCGGTTTATCTGTCTTGCCACGGCACTTTTGCAACCTTTTCCGCCTTCAGCCATTGTGATTGATGAGCCGGAGTTGGGCTTGCACCCTGAAGCCATTGCTATTTTGGCGGAATTGATTCGTGCCGCTGCCAAAAGAACGCAAATCTTGGTGGCAACACAATCACCTTCTCTCCTCAATGAATTTACCATTGAAGACATTATTGTGGTGAACCGTCACGATGGACAATCCACCTTTGCGAGGTTAAACCATGCTGACTACAACGAATGGCTGGAAGAGTACTCTGTCGGAGAGTTGTGGACCAAAAATGTGATCGATGGTGGCACCAGCGATGCGTGATTTTGCCGAAGTGATTGTGCTGGTGGAAGGCCAGACCGAACGGCGTTTCATTAAAGAGATGCTTGCACCCTATCTCTCTTTCAAACACATTTTCTTGAAACCGATCATTTTGCAAAAGCCGGGCGTAGCCGGAGGGGATGTCAAATTTGCCAGGGCTAGAAATGATATCGGAATTCATCTGAAACAAAGGGGGGAGACTTGGCTCACTCTTCTGGTTGACTATTATGGCATCCGCAGTGATTGGCCTGGCTATGCGGAATCCAGGAGTCAACCCAGCCCTGCGTTAAAGGCAAAGGTAATGTGCCAACATACGGCTCAGAGAGTAGAAGAACTTTTTGCCGAGCAGGATGCAGCGCGACGGTTTATTCCTTATGTTTCCATGCATGAGATTGAAGCCTTGCTTTTTAGTGATTCGGAAATGCTGGCCAAAGGGCTTGGTGTAGCACAGTCTGAAGTAGAAAAAATTCTCAGGTCGTGCGGCGAGCCGGAAGCTATCAACGACAATCCCAATGGTGCCCCTTCAAAACGGTTGGACCTGTTGACAACTCGATTTAAAAAGACAACAACAGGGATTGAAATCGCACGGACGATTGGCATCCCAAAAATGCGCTCTGCCTGTCCGTTGTTTGATGCATGGATTTGCAAACTGGAATCATTGGTAGGGTGACTGCCATGAAATTCATCCGTATGGGCTGTCGCCTTGGTAGGGGAAAAACGGGGGCTATCAGGTTGGGGGTGGTTTTGGGATTGCTGGGGGCGGCCTCGGCTTGGGCAGATGAGCCGATTCAGGCGCGGGTGCTGTTGGTGGCAAAACGCCATACGATCCTCTCCAGCCGTCTGGCCGGACCCATCGAACGGATGACGGTCAACGATGGTGATCGGTTTGACAAAGGGGGGGAACTGGTCACCATGAACTGCGTCATCCAACAGGCGGAGTTGGAAAAGGTGCAGGCGGAACATGATGCAGCCCGCCATACCCTGGAGGCGCGAAAAGGTTTGCAAAACCTAGCCTCTGGTAGTGCCTTAGAGACCCGTTTGGCCGCCGCCGAAGTGGCGCGTACCGGTGCGGAGGTGCGACGCAATCAGGCGACCGTCGGCATGTGTCGTCTGTCGGCCCCTTTCTCAGGTCGGGTGGTGATGCGTCATGCCCAACCCTTCCAAAGCGTGACCCCAGGGCAACCGTTGTTGGAAATCCTCGATGATTCCGATTTGTCCGCGACGCTGATCGTCCCTTCACGCTGGTTGCGCTGGTTGCGGATGCAAACCCCGTTCACCATGAACCTCGATGAAACAGGCAAAACCTACCAGGGGCATGTGGTCTCAATCGGTTCCCGGATTGATCCGGCGAGCCAATCGGTTGCCGTCACGGGGGAAATCCATGGCGACCATCCCGAACTGTTGGCCGGGATGAGTGGTGCCGCCCGTTTTGATCCTCCTGCCGATTTAAAACCGTGAACCAGACTGCTCACCAGCGAATGTTGGCCGGCGCGGGCGCACTGCTCCTGTTGGAGGAGGAGACCCGTCGTTCCCAAACCCATGAGGAACTGGCATTTCTGATGGTCAACCGTACACCCTCGGCATTGGTGGCGGACATCCTCTTTTTTTTCCCCGCCGAATTGGGAAAACTGGGAAAATTGCGTGCGGTTTCCGGCGTATCCGCACCCGAATCCCATGCCCCCATGGTGATTTGGTTGAACGGTTTGATGCACCGCCAGCCAGTACCATCGCAACCGGAAATCGTGACCGGACGGTGGGTGGGCGAGGATGGCGACTCATGGCAACGGTGGATGCCACCAGAGGGGATGTTGTCGCCTTTGACGACCCCGTGTGGGGGTGTTGTGGGGGTGTTGCTCCTGGTGCGGCGTCATCCATGGCATCAGGAGGAGTTGGAACTGGCCCGGCGTTTGGGGTTGTGTTATGGCCATGCCTGGGAATACCTCCGGCTGAAAGCGACTCCGGGACGGGGTGGCCAACGGAATAGGGTATCGCTGCGGTCTCTTTTGTGGGTGGGTGGGGTGTTGGTGGTGCTGCTGTTGGCTTGGCCGGTACGCCAGTCGGTCATGGCATCCGCCAAGGTAATCGCCGAAAAACCACGCTTGGTCACAGCGACCATGGATGGGGTGGTGGCGCGTATCGCGGTGGAACCTAACAGCATGGTCCATGCGGGGCAGATGCTCTTGACCATGGAAGAGACCATGGTGGCCAATCGGTTGGCGGTGGCGGAGGATGCCTTGCGGGTGGCGGAGACGGAACTCCTCAGGGCGGAACAGTTGGCGTTTTCCCATGCCGATGTCAAAGCCAATCTGCCGATGTTGCGCAGTCGTATCCAGGAACGGACCGTGGAACGACACTATGCCCAGGAGATGTTGGAACGGAGTCGGGTGTTAGCACCGGGGGATGGGCTGGCATTGTTCGGCTCGGCGGAAGAATGGGTCGGGCAACCGGTCCGGGTGGGACAAAGAATCATGGTGGTCGCTGATCCCGACAAGGTGGTCATCGCCATGGATCTTTCTATCCACGATGCGGTGACCATGAAAACGGGGGGGGCGTTTTTGTTGTTTTTGGATTCCGATCCGTTGCATCCGCGTGCGGGTCAGGTGGTTCATGTGAGCTATGAAGCCAATGTCACCCCGGAAGGGGTGGTGGCGTTTGCCGTGCGTGGGCACTTGACGGATGGCAGACCGCCACCTCGGATCGGGCTTCGGGGGAAGGTGCGCCTCTTTGGAGAGGATACTTCGTTGTTTTTTCTCCTGTTCCGGCGTCCGCTATCGGCGTTGCGGCAGTTTGTCGGGATGTAGGGGCTATGGAGACGGCATCCGGGTGGAGGGGGAGGGATCACCCTGAATCGTCGATCCCTGGGGGGCTGGCTCCTGCTCTTCCGTTTTTGTTGCGCCGGGAATTGCGGTTTCACCCTGGCCCACCCCATCCCGATGGTTCCCCCTCCTGGATGATTCATGATCCGGTTCGGCAACGGTTTTTTCGCATGGGTTGGGTGGAACGGATCGTCATGGATCACCCCGGTCTGACACCGGAAACCCTGGGGATGCAGGTCAGGGCATTGGGTGGTCCCACCATCTCACCGGAACAGGTGATCAGAGTCCGTGATTTCTTGGTGCAAAATGAATTGGTTATGGCAACCTCTGCGGCGATGACGCAAACATTGTTGCAACAACGACAGCGGCAAACCCAGGGGTGGCTGCGGCGGTTGTGGCATGGATGGTTGTTTTTTCGCGTCCCTCTGGTCAATCCCGACTCTTTTCTCGTCCGATGGGGAGGGTTGTGGCGTCTGTTGGGACACCCCATGGTTTGGGTGGCGGTGGTGGTGATGGGGTTGGTGGGGGCGACGAATACCGCACGGCACTGGGATATGTTTTTGGCCACCTTTCCCCATTTTTTTTCGTTCGCGGGGTGGATCTGGTATGGGGGGGCTATTTTGGGGGCCAAACTGGTCCATGAGTTGGGACATGCTGCGACAGCGAGCCGTTACGGATGTCGGGTTCCCACCATGGGTGTGGCATTCATGTTGTTTTGGCCGGTATTTTATACCGATGTCGGGGAAGCATGGTTGCTGCGCTCCCAAAAAGAGCGGTTTTTGATTGGTGCGGGGGGGGTGCTGGCCGAATTGGGGCTGGCGGCGGTGGCATTGTTTTTGTGGCCATTTGTTTCCGAGGGGCCAGCCCGCAGTGCTTTGGTCCTCCTGGCTGGGGTTATCTGGGTGGGGACGGTGGTGATCAACTTGAATCCATTCATGCGATTTGATGGTTATTTTTTGCTGTCCGATGCCCTGGGGGTTCCCAATTTGCAACAGCAGGCCTTTGCCTTGGGGCGGTGGCGGATGCGGGAGTGGTTGTTTGGATGGGGTCTCCCGGAACCCCACGGGGCGCGGGATCGTTTGGGTCGGTTTTTGACGTTTTTTGCCTATGCCGTTTGGATGTATCGCGCCATCTTTTTTATCGGCTTTGCACTGGTGGTGTATTTTATGGTGTTCAAGGTGGCGGGGCTGGTGCTGTTGCTGGCGGAAGTGGGATGGTTTGTTGTCCGTCCAGTGGCTTTGGAAATGGGCGTTTGGTGGCAGAATCGGCATCTTTTCCATTGGAATGGGACGGTGGTGCGGACGATCCTGATTGGGGCCGGGATATTTTCTTTGGTGGCGGTCATTCCCTGGGAAGGGTCGGTACGGGCACCCGCCATGGGAAAAGCGGGGTGGTATCAAGCGATGTTTTCCCCGGTGGGGGCGCGTGTGCGGCAGATCTGGGTGACATGGGACCAGGCGGTGGAGAAAGATCAAGAACTCATGGTGTTGGATGCTCCCGATCTGGCGTTATCTTTGGAGCAAAATCGTTTAACGATAGAACGGTTGCAATGGGATATGGGGCATGGAGCGAGCGAATTCACCGTGGGGGATAAACAACTGGTTGTTGCCCGCGAGTTGGCCTCTGCCTTGGGTGAACGGGATGGTTTGCTGAGGGAAGCGGCTTTGTTACGGGTTCGCGCCCCGTTTGCGGGGGTGGTGAAATTCATGGCCGAGGGGATGGAGCCGGGGGTTTGGGTGGATTCCAAGCAACCGTTGGTGGCGATCATGCGCCTTCAGCCGGTACGGGTGGAGGCTTTTGTCACGGAAGAGGAGATTGACCGGGTGTTGGGGACTTCCCAGGCGACGTTCATTCCCGCCGAATTGGGGCGTCCGTCGCGTGAACTGAAGGTGGACCGGATTGAAAATCAGGCGGTTGAATTTCTAAAGGATTCCGCTTTTGCTTCGACGCATGGCGGTCCTTTGGCGGTGCGGCAGGATCGGAATGGTCGGTTGGTCCCTGAAAAAGGGTGTTTTCGGGTATGGCTTTCTCCGGTGCTTGCCTGGTCTGACCTGGATCGGGTTGCGCCGGGGACTGTCCGTTTTGCGGTCGCTCCACGGACTGTTTTGGAGCGGTTTTGGCATCCCATCTGGGCCGCCTTGATCCGTCAAACCGATTTTTGAGTGCAGACCATCGTGGAGGGGCGGGGGATGACTTGGTCCCCCACTTGTGATGGCTTGTTTTATCCGACGACGGTTTTTACGACAAAATCGGGCGGATTCAGACCGCCCCGCTTCTTCAAAGCAGCTTTACCAGTGCGGCGACGGCCCCGACCGCAATGAACATCAGGCTTCCAAGTTTGATCACCATGCGTTGCTCCAGTTCCTTGATGTCCCGCTTCAACTCCGACCGGATCGACTCGATTTTGAAGTCCAGTTCCTTGAACCGGACTTCAATCTTGGTGTCTAGTTCCTTGAACCGGACTTCAACCTTGGTGTCTAGTTCCTTGATGTCCCGCTTCAACTCCGCTCGGACCGACTCGATCCTGGCATCGAGTTCTGCCCGGACCGACTCGATCCTGGCATCGAGTTCTGCCCGGATCGACTCGATCTTGACATCAAGTTCTGCCCGGACCGACTCGATCTTGACATCGAGTTCCTTGATATCCCGCCGCAGAGTGGCTTCAACCTCGGCCAGATCCCTTTTGGTCGTCAACCGGTCCTCGACCAGGTTGACCAACGCTTCGGCCTGGATGGCCGCCTGTCGCTCATCGACCCCGGCCTCTTTCAGTTTTTTGACGTAGGCGTAGGTGTCAAATGCAATCGCCTGACTCATCGGATTCCCCTTTCAAGAAATTTCCATCCTCATCTATTCTATGCCGTAAAGAAGAGACTTGACAGCCATTTCGTGCCAACTGGCGTTGAATCTGTCCGGGGGCGACAAATTTTCTATTGAATATCAACATGCCTCGACGGATGCTTAGAAACAGCGATGAGAACGGGACATCATGGGGTTGGTATGGGTTGGGTATGGGTACATCGCGGATAGGCGTTACAGCCCAGAAAACGGTTGCCGACGTTTTTTCCCTTCTTTGCGGTCCGTTCCACCAAAATGCCACGGTGACACTGGGGGCATGGCGGTGATGTTTCTCCCGTCGTCGCCGATTGTGGTCGGTTCGCCGTCGATACGGTGCAGGATAACCCGGAAAAGTGGGAAGTACACAGACTTTGCCGCGCTTTGACGTTGGCGATAAGCTTGTTGATCCAAATCTCCGATTTGTCAAGGAATGCCTCCAACGTCCCCCCCGCATGGGCTATGTCATCCAAAGCCTGTTCCCATACGGCGGTGGTTGCCGGATCGGTGACACTGTGGGGGAGCATGTCCACAAGGAGACGCCCGGCAGGCATACTGATCAGATTCTTCTTGCCATCTTTGGATAACAGATTGCGTTTGATCAAATTCTCAATGATTGCTGCCCGGGTCGCCTCGGTGCCGATGCCGGAGGTCTCCCGCAAAATCTTGCGCAGACGGGGATCTTCCACCTGCTTGCCCACGTTTTTCATCGCCGCAATCAGAGTCCCTTCGGTATAACGTTGGGGTGGTTTGGTGTGCTTTTCTTCCAAATCGGCTTGGGTCGCAACCAGGGGTTCCCCATTTCTGACCGTGGGAAGTGGCTGATTTTCCTCGTGATTCTCTGTTTTTTCCTTTCCCTTATCACCCCCAAGAACCTGTTTCCACCCGATCACCTGTTCCACGCGACCGGAGGCGCGGAATGTTTCTCCGTTTACCACCGCATCGATGACGGTGCGGTCATACTCAAAAGCGGGGAAAAACTGCGCCAGATAGTGACGGCGGATGAGATCATAAAGACGGGATTCCTCACGGGACATGGCGTCGATGGCAACCCGGGCGGTTGTGGGAATGATGGCATGGTGGGCGGTGATCTTGCGATCATCCCAGGCTCGGGAACGGATGGCGGGATCCGCTTGGGCCACCAACGCCGCAAAGGAAGCATCCGCAGCGACCAACGCTTGAAAAATTCGGGGGGCATCGCCCAACTGGCTGTTGGGAAGAAAGCGGCAATCGGTTCGGGGATAGGTGATCGCCTTGTGTTTTTCATAGAGGGCTTGCCCCCCCTCCAAGGTTTGTTTCGCACTCATTCCCCACCGTCGGGAGGCCTCCTGTTGCAGCGTTGAAAGCTCCAGGGGGAGGGGTGGTGGTTCTTTGATCCGTTGGGTTTCCTTGCGGGCGATGTTTCCTGTTTGTCCTGAAATTTTTTGGACAACCGCGTTGGCGATATCGCGGTCCAGACATCGCCCTTCCGTATCGGCCCATGGTTTGGGGACAATCCATTTGGCTTTGAACGCCCCCTGTTCCACCTGGATATGGGCCACCACGTCATAATAGGTGATGGGATTGAACTGTTCGATCTGCCGATCCCGATCCACCACCAGTTTGAGTGTTGGGGTTTGGACACGGCCCACCGTCAACACCCCCTCGTAGCCTCCTTGACGCCCCAGGATGGTATAGGCGCGGGAAAGATTCATCCCGACGATCCAATCGGCGCGGGATCGTCCCAGGCCGGCATGATAGAGCGGGGCGGTCTTGTCCCCGGGCAAAATCCCGTCCAGGGCTTTACGGATGCTGGCCTCATCCAAGGCGGTCAGCCACAGGCGGGAAACAGGCCCTCGATAATGGCACCGTTCCAAAACCTCACGACCGATGGTTTCCCCCTCACGATCGGCGTCGGTGGCCAATACCACCTCGCGGACATCTTTCAGGAGACTTTTGATAATCTTGAATTGTTTTTTTCCTCGAGGGGTAACTTCCAGTTGCCACTGTTCGGGGATGATGGGCAACGTCTCCAGGGACCATCGTTTCCATTCTGGTTTGTAGCCGTCGGGTGTGATCATCTCCAGCAAGTGACCAATGCACCAAGTGACCCGCCGACCGTTCCCCTCCAGATAGCCGTCCCGCTTGGCGGTCGCCCCCAAAATTTGGCCGATATCGCGTCCCTGCGATGGTTTTTCGCATAGGTAGAGGATGGTCATGAGGTATGTTTCATATCAAAGGGGCCACCACGGAGGTCAACAGGGTATCCCAGAATACTGGACGGTAAGTCTGCGCGGCAATAGGTATTGCGGGTTTCTCCTGGTCGTCGGCAACATCATAATTGACTTAGTTCAGACAATAGAGCAACATACGGGCAAGGTAGTCTGTGGTGGTATCATGCGACATGCACGGGGGTGGGGGATGATGGGACAAATCAAACAATGGGACAGGGCAATGGGTGCGCGTATCTTGAGGGTTGCCAAGCATGGGGTGTTTTGGGTGGGGGTGATGATCCTTTTGGCCCCCTGGTGGGGGGTCTCCGCCGTTGAAGAGGCGACGCAGCCTCCCCCTGTCGCGGCAACCCAAGAGATTGAAAAAGCCCCGAGAAAAACCTTTGATTCCCTGAGCAAAGAGAGTGCAACCTGCGTCTCCTGCCATATCGAGGACAATCGGGGGTTGTACCAACAATGGGGACGTTCCAAGCATTATGGTGCCAACGTCGGCTGCTATGAATGCCATCGCGCCGAGCAAGGGGATCCCGATGCGTTCATGCACAAAAAGTTTTTGATCGCCGTGATCGTCAGTCCCAAGGATTGTGGACGGTGCCATCCCCGCGAAAGTGCTGAATTCACCCACAGCATCCATGCCAAGGCGGGGGCGTTTGCCGGGAGCGATTCCCATACCCTGGCCTCCGTCACCCAGGGGATGCCCGATGAATCCATGGCAGCAGCGGCCCAACACGGGTGTGTGCAATGCCACGGTTCCCAAATCAAGGTCCAGGCCAACGGCAAACTGGACGCCACCACTTGGCCCAACAGCGGCATCGGTCGGATCAATCCCGATGGTTCCAGCGGTGCCTGTACCGCCTGCCATCAACGGCATGAATTTTCCCAGATCCAGGCCAGACGCCCCGAAGCGTGTGGCAAGTGTCATCGCGGTCCTGCCCATCCGCAAAATGAAATCTATGGAGAGTCCAAACATGGGATCAACTTTTACGCCAGTCAGGAACGGATGAATCTGTTGTCATCCAAATGGGTTCCAGGGGAAGATTATGACACCGGCCCCACCTGTGCCACCTGCCACATGTCCGCGACCGTTGAATCCCCATTGACCCATGATGTCAGCCATCGCATCAGTTGGGATCTGAAATCGCCCATCTCCACCAAGGTTGGTGAAGGTGTGGTCAAAACCGATACCTCCTGGCAGGATAATCGCAAACGGATGCAGGAGGTGTGTACCTCGTGTCATACCGAAACCATCGTGGAAAATTTCTACAAACAGTTTGACCATGTTGTCACCCTCTACAACGCCAAGTTTGCCCAACCTGCCCAGGCGTTGATGGATAGTTTGGCGCGGACTGGCTTGCGCTCGCCGACTAATTTTGATGAGGACATTGAATGGACTTGGTTTGAACTGTGGCACCAGGCGGGGCATCGCGTCCGCCAGGGGGCTTCTATGCAGGCACCCGATTATGTGCAATGGCAGGGTTTCCATGATATTTCTCGATTGTTTTATACCCGGATGATCGCCCAGGTCGAAGCCCTGATTGCCAAGGCCAGGGTCAATGGCAACACCCAGGGGGCCGATGAGGTGGCCAAGGTGTTGGAATCGATCCTGAGTCGTCCCGAACATGTTTGGTTCCGGGGCAATCAGGGTGAAAAACAGGAAAAGGTCGCCCCATAATCATGCGACGACGCTCTTTATTTTCAACCCAGGGGCTGGCCAGGGTCATTGCGTTTGGAATCCCTTGGCATTAGGGGGTATTGATGTCCGATAACTTGAGATACGCCCTAGAAAATTATTAAAAGAAAAAAGGGGTCTGGG